>CAZYYD010000011.1:0-99290 GCA_964651225.1 uncultured Ignavibacteriaceae bacterium
GAAGCAGGGGGAATAATAATTGTCGCTGGAGAGGAATTATAGTTGACGTTGATCACAAAGCATATTTTTACGCAATACCCACAATTTTTACCATGATGTACATTCTCCATTTTGAATATTTTCCTCCGCGCTTTTTGGCCTTGTTCCTTCTCTTCATTCCGGTCTTGTTCGTCTTCGGACGAAGTTTTCTCAACTATTTCAATTCCTTAATGCAAAAAGGGGGATATGGAACGTTCAACGCCCTCATCGTCGGTTACAACGGTGTCAGCAACAAGATTGTAGACACATATAGTAAAGTACCTCAACTGGGATGCAGGATCCGGGGAATTGTCGAGATCAACAATGGGAGTCAGACCAATGGTTCCACAGAAAATTCGTCGTTCATTCCTCACTATCAAATAAAAAGGTTGGAAGAGGCCGTTGCGAACGAAGCTATCGATCGTGTCCTAGTCCCTTCGATCGACGATGCAGCTGAGCTGCCCGATCTTCTGAATATCTGCAGGGACAGGAACATAGATCTGAAGATTCTCTCTCCAGAATTCGACGGACTCTTGAGGTTTACGCATGTTCATGACGTCGCCGGGATCCCCCTCTTTTCGCGTAAGAGAATAATTACCGAAGTCATGAAAAAAATCGTGAAGCGCATATTCGATATCGTTGGGGCTGTCGTCGCACTCGTTATCGCAGCCCCCATCATATTTGCCGTCTCGATTGCTATCCTCATTGAAGACGGTAAGCCGGTCTTTTTCCGGCAGCGCAGAGCTCTTGCCGAAGGTAAGAAACAGATCGATGTACTTAAGTTCAGAACAATGAGGAAGGATGCTGAAGATCAGCAGGAGGAGATGTACAAGCTGAACAAGACCACCGGAGGACTTTTTTACGTCGAAAGCGATCCGCGTGTCACTCGTGTAGGTCGATTCCTCCGTAAAACCAGTATGGATGAGATACCGCAGTTTTTCAAAGTCCTGACAGGAGAAATGAGCCTCGTCGGTCCCCGTCCGCTCTCACTTGCCGATCTCAAGAATATTACCACAGAGAACAGGATGCGCGGGTTCTATGAACTTCGCGCCAATGCGAAACCGGGGATTACCGGATTGTGGCAGATCTCGGGGAGGCGCGAAGTGAACTTCAAGGAAATGGTGCTGCTCGATTTGTACTACATCGAAAATATGTCCATCATGTTCGACCTCGAAATCCTTTTCGCGACCGTCAACGTTGTACTCTTCGGCAAGGGCGGGCACTAGTTAAGTACAAACTATCCACAGGCAGGCTTCGCGCCTTTTTTTGTTCTAGAAATTCTCCCGCCGTCTCTTCATCTATAATCTCCTCCGTCAATGTTCCATTATAGCGATGTCCTTTCATTCGAAGTTCAATATTCTTAATTGATTCCCATTCTGTCAGGGTTATTTTACCCGACGCACTTTACGGGCAGGTCCCTTTTCAGTACCCTTCACACTTTTACGGATGCAACGCATCATTGGTACAGCTTGATTTTCTGGTTTTGATTGTATATGTTTAACATATCATCTATGCAGACTCGCAAAACAATGATAGAAACGGCCGAAGGTTTTGACTGGGACATTGGAAACATCACCAAGAATTTAAAGCATGGTGTCTCGCTCGCTGAGACGGAGGAGTTATTTCTTAATCCACCCTATTTCGTCTCTCCAGACGAAAAGCATTCGATGAGCGAGCTGCGTTTTACATGTTATGGAAAAACAGTCAAGAGCAGACACCTGGTGATCGTTTTTACCATGAGGGGAAAAAACATACGCGTAATATCAGCGAGAGACATGAACAACCGAGAGAAGAAGCACTATGAAGAACAAACTAAAAAAATTACCCGCTTTTAAAAGTGAGGAAGAGGAAAGCAACTTTTGGGCCACTCATTCTCCGCTTGACTACCTTGACCATTCAAAGACTATTGTCGTTCAAGCGGTCCCGAATTTGAAGCCGTCAACAGAGTTTTTGTCTATGCGATTGTCCTCAATCATGCTGGCGCAATTGAAAACCGTTGCTAACAGAAAAGATTTGGGGTATTCTTCTCTGGCGAAAGTGTACATCGAGAAAGGCATCAAAGAGGATCTCAAAGGCGCGGCATAAATTCCCATAAAGCCATCAATGGTGAAGGATATTGCCGTTAAAGTGTCAGGAAACCCACATGCGTTACAATTCGGTGGGTAGGAAACTCCTGACACCACAGATCTCTTCTATAATACTCTCCGCTATTGTCGCATTATCCCCATCTTTGTCTTCACATTTATTTTCACATGTTATAATCTTTGGCAAGGGCGGGCACTAGTCCTTTCTCAATTGTCATTTCGAATCCTGCAACGCAGGGTGAAAAATCTGTTACCTGCTAAGCCAAGATTTCTCTTCCGATCGAAAAGCATCGGAATCGAACACCAAGTTGCGAGGGAGATAATCTCCCGAGTAATTAAGTCGGGAGTACAACTCCTTCCTAGCTATGGCCTGCACGTTTTTGTTTGGGGCATCTTTCTTGAGAATGTCCAAAGATCCTTGAGATCGGTAGTAAGATAAAAGAGTCCCGCAAAGCGGAACAACAGTGCTAGGTCATTTGGTACGACTGTCAGGTTGCCGCGGTTGCAAGTGGTTCACCTATTTGTTAACTTACTCTATACGAACGATTCGATTCTATAAGACTCCTTCTGGACGTTGTCCTGTAGAAGAATATTTAGATACTCTTTCAGACCGACACGCTCAGAAAGTAGTCTGGGTGTTCCGGATTGTTGAAAAACTAGACATTGTGCCGCAACAATATTTCAAGAAACTTGTCGGTACGAATGATTTATGGGAAGTTCGGGTGCAGATCGGTGGTAATAGCTATCGGTTTCTTGGATTTTTCGATGGATCAAATCTCTTGATCTTAACAAGTGGCTTCGTAAAAAAACAGCAAAAGACCCCTGTTCGGGAAATTGAATTAGCTTTTCAAAGACGAAGTGATTATCTCCAAAGGAGAAAGTAACTATGAGCGATGTAGAACGATATATCGAGCAACGGAAGAAACGGAGTCAAAAATTTGCAGAGAATTTTGAGTCTGGATATGAGGCATTCGAATTTAGTATCATGCTTCGGCAAGCAAGAGAACGTGCAGGAATAACTCAAGAATTTATTGCAAAAAAATTGCGAACGAAAAAATCTGCTATTTCTCGAATTGAAAACCATGCCGAAGACATCCGTCTTTCGACGCTTGAAAAGTATGCAAGAGCCTTAGGCATGAAGCTCAGGGTACAGCTTATTGTCTGATGACAAGTATTCGTTGAGGTATTCCTTAGAAGCGTAGAGTTCTCGTAGGACGACCCACACACTCATATCTATTAAGTTCCCGCAAGGAAGGTGTGACGATGGCAGATAGGATAAAGGCGGTTCATTGGTATAAGTTTGTACAAGATGGAAAGATTCTCG
Organism: uncultured Ignavibacteriaceae bacterium; assembly: GCA_964651225.1. Lineage (GTDB taxonomy): Bacteria > Bacteroidota > Ignavibacteria > UBA10030 > UBA10030 > Fen-1298. The sequence continues at coordinate 3,427 of CAZYYD010000011.1, forward strand.
CTTGATCAGGAAAAGATCGAAATTGGGATTCATATCCGGATCCGGCGGTAGTCCTTCAAAGAAATTCAGACAAGCACTTCAAAAGCTGAAAGACTTTGATGGATATCTTGGATGGTCGGAATCAAATGCATTTTCCCACACGCTCACGGATGTAATCGCAAGCCTTGCCGGTTCTGAGATTGATCCGAAGGAAGGGATTGAACTTCTTCTTGAATTCTATCTCACGGATGAAGTTATGCTTAACTCATGTGATGATTCAGACGGCACCGTCGGAGATGTTTATAGAATCGATGCGTGTAACCTATTTGTCCGATACGGTAGGGCATGTGAGAACAAGGGATGGATCGCCGATAGAGTACTTGAATTGTACCGCAAAGATGATTTCGGCGTGCGAGATGAACTGCTCAACCGAGCGGTGGAGTATTTACCACACGAAGTTCTTTGCTCAATGGCCGAAACGCTTTGGCAGGAAGCCGATTCGCACAAGGCTGAATTTGGCAAAAGGCATCTCTTGATAGCAGTAGAAGCCATTGCCCGCCAGCTCAAGGATGCGAGGCTGTTTGAGAAAGCGCGGATTGCCGGCTGGGGACCTGAACCACATACCGCAGCATGCATTGATATTGCACAGGCATATCTTGAAGCCTATGATGCGCCAACGGCGCTTTCATGGCTCCGGAAGATACCTGATGGGGATAATTTCCAGGAAGGAGATCGCGATGCGGCATTGTTTTCTGTTTTTGCCGATCTCGGGATGGTGAAAGAACAGTCCGATGTTGCATGGAGAATCTTTCGACGCAGCCGATGTCCTGAAACCCTTGACCTGCTTCTTTCTACAATCGGAGAACATCAGCGCAACCGTGTGGTGAAGGATGAGATCGAACTTCTCCTGAAAGGAAAGAATTTAGACTTTCAGGATGTGCAGTTTATTCTTCACGTGGGCGAGGTAATAAAAGCTGAAGAGTTAGTCCTGAGGAATGCCCGGCAGTTGGATGGGTCACGGTACTACGACATCCTGCCTCTAGCAGACTCCTTTGAGCGAAACAAGCGTTATCTCACAACTAGCATTCTTTATCGTTCTCTTGTCGACTCGATTCTTGAGCGGGGAATTTCAAAGTACTATCATCATGCTGTCAGGTATATGAAACATCTCAATCTACTCATGCCGCTTGTGAAGGATTGGCGGGGATTTCAATCGCATGACGAGTATTTGGTTGTGCTTCAGAAATTGCATCGAATGAAATTCTCATTCTGGGACAAGATGGGAATGAGAGGGCTTACCAAGAAATTGTTGATGCGCCGAAACAATTCCTGGTAACCATCTTTCTGCAGAAATTGAACATCCTCACTGTGTTTCAACACTCTCAACCGTAACAGAATTGTACCGGCGACAACGTCCTTCGTGTGTACGTGCAGGATGATGTTACAGTTACGATTCTATTATGATAAGATTTACGATTCGGTAGAGCTAGTCTTGCATTGAGGTAGCGGATGATATTGTTATATCTGATGGGGGGAAAAAAAAGAGCCCATCATCTCAGAGACGGTCGAAATTGTAATGGGGGTCCGTAATGAGGAAGATAATCTTTTTAACTGGGCCATGTGTGAGAAACCGGTTCTCAGCAGTCAGGAATTCTCAACTGTGAACATACAGGAAGGTGCACTACCAGGGTGGACTTCCAATCCGATAGGGAGTCACAACATACGTTGATGAATTATGCGTTTAACAAGGATTCTGCCGGGACACCTAAGCCAGAGTGTAAAGATTTCATCATTTTTACAGTCAATCTTCTTTTCTTATTCATAATTTCAGACACTCTGTTTTTTCCACCAACATATTCCGCAAGATCTTTGGTTGTGAGACCAAGTTGTTCCAATCTAAACTTTATTGCTTCAATGGGGTCTGGCGGAGGAATGGGAAAATATTCTTCTTCAAAATTCTCTATTAATATGGAGAGAACATTCAACAAAGCCTCTTCATGAGAACCATTCTTTGCATCCATTAATTTGTGCGCAAGGGCTAAGGCAGTTCTATATTCTTTGTCCGTTGTTATATAGCCCACCTTTTTCACTATGGTTTCAAAATTAATTTTCATATCTCCTCCACATTTATTTTATCATACTCTTTGTGTGTTCCAACGAATCGAATATAGATGATACCAGTATGATAATGGATCTTTACTACAAGCCTGTATTTGTTGTGGCATATATCAAAAACAACCCTAGAACCTTTGATGATGCTTGCTTTCGGATATGCCAATAACATTTCGTATGGTGCTTTCCATTTCCCCTTTTTTGCTTCTGCGTACCAGGACAATATATCTTCTTTGGAATCCGATGTTTCCTTCTTTGAATAGAAATCAATAAGCATTGGTTTGCTGATAATTCTCATAAGGCAATATACTAAGTTCCCAAATTGGGAACAAGGGAAATTAATATTTATTTTTGTTAGAGAACCCAGGGATGAGGTGGCGATGTACGATTTCGTACAGTTGTGCAAACGAAGGACGAAAATCAACTCTTCAATAGTTGATTTTATGGGAAGGGGGAAAGAAGCTAGGACGAAATTCATGGGAGGGTAGCTTGTATCCACTCTGTGTATTGCGTAAATTGACTCAGGAGGTTGAGTAAAAAATATGGAAAATTTATTCAAACGGCACCATTTCCAAATCATCCGCGCCCGGCTTCTGTAACCGCGCCGTTTCATCCAGGTTCTTGCAGGACCGCGGCGGACCGGAAAGACAACACTTGTTCATCAAATTGCTTCAGAGGAAAATACCTCCCGGCAAGATTTGTCAGCTGATTGATTCCAAGCTTGATTCGGTAAAATGTTGTATCTTTATTCCGAAGGATTATGAATAGAATAGATCTCCATACGAAAGAAGTAAACACCTTTTGCGAAAAGCATCATATCAAGTCTCTTAGCGTCTTTGGCTCTGTCGCCCGCGGTGAATCAACAAAGCACAGTGATCTTGACTTGCTGGTGACGTTTTTAAAACCCATTTCTCTATTGCAGATGGTGAGACTTGAACGGGAATTGTCATCCATCGTAGGATGCAAAGTTGACCTTCTGACCCCCAAATCCGTCAGTCCCTACTTGAGAAATCGAATTTTAAAGGAGTCTCGTCCTGTCTATGCAGCGTGATGATACCGTTTATCTCAAGCATATTCGCGATGCAATTCTCAAGATCCAGAGATATACTCAAAAAGAATCCGCTGCTACGTTTGCAAAGGATACACTTACACAGGATGCGGTGATTCGATAAATTGAAATCATTGGGGAGGCAACAAAACGGCTTTCCAAAAGAGTTCGGTCGGAGAGCAAAGAGATTCCGTGGGATGATATTGCCGGTATGCGTGATAAGTTGATTCATGATTATTTTGGTGTAGACATCGAAAAAGTTTGGCTCACCGTCAAGAATGATATTCCTGTTCTCAAGAAACAAGTTACACGCATTATTAAATCGCTCTGATTTCCTTTTCCATCCTGCTGGTTCTACAAACTGTAATGCTTGCATCGGCAATTCCCATATTTATGGCAAGGAAGGGGTGTGATCTGTTCTCTTCGAGTTGCCTAGCATTACTATGATGCAGTGAAGGATTCTGTATTGGACAGGAGCAGCTGTTTTCATTGTTCCTGCAGCAATTGCCAAGGCAGACGAGGATAATAATTCATACTGGAAATATTATGATGCCATCAAATATCAAACAATTGATGACATATTTCAAATGAGCTTGATTTATGTCCGATATCTCCCGGATCGATCTAATACCTATCGAACCTTTCTTAGTAAGAGCGTATGGCACTCGTTACGCTCACTTGCCATTTATATACAAAAGTGTATATTTGTATAGAAATGTATATAAACGGATCAGAGAAACAACCAGACTTCCTAAGGTGTGTTATGGTCATTTATCATGTGCTCGACGAGGTTTTTCGGAACGGCTCGCAAGTATCGGTCATACGTCCTTTGCTAGACACCACCTCAGGGTGTTCAGGAAACGAAGTGGCTCGAATGTCGAGAATACATCCCCTTTCCGCTTTAAAAGCATTAACGGTACTTGAGCAACTAGGCATCGTCAATAGACAGCGTGGAGGGAGAGACCACATCTTTACGCTCAATCGTAATCACTATTTGGTCAAACGAGTCCTTGTGCCTCTCTATCAGGCAGAACAGGACATGCTCAAAGAAATTACCCATACGATTACCTTGGTATTGAAGCGTTCCGTTCTTAATGCGACGATATTTGGCAGTGTAGCAAAGCGGGAAGAAACACCAATGTCCGATTTTGATCTTTGTTGTGTTGTAAAAACAGAGTCACAAAAAGAGATCATCCGTAACCATTTTAATTCTCAAAGCCAAAAGCTACGCCAAACATTTGGTATTAGAGTTGCACCCATATTCTTTACGCTCAATGAATTGAAAAGCAAATCAAAAACTCAACTTGTTCATGATATCCTGGACCATGGTCTGTGCATAGCAGGAAAAGAATTAAAGGTTCTTCTCTATGACTAAACAACGAGGTGTGAAAGCAGTCGATCGGTCAAAATTCAGAGAATATCAACGGGTTGCGCAGCATTTTTATGATGCAACGAAGGATTCTGTTGATCTGGAATATTGGACAGCAGCAGCTGTTTTAATCGTCCATGCGGCAATTGCCTACGCAGACGCTCTCTGCATTAAAGTATCAGGTCAACGAAGTGTTGGAGAAAGTCACGAGCACACTGTAACGCTTCTTGAAGAACTTATTGCTGGAGGAGAAGAAAAAAAGAAGGCACTCAATCAACTCAAGCATATTCTAGAAGAAAAAACGCGCGTTTCGTATCTGGGGGAAATACTTTCACCTTCTACAACAAAAGAATTATGGAAACGGTTGGAGCGGTTCCGTGAATGGGCGGTAGGTGTTTTATCACGATAGTAAAGAATACTATAACCTATCACAGTTTCCCGATACGCATCAGTCGACATTAAAAGAGATGAGATATATTGCCTATGCAGAAACTTATGCTCAACGCGTCTTGATGTGCGCGTTCACCCTCCGCGGAGCAAAGATCAGGATCATCAGTGTACGCCAAGCATCAAAGAAAGAGCGAGCGGTCTATGAAGAAGAAAAAAGAAATTCGCGTATATGATACGCATGATACGACAGCATATATCGATCGAAAACGAAGCATGAAATTGGTCGATTTGGGCATTGAATTGCCATCTGAATCACCGACAAAAGTGCTGAGTATGCGTCTCTCGACGACGCTCCTGAATAAAATAAAAGCATATGCAAGTGAACACGACGTCCCTTATTCTGCCGTGATAAAAATGCTGCTTGCTGAAGGTATAGAATCAAAGCTTCATAATGCAGCACAGAACGCCAGATCATAGGATCAATCGATTGATGGAAGCTGGTTGAATCCGATAACCGGCCTTCCCATGTGTTGCACAGACTTTTCTTCGAGATGTATTTCTCGACACAGAGATATTCTGACGACAACAACTCCATTCCATTCATCCTCGTAAGTCGTAGTCCTTCTGTCTGCCGCTTGCAGTTTCATATGCAGATGTGTATATTATGAAAGATTCATACACACGAAAGGATGATATGCGCACCAATATTATCATTGATGATACCCTGATGTCGAAGGCCCTGAAGACATCGGGTTATGCTACAAAAAAACAAGTTGTCGAAGAGGCGCTGAAACTGCTCGTCCTCTTGAAGAAACAGGGGCGCTTAAAGTCTCTGCGCGGTCGTCTGAAATGGGAAGGCAGTCTTGACGAGATGCGGGCATCTCGATGATCCTGGTAGATTCTTCCGTCTGGATCGATTATTTTCATGGCGCTCCGCACTGGCAGACCGATGTCTTAGATGAAATGCTGGGGAAAGAGATCATCGTCATAGGTGATTATGTGTTAGCCGAGGTCCTCCAGGGATTCCGCTCAGATAAGGATTATGCAAAAGCAAAAACCATGCTCCAGTATTTTCCATGTTATGAACTCTGCGGAACAGCGATCGCCATGAAAAGTACAGAACATTTTCGATATCTGCGCAAAAGAGGTATTACCGTTCGAAAGACCATCGATGTTATCATAGCAACTTTTTGTATACAGAACGATCTGCTCCTGCTGCATAACGATAAAGATTTTCTCCCCTTTGAAAGATTCCTTAGTCTCAAGACAGTGAAAAGGATTTAAGAGCAAACAATGAAGAGCGGAGAAAGAGGAGCTGTTTCCCATCCAATTTTTGTTCTGATGAGCGCTCTGCTCTTGTTTGTTGCCATACCTTTGAGTCTCACAGCCCAGCAGCATCAGACCTCGCTGACAGGGACCGTCGTCAACCAAACGACAAAAGAAAGAGTCATTGGGGCAAACGTCCTGATCATCGGATCGACGTTCGGTGCATCGACCGATACTTCGGGCACGTTTGTTATCGCGAATCTTCCCCCCGGAACATATGAAGTCCGCGTTTCCGCCGTCGGTTATTCGCCGTTCATTGTCCGTGGTGTGGCAGTTGCCTCTTCTCACCCTGCAGAGATCACCATACCGTTAACGGAGCAGCTCGTTCAAATGTCCGAAGTTGTCACGGTGGGAGGGCGTTGGATGAACCTCACCGAACTCAATGTCAGCACCCGGTATCTCGACTATCGCGAGATCCAGCATACCGCCGGGGCGTTTGACGATGTGCTCAGAACAATCACGATTCTTCCCGGTGTCGCTCAAACACGCATTGATCGGAACGATCTTTCCGTGCGCGGCGGTTCGCCGGCTGAGAATCTCACTCTCATCGACGGGATTGAGATCGACAACATCAATCATTTCGGCACGCAGGGATCGGGTGGTGGAACGAACACATTTCTGAATCTCGACTTTGTTGAAAACTCATTTTTCTCCGGAGGGGGATTCGATGTCCGCTTCGGCGATAAGCTTTCCTCTGTTCTCTCGGTCACGATGCGGGAGGGAAGGAGAGACAAATTCCGGGGCAAGGCAACACTCTCGGCGACACAGGTCGGATTGAATCTCGATGGTCCTTTATCCGCGAATGGATCGTACCTGTTCTCGGTGCGGAGGAGTTATCTCGATCCGGTGTTCAAACTGTACGGCTTCACCTATACCCCCAACTTCTGGGATTTCCTGGGGAAGGTGAGCTATAATATCGGTGTATCGGACAAAATTGAAATACTCGGTATCGGTGTTATCGACCGGATTCATCGGTTCGACGAAAATGCCCAGCAGATCGCGGAGAACAACCGAAAGATCCTGGGTGATCTGACAAAAGCTGTCGGTGGAATCACATGGCGCCACGGATTCAATGTCGGGTTCATCTCTGTCAGCGGAGGGCATTCCTATTCTGAATATCGGTATGAGCAAGTTGGCGATAAAATCAATCCGCATCTATACAATTCATCGTATGAACGTGAAACATCACTGAAAGCAGATGCTATCATTCAGCTCTTTTCCTCAACGGAAGTGAGCATAGGTGCCGGAGCAAAAACAGCACGTCTATACAGCAAGATTCAAACGACGGTCATTCCCACAGGCTATACAAAGGATGCTATCATCCTTCCTATCAACCTTGTTGGCGATTCAAGTGGGTATAAGTACGCCGGGTATGTTCAACTGTCGCAAACTCTAGGACCGTTTGTTTGTTCAGCAGGCATGCGCGCTGATTACTTTTCCATGATCCATGAAAAATTAGTTCTATCGCCCCGATTTTCAACATCTGTCCAGCTCCTGCCGGCAACGAGAATCAACGGGAGCGTTGGGCGGTATGAACAATCTCCCTCGTATATCTGGCTCATGGCAAATCCTTACAACCGCGGACTCACACACATCGGGATGGATCAATATGTTCTTGGAGTGGAACAGTATCTCCGGGAGGATCTCAGCATCAATCTGGAAGGTTATCGCAAGCTGTACGACCACTATCCGGTCAGTCTCACACGTCCGTATATTGTCATGGTCAATACCGGCGGAGAAATTGAAGCGATTGCCGAGGCATACGCAGCACTGGGTCTCGATTTCCTGGAAAGCAGCGGCACCGGAGAGTCGCGCGGAGTGGAGTTGTTTGTGCAGAAGAAAGTATCGGATTCTCCGCTCTACGGGAGACTGAGTCTGAATTACAGCGAAACGACTTTTAAGGCGCTGGACGGTGTGAGCCGGCCCAGCAATTACGACCAGAGGTGGAGATTCACAGCCAGTGGCGGATATGCGTTTGATGAGCGGTGGGAGTTCAATGCAGCGTTCCATTTCGCAACCGGGCGACCGTATACTCCTTTCCGACTGCTGGGTTTTGAACGATCGAGGGATGATTACAATACGGCTCGAGTCGGTATCAATCATGGTCTTGATGTCCGTATTTCGCGACGCTGGGTAAGCGGAACGATTGTGTTGAATACTTTTCTCGACATTCAAAATATTTACAATAGAAAGCCCGAAGAGCCTCCGCAGTGGAATCAGGCAGGCAATTATGTCGAGGCAACTCCCACGCTCGGGATTGTGCCTTCCATTGGCGTGAGTGTGGAATTTTAGGGAATATTTACGCGTTGCTTCGTGAAAGGATGTTGTTACACGAAGAGCCACGAAGGAAGTACGAAGTTACACAAAGGGAATAAATCTTCCCTGCCTGCAGTCTTATGGCAGGGTGTATCTTCGTGACAGGATGTTATTACACGAAGTGCCACGAAGATCGGTGTGTGATTTATCCACATTGAAATCGTTATCCTGAGATTGAAGATTTTGTATAAATAACTCATTCTATTTGGCATTCAGTATGATTATCCATTTTTCGTGTCGCATAATGCTTTTTGTTGCGGTACTTATGCATACTGCTCCAGCGCCGATCCTACAAGGGGAGCAGGGCGTATGCGCAATCGAAGGCGTGCGACAGGATGCTCACTTGGGCTTTTGCAAGGCGTCTGGATGGAAGCGGTGTAACAATGGCGCCTGGCTTGGTACAGACAGGTCTTTATCGGGATATTCCTTCCTCGATGCGTTTGATAATTCGCATCATGGGACTCTTTTTTGGACGGAGTGTCGAACAAGGGGCCGACACAGCTCTCTGGTTGTCGAGCAGTTCTGATGTAGAAGGTCTCAATGGAAAGTTCTATGAACGACGAAAAGAAGTACCATGCATGTTCAGGAATCTCGAAGCTGAAGAAACCTTGTGGCGAACTTGCGAAGGATTGATGGATATCAGCTAACATCGATCCTCTATAACCATTCGAAGAACGTTTCTTCTGATGAAAATATTGGAGGAGATCATCATGCCGGAACAAATTCAATTCAAACTGAACGGAAAATCCATACAATTGAATGTAGATGGTGAACGCAAGTTGCTCTGGGTTTTACGCACCGACCTCGGCTTGACCGGAACCAAGTACGGCTGCGGCGAGAATTTGTGCGGAGCATGCACAGTGATCGTCAATGACGAAGCTGTACGATCATGTCAAATGATGGTAAAAGAAGTGAGGGGAAAAGAGGTTATGACGATTGAAGGATTATCGAAGGAGAATAAACTCCATCCCCTCCAGAAAGCCTTTGCAGAGCACGACGCGCTCCAATGTGGATATTGCACTCCTGGTATGATCATGAACGCATACGCCTTCCTCCGAAAGAATCCGCATCCGACAGCCGACGAGATCATAGGAGCTATGGATGATAATCTCTGCCGATGCGGTGCGCATCGGCGGATCGTCCAGGCCGTGGAGACTGCCTCGCAAAAAATGGAAGGAGGGTATTGATATGAACAGCAATCAAACTCCCGATCTCCCATTCAAGGGCGGGAGCTTGGACTTCGATCTGAATCGTCGAGAGTTCATAAAACTTGTGGGGGGCGGCATTGTTCTCTATTTCACTATTGGCGAAATACCTCTTCTTGCGCAGCGGAGAAATCTTCCGACTGATTTCAACGCATTCTTAAGAATTGGGGAAGATGGTCGAATTTCATGCTTTACTGGCAAGATCGAAATGGGGCAGGGAGTGATTACCTCCCTTGCACAAATGCTCGCAGACGAACTCGACGCCCCGCTCGATGCAGTAGACATGGTGCTGGGTGATACTGATCTGTGTCCCTGGGATATGGGTACATTCGGTTCGATGACCACACGATTTTTCGGTCCTGCATTGCGAGCAGCAGGAGCGGAAGCGAGATCCATCCTTCTCGAGCTTGCGGCGGAGCGGCTGAAAGTCCCTGTTCCCAATCTCGTCGCTGAAAATGGCATTGTCTTCGCACGTTCCAACCGGAACAACAGTATTTCGTATGCGGCGCTTGCGAAAGGAAAAAAGATTGAAAGACACTCGACCGGAAAGGTCGGAGTGAAGAAACCGTCTGAATTTAAAATCATCGGAAAGTCCGTGACCCGGCAAGATGCAACAGAAAAAATCACCGGGAAGGCAAAGTATGCCGGAGATTTGCGCTTTCCCGATATGTTGTATGCAAAGATCCTGAGACCTCCTGCCCACGATGCGAAGCTGGTAGATATAGATCTATCTGAAGCAAAGCAGGTGGAGGGAACAGTAGTTGTTCAGGAGCGCGATCTCGTTGCTGTTCTGCATAAATATCCCGATGTAGCTGAGAAGGCGCTTTCGAAGATCAAATCGAAGTATGAAAAGCCAGCTTCGGACCTTGATGAGAAGACCATTTTCGACCATCTTTTAAAAGTAGCACCGGAAGGAAAAGTGAGTTCTGCATCAGGTGATGTACAAAAAGGAAAACATGAATCGGAAGCATCGGTCGAAGCGATATATTATAATGACTACGTTGCGCATGCTCCTATCGAGCCGCATACAGCAGTTGTCAAGATTGAGGGTACGAAGGTTACGGTCTGGGCCTCAACCCAGACCCCTTTCAGTGCAAAAGAGGAGGTCGCAAAAGAATTGGGCGTTCCTTCTGAACAGGTGCGTGTGATGCCCGTCTTCGTCGGTGGCGGGTTCGGCGGTAAGACACGTAATTTGCAGATTGTCGAAACTGCACGACTCGCAAAATTGACCGGGAAGCCGGTTCAGGTTGCGTGGAATAGAAAGGAGGAATTCTTCTTTGATGCATTTCGCCCCGCAGCGATCGTCAAAGTGAATGCGGGAATCAAAAGATCGGCAAGCATCAGCTTTTGGGATTATCATGTATATTTCGCGGGTGAACGAGGGGCGCAGCATTTCTACGATATCCCAAACTCACAGACTGTCGTTTATAATTCGAGCTGGGTGGGAGCGGCTGGAACACATCCATTTGCTACGGGACCATGGCGTGCACCGGGAAACAATACGAATACATTTGCACGGGAATCTCACATCGATCTTCTTGCGGCAAAAGCAGAAATGGATCCGGTGGAATTCCGTCTGAAGAATCTCTCGAATCCAGCGATGCGTCGCGTGTTGCAAACCGCTGCGGAGAAATATGGATGGAAACCGGCGAAAGCACCGAGTAGCCGGGGAGTTGGAGTTGCGTGCGGTGTGGATGCAGGGACGTTGGTTGCCGCCATCGCAGAAGTTCAAGTGGAAAAAGCGTCTGGCAATGTGCTCGTAAAACGAGTAGTGTGCGTTCAAGATATGGGACTCGTGATCAATCCGGAGGGCGCGACGATCCAGATGGAAGGCTGCATCACGATGGGATTGGGCTATGCACTGTTTGAGCAAATCCGGTTCAAGGGAAAGGAGATCCTGGATCAGAATTTTGATACGTATGAGATTCCGCGCTTTTCTTGGGTACCAAAGATCGAGACAATCATCATTGACAACAAGGAGTCTGACCCTCAAGGCGGAGGGGAACCAGCGATTGTCACCATGGGAGCAGTCATCGCCAATGCAATCTACGATGCTGTCGGTGTCAGAATGTACCATCTTCCCATGACGAGAGAACGGGTCAAGGAAGCACTAAAGAAATCGTGATAATTTGGATTGAAATATCTGGATTTTGAAAGGTCTCTGAGTCATCTTTTCGGGCCTTCTTTATTTATCAGCAGAGAAGTATTGGCGTGTAGGGATTGTGATAGCAAAACTCTAAGCAATTCCTATCATCTCAAAAAGATCTTGTTAATGCAGAGCAAAAACTACCAATTTTGCGAGCGGCTTACGAACTCGTAAATCCATGTGTCGGGGGAAACAATCAAATCGACATCGCAATACTCTTCGAGAAGGTATTCACTGCTCCGTTCTCTGAGTTCAAGAGAAAATACACCAAACCAGTAGAACAATCGTAACCGTACCAGAATCGTAACTGTAGCAAGCTCTTGTGATTGCAATGATTGCGAGAGTTTGTTGCGGTTACGATTTGTTTTTATCGTTGTGGAGAACGATGATCATTTTACGAAATTATCACATATACATATTGCAAGTGATAGATTCAATATGTATATTCCTTTGCAGACTCATGGAGATCAAATGACCTACATTCGACGTTCCATAGAACCCCTCATTCTCGAAGCAGCAAAACATTTCCCGGTTATTCTTCTCACAGGTCCCAGACAGTCAGGGAAGTCGACGACCCTACAGAGACTGTTCTCTTCTCACGCGTACGTTACATTCGATGATCCTGTCGTGCGCACGCAGGCAGAACAGGATCCTGCTCTGTTTCTTGCAGATCATCCAGCCCCTGTGATTTTCGATGAAATTCAATATGTTCCTCAGCTTCTATCTGGCATTAAGATGGAGGTCGATCGATCCAAGCGACGTGGATCATATGTCCTTACCGGTTTGCAAGCATTTTCTTTGATGGAAGGAATCACAGTATCACTCGCTGGGCGTGTCGCAATTTTCGAACTGATGCCTTTTTCATATGGTGAACTTCCGATAATTAAAGATATGGATGAAGACAAAACATTTGAAGATATTATTCGAGGATTTTTCCCGGCTACCGTCGCCCAGCACATTCCTCCTCGTTTATTCCATGGTTCTTACGTCCAAACGTATCTGGAGCGCGATGTACGCAACATGCATGCTGTTGGTGATCTCCGGGCATTTCAGCAGCTTATTGAAATCCTGGCAGCCAACGTGGGGCAGATGCTGAACCTATCTAGGATCGGGGGATTGTGCGGAGTGTCCCATACAACAGTCCGGAAATGGCTTTCAGTCCTTGAAGCGTCAAGATTCGTGTATTTGCTGAGGCCCTATGTCAGAAATCTGCGGAAACGCGTAGTCAAAAGTCCCAAATTGTATTTCACTGATACCGGAATGATTGCACACATATTACGGGAGGCAAATCCCCGTGCTTTACGCAGTGGTGTGATGGGGGGAGCTATCTTTGAAAATGCTGTGATTATGGATCTGGTGAAGGGGAACTATAGCAAAGGCTCACCTTGGCAATTCTATTTTTATCGTGATAATAATAACGTTGAAGTGGATTTGATTCTCGTTCGGGGAAGTGAGCACCTTCCTGTGGAAATCAAGCTAAGCAGAACTCCTACAGAACAAATGATTGTAGGCCTCAAGAGCGTCAAGAAACTTATAAAGGCAGAGCAGGCTTATCTGTTGAATTCACGTACGGAATCGGTGAGCATGGCAGATGGCATAAAAGCAGTTCATTGGTATCAGTTTGTCCGGGATCAGAAGTATCTTGAGTGAGGAAAACAAAATGCACTCCCCCCATTACGCGATCTCTCCAGACCAAAAGTTTTCAATTTTCCAGAATTTACTGGATTGAATGAATGAATCTTGCTGATCCAAAGAATGTAGAACTCTTCATGTCTTTCTTTCGGGGCAGAACAGATGCGTATGCACGCCGATGGAAAAAGGAGGGACGATCGGGTTCGAAAGAGATCTCTACAAATAACTGCTCAAAAAGAAGAATATAAGCCAGGGTTGGTAGCAGTGGTCATGATACTCCTCCATGTATCCTGTACGTCCCTCCGTATCAGTTGACCTAAAGCAAATCAATACTCCCCGCCCGATCTTCGATTAGCTGTTTGTAATCCTTCTTGAGTGTATCTATCAAAAACGATAATTCGATGAACTCAAAGAATTTTGGGATGTTCACTTTAAGGCTTCCCAGGCTGTTTTGCACAGATCTTTCATTGAGAGAGAAATTCTTTCCGAGAGCTATGAAGTCGTTGATATTGAGATTTCGTTTCTTACCGTTTATCGTCAGAGCGGTCTCCTCGGTATCTTGAGGGATGGCAAGCTTGGTTGAAACAAGATCATAAGCCGGCGAAAGAGTTATAGAGCTATGAGATTGCCGAATGAGCGAGAAGTTTTTCAGATGCATGTCAGCATTTCCTGTAAGGAAGGAAAAGATCGTCACTTCAAAGAGTTCTATCAGATCAAGCCCCGGATGAGAAGAATAAGTTTGAACAATCTTTCCAATCTGTTCGATCGAACCTTTGTATTTGTCTTCCGTGAGCCGCCCCGATAATTGGCACATATCCTCCATCGCCAACTTCCTGTCTTTCATACGGTCTATTCGTTTTGTCACATACGCAAGTTCACCGGATTTGAGCCTGATAAGACTATGAGGGACTGTCCTGATCTTTGCGATCTCAGCCAGATGCATGGTTGCATCTTCAATTTCCGGCAGGTGGCTGTACTGTTCTGATGGCGGTTTGAGAACATAGCCACCCCAGAGGCCAACGATGGTAAAACGGTATTCTTTCTTTGTCTCTCTATACGATTCAATATCCATCGATAGCTTTGCTTGAACACCGGGCACTGCAACACTGTTCCGAATGACTTCATTGGCGAGTTCGTACATTTGATTGATCGAATAGGGGATCACAGGGGGGGAGGAGGTTCCAAAGAGCCTTTTGCTGCAGCGTGGATGAAAATCAACCTCGTCATTATCTAATATTTTATAGCATACCAGGCACTTATTGTTTTTCATGAGCTGCTCCTTCATTGCTCTCAGGAACAATGCTCACCGCCCCTATACAGTCTTTGCAACAGGAGAGGAGGAGTCCCATGCGATCCCTGGGATTCAATTTCCAATTCTTCTGAGCTATATCCAGGAGCCATCCTTCAGGAATCAGTCCATCAAAAAACGAAAACATCGTTTTACTTGAAAACGGTTCTCTCCTGAGCGGGAGAGAAAGGCTGATCGGTTGCGACTCTTGGTCTTGCAGGTAGGACTCTTCATAGGTAAACGTATATCCTCTATCGTCCTCTACAAGCATTCCGGCGAATTGATTTGTGTAGTACACTTTTGCTATCCTACTCATTGCCAGTTTCCTTCTTCTCTTTTACCGGTCCAAGGGCATGACCAAAAAGAGCGAGAACTTGATTGACCTTATCCATCCTGAGATTTAGTTTCCCCTGCTCCATATCGCGTATAAATCTTAGTCCGACTCCCGCTTTTTTTGCAAGATCTTCTTGAGTAAGATTTGAAGATTTGCGACGGGACTTTATAAATTCGATCAGCAATTGATTCATTCTTTCCTCCAGTTTCTATTAATAAAAATATACCATATCGGGTATAATGTCAAGAAATATTTAGAATATTATATCAGATAGGGTATAATTAGTCGATTTTGGGCACGGATTATACCCCAATTGATATATTCTATGAATTACGATGTTAGCAGCAACATTGGAACGAAAGTCGTTTTAGACGTAATGAAGTTTTGCATGGATCACTGATAAGAAAAAGGGAAACTCTTCTTGACAGAAAAGAAGGACTTATGTATTTTTAAACTATAACTTTAAAATTACATAAACCCCCATGCCCTATTATCCTCGTGTTATCGAAAAAACGGTTCGTGAGTATTTAAAGCTCTTTCCAGTTGTCGGATTAACCGGCCCACGACAATCGGGAAAATCCACCATGCTCCGAAAGTTGCTTTCAGCGAAGTATCGCTATGTTTCGTTTGACGATCCCAACCTGATTGACAGGTTCATAATCGATCCCGAACGGTTTATGGAGGCTTATTCGGATCGAGTTATATTTGATGAAGTTCAGCACGTTCCCGAAATATTCCATTATGTCAAGCTTATGGTGGACAATGACCGAGGCGACTATGGCAAATTCATTATGACAGGATCAAGCCAGTTTGCTTTTATGAAACGTGTCTCTGAGAGTCTGGCGGGACGAATCGGCCTTCTTACATTGCTGCCATTCCAATATTCCGAGGTGCCCGCCCGATTCAGGGACAAATCTCTTTACCAGGGTGGATACCCAGAGCTTCTCGCGCGTAACTATAGGGGTTCGTACGAATGGTATGCTTCCTATCTTGATACATACCTCACACGGGATGTGCGAGCCATCAGTGACATAGGAGACATCAGAGACTTCCGACGATTTATTCAAATGCTTGCGGCGAGAGCAGCTCAACTTCTGAATATGTCTGAAATTTCCCGGGATCTCGGTGTCAGTGTGCCGACAATCAAGAAGTGGATCTCGGTGCTAGAAGCGTCTTACATCGTCTTCCTTCTCCCATCCTATCATCAAAACTTCGGGAAGCGGATTATTAAAAGCCCAAAGATTTATTTCTACGATACAGGACTCGTTTCGTATCTTACTGGAATGCGGACGAAACAGTTGTTTGAAAAAGGACCAATGTACGGACCGCTCTTTGAAAACTACATTATCTCAGATGTGTTCAAAAAAGTCGTACACACAAAAACAGATGCAGAAATGTTCTTCTTCAGGGAAAGTAACGGCAGTGAAATCGACCTTATCATTGACCGGAAGACGAGCCGAGAACATATTGAGATCAAATCTGGACATACTTATCGACCTGAAATGGCGAGAATACTACTACAAATAGCAAAAGAAGCGAAACAATCCTGGTTGATCTATAGGGGAAAGGACATCACGTTGGGAAAAGGTATCGCGGCTGTCAACTACAAGTCTTTTCTCGAAGGATAGCATACTCGGGATTCATCATATGTTCAGAGACAACTTTTTGTGATGAACACTCCAGCTGGCGTGTAGTGGTGCACTTTCAATTTTAGGAGAGGAAAGAGATATTGAGGAAATGGAACTTTTAAAAATTTTTAGTTGGAAAAATTAAAGTTCGGATAGCGCGAGTGAAATTTTAATGGCTTTATTAACTTGTTCCATGTCTGTAGATGATAAAGAACCCCACTTATCGAGCAGGCGAATATTTTTGTCAAGTGTTCGTATTTGTCCACAGTCCACGTAACTATCTTCTTTTAATCCTCCCTTACCCTTCTTTAAAAAAGTCATTATCGGCAAGGGCTTAGTAATTTCTTTTGCACTCGAAATAGGCGCAATAATAGTTACTGGGCTAAATTTATTGCCAGTGTCGTTTTGGATAATTAATGCAGGTCTTTTCTTCTTAACTTCTGCCCCTACCGTAGGATCAAGATTAACTTCATACACATCACCTCGTAAGAGGGGTTCAATTAGTCCAGTCATATTATTCTGCGTCCGCAAACTTCCATTCTTCATTCATTTTTAAATAATATGCTTCGTTCGCCTTATACCCCTCTTCAAGTTCTTTCTGAATTTTTTCTGCTTCATATCTTTTCAAGAACTCTTCTAAGGCTATTCTAATCGTTTCGCTTAACGAAAAATTAAGTTCTTCCGCAACTATGTTCGCACGAAAATATAATTCGGGAGAAGTTTGAAAATTTATTTTTTTCCATGATGTAACAACGGTTTCTGTGTTCATAAGTCCTCCAGTGTTCTGTAACTAATACAGTATAAAACTACCACCAAATATGATAACGAATATTTGTACAAAATGTTCCACAAAAACTTAAGTAGAGATATTAATAAATATACGACACAAAATAGATATTCTAATATTTAGTCAATGTCAAGGAAAAACAGCCGAAAATTATTAAGCCGCCTTTTTATCTGTTTTCGGTATTCCTAAGAACTCACACCAAGTCCAAATATGATTGGAGATATTCGCCTGCATTGTTGGGGTCACTCTAAGTGTTTGATGAATACGCATGAAATTGTAATAAAAAAATGCAAGGCAATCGCGGCCTTATGATTTTTTATCTTTTTGCTGAAAGCGTTCGTTAAGCGCGTAAGCCATCACATATTCATTCTCATGGTCAAGTTCTGCCGTTCAATGTGTGACGTGCTAATTCTCTTCTTTTGTGGTTCTCCAAGTATTATTCTAAGAGATGTTGAAACTATCTTCGCCGGACTATACCGTAGGTTTTTCTGTCGTAAATTCTTCCGCATATTTCCTATGAACCTGGAATGAAAAACTATTGCTTGTCGAATCTGTCCGGGTCCTATGGCATATTGAATCAATTGGAAGCTCTTTATTTTTGGTGGTTGGTTTCACAACTATTAGAATTTTTTCGCATAGGGAATCCCCCCTCCGTTCAAGTCTATCAGTAATTTCACATCGTTCCAAGCTCACATTAGAGGAAGTATTGTAGAAGTGCTTCAAAAATCCACCCGATGTGTTGAAGCAATTTTTGATACCATTGTATCGGATATGCCATATCGGGAAATGTGAGAAAGTTATTGCCAAAATTATTAGAAGCAGGATATTGAGTGTATAGTATTCCAATCAAACCGAAGAGCCGAAAGCAGAAGTACTTCATTGACCCTCAAAGGGACTGAGAGTCTTGTCTAAGAACAGTGCTCACCAAGATAGATGAGCATAAGAACGATCCACCCACTGAATAGCATATCTCTTTTCACATCGTCTTCATTTCGGGATGCGATCAATGCATCTTCACATCTCTGTCCCCGCAAATGTTCTATAGGAACTTCCTATAGAACAGCCCTATCTTCCGTGACCTTCTGATTATTTTAGGGTACCATACTATTACGAAAAAGCAGTAATGATTCATTGCCGTCAGTACAATAAGGAGAGGATGCCATGGTCGATATCGAGATGCTGAATATGCTTCTGCAGGAGACAGTTCCTTCGGGACAGGAACAGGAATTTCAAAAGGTGCTGACCCGATGTATCAGAGACGCGGGCTCCCGCGTCATCAGAGATGAATGGGGGAATCACCATGCGTTTACCGATGTCTCCACGGGGACCCTCTTCACAGTGCATGTCGATGATTATTCAAAGCGCATAATCAAAGGCGGCGTGAGCCCGCTGGAGAATGGCGGCCGACATTACCTTTCTGTCGATCCTTCCGGCGATCGGAAAGTGCTCGGGGGGGACGATAAAGCGGGCGTGTACATTCTTCTGAAGATGATCGCCTGCGGTGTTCCCGGACTGTATCAGTTCTTCGTGCGGGAAGAGACCGGCCGGCAGGGGAGCCAATTGTCCCTCCGGGAATATCCGGAACTCTACAAGAAGATCCGGCGGGTCGTGTCGTTCGATCGGAAGGGAACAACGGATGTCATCGTGAAGCAGAAAGAGAGACCTTGCTGCTCTGACGAATTTGCCGGCGCATTAATAGAAGCGTTCGGACGCGTGATGCCAGAATATCCGTTCCATGCGGCTCATGGCGTGGGGACGGACAGTCTCACATTCGTGAGGGATGTGCCGGAATGCACGAATATCTCGATCGGGTACGATCATGCACACACCAGGGGGGAGACCCTTGATCTCGATTATCTCAGCAGCCTCGAAGAGGCCGTCCTGAGGATCGATTGGGAAGCCTTGCCGACGGTCAGACAAATTCAATAGAAAGGAGAAACCATAAATGACCATGCATGTGCCGAAGAACACGAAGCTTTCCGGGTATATCTGGGAGGCTTCGCTTGAAGTAATCGAATATGAATTTCTGAAATCGTTCATATATGCATCGTATTGCGGAGCCATAGCCGATAATGAGATCGACATCACCAGGTGCCTTGCACATTCTGCGCTGAACCACAGACCGCAGCCCGTCACGGCGCTGGACTCGAGCCTGAAGACGTTTCCCGTTGTCGCAGACAGCGTGCTGGAAGGAACTGCTGTTTGGAAGCATGGCTATTATGAAGTGACCATCGCCAAAGAAAGCCATCGTGACGGCCAAAGGGTCTTTTCCGCATGTGTTCTCGGTCTTTCCGACAACGCCGTGCATCCCAGGAGTTTGTTTGAGTACATCAAGAAACGCTCCATGGCCTGCAGTCACTATAACAACACGACGTTGATGGTGAGGGGGAAGGAGTATCCCGACAACAATCTGCTGGTTAAGCAGTCTTCCATAATCGGACGAAGCATTGAAGACATCTTTATCGGTGAAACGAAGCAGCAGGCGGTACAGTTATTTGTCCAGGCCGTCAAACGCTTTGCAGAGGTGAACAGACCTATGCGGTATCTGCTGAGCGGGAAGCCGGGTACCGGCAAGACGGAGCTCATCCGGGCCATCGTCCAGGAGTGCTCCGGTCTTGCCACCTTTTTCCTGGTCGAGGGAACGACACCCATCAGGGCGGTGTTCGAGCTCGCCGCATATTTCTCCCCTGCGGTGATCTGCATGGATGATATCGATATGCTCTCGGGAGACCGGGCGACCGGCCACTCATCGCAGTATCTGGATGACCTGCTCGGGCTGCTGGATGGTTTCCGCTCTTCTCCGATCTTTGTGCTGGCCACGACCAACGATAAGACATGGGTCGATCGGGCGGCCTCGAGGCCCGGAAGATTTGATTTTATCCTGGATATGGAGATGCTCGATGACAAGCTGTACGATAAGCTCGTCCGTCAGCGCCTTAGGGATCCGGAGTTAGCCAGGTCCTTTACTCCGGAAGTGCTGGAAGATCTGGTGCGCATCAAGGCATCGGGCGCCTTTGTCGTCAACCTTATAAAAAACGTGGAAATGAAAAGGAAGCTGCTCAATACAATCATCGATCCGGCAACGATAAGAGCGACCATCACCGAGCTGAATAACGGGTTCCATAAGAAAGCCGAACAGGGCGAGACCCCGGTGGGATTCAAAACAAATCAAAATTGAAAGGAGAAGGATGATGAAAGTGTATCTTGACGACGTGCGGCCGCTGGATGAAAACCATCGGCCGGAGGATGGGTGGGTAAGAACAACGGGCGCGACAGAAACGATCACTCTGCTGGGGACCCGTACCGTCACCGAAATCAGCCTGGACAATGATCTTGGCGATCCAGATTCCAGGAACGAAGGGTATCGCGTGCTGGATTGGATCGAGGAGCAGGTGATGACCACGGATTTCAATCCTCCCGAGGTCATGAGTGTTCATTCGGCCAATCCGGTCCGGTCCCAAAGCATGCGGGACACGATCGAGTCGATCAGGAGAAGGGTGGCGGAGCGTGCCCGGCGCCATGCGGACCATGTTCATTTTGCCACGCTGGGTGATCGCTGTGCTCTCTGTGTCCCCTTCAGTCGACGGCTGCTTGATCGCCTTACGCCGGTCTTGAGGTGTGAACTGGATCTGCACGGACTGGAAGTCAACTCGGTTACCATGGAGCCGATTGAAGGAGACGAAATCCTGGTCGACTCGACAAACATGAATGTCGTTCTGAGTGTCCAGGCGACAACCGCCGGGTGCAGGCCATAGAAGGAATCCAGAGCCATGTTTCAATGGAGAAGAGAGCAAAGAATCGATACAAGGAGACGCGACAATGACACACACAGAGCTTAAGGTCATGCTGCAAGAAGGTGAGAGTTATCTGGTGGAGTTTAAAGAGAGTCCTTCGGATAACCTCGACAGGGAATTGGTGGCCTTCGCCAATGCATCAGGCGGCCAAATATTTGTGGGGGTCAAAGACAATGGCCTGATCCAGGGGATTCATGTGAATAATCGTGTTCGGTCCTCCATTCAGAATATTGCAAACAATTGCGATCCCCCAGTGAAAATTACATTGGACGAAATGGATCAGATCCTTGTCGTCAAGGTGAAAGAAAGCGACGATAAACCGCACCGATGTTCCAGCGGGTTTTATCTGAGAGTAGGTCCAAATACGCAGAAACTCAAGCGAGATGAACTTCTGGCATTCGTGAAAGCGGAAGGCAAGATTCGATTCGATGAACTGCTCTGTCGGGATTTTGACTTCAAGAGACACTTCGCAGGACCTAAACTGCGCCAGTACTTGAAGCTCGCGGGTGTCTCGAATGTCCTGGAGGCGAAGAAAATGCTGACAAGTTTAGGGGTCCTTTCTGTTCAAGCAGGAAGGATCTTCATGAACAATACGGGAGTTCTCTTCTTTTCAAAGCATCTGGAGAATCTATACACCCACACGGCGGTGGTCTGCGCACTGTACAAAGGGGTCGAGAAGGTCGATGTCCTGGATAGAAAGGACTTCAATGAGGATGTGGCTTCCAATATTGATGAAGCAATGATCTTTCTAGAACGGCATCTTTCTGTGCGCTATGAAATCACCGGCGCCCTGCAGAGGAGAGAAGTGCCCGTCCTTCCTTTGGAGGCCTTACGGGAAGCGGTAGTGAACGCGGTTGCACACCGTGATTACTTCGAGCGGGGTGCGAATATTATGGTCGAAATATTTGACGACAGGGTGGAGATCACTAATCCCGGAGGGCTGGCGAAAGGATTTCATAAGGAAGATTTCGGAAAGCGCAGTGTCCTCCGGAACCCTAACATTGCCTCCCTGCTCTATCGCATGAAATACAGCGAGAAAATGGGGACGGGCATAGGACGGATGCGGAAGCTTCTGCGAGAGGCGGGACTTCCGAACCCACTATGTTGATTTTCATAATTTCTTCCGTGTCACTTTCAGATTTTCTAAAAAACCTAACAATGTCATGAGAATCGGTGATCTCCTTGTTGAAGCTCTGAATGAGACTATCCGTGAGGGAATAGATGAGGGAATAAATGAGGGAATAAAAGCGAGATGGATTCAGTATCTTGTCCACTTTTCTCAAGAAAAATACATTACGACCGCCCAGATGAGAGCCTTGGCGCAAGTATCTGCCGCGACGGTCGAACGGGACATAGTGTCTTTGAAAAAACTAAAACTTGTCAGGCTAGAAGGTGCAAGAAAATCAGGAAAATATGTTCTTGATATAAAGGGGAAGGAGATAATCTGCCCACGAACGAAGAATGGACACAATAAATCTGATTGAATGATATCGGGACAGTGATACAGTGTAGGAGTCGATAGGGAAGATGACTCAACTTTCAGATTCAAATGGATACGATTGAGGTCCAAGAGAATGAATGTTGCACAGGTGAAAGGCGAAAGGAGTTTAGGCTATGAAAGTGTATCTCGATGGTGCACGGCCGCTGGATGAGAACCATCGGCCCGAGGACGGTTGGGTGAGGGTGGAAAGTGTGCGGGAATCCATTACTCTGCTCAAGACTGGTTTCGTCATAGAGATAAGCATTAATAACGAACTCGGTGATCCATATACAAAGAACGAAGGATATCGGATCTTGCGTTGGTTGGAGGAGCAGGTGATGAGGACCAACTTCAATCCGCCGGAGGTCATGAATGTTCATGCTGCCAGCCCAGCACGGATGTCCATGATGCTGGAAAAGATTCAATTGATCAAACGAAAGGTGGACGAGCGTACCTGGCGATTCGAGCACCCGATCCATCATGCCATCCTGGGGTATTCGTGGGAATTTCCTGCTCCCTTTAGTCAACGGCTGCTGAATCGTATTGCACCCGTTTTGAAAAATGAACTTGGGATGAAAGGACTCGAACTTGACTCCGTCACCACCGACCCCATCGAGCAAGACGATATCCTGGCAGAGTCCACGAATATGAAAATCGTTCTGAATATTCAAGCGACAACGTTATGCTGCAGACCTTAGGGATTACCCAAGGAGTCTCTCTTTGAGAGGTTTCTCTATCACGGAAAAATCGAGGTCGAATCTATGAACCTGGTAGGTAAACACTGTTCATTCTGCAATGGTAAGATTCATGAATTTAGGAATAGTCAGGCTCATGCCGGTGAAAAAGCTGCGATGATTTGCCCGAAGGAGGTCGATTATGAAAAAGTTGCCCTCGCAAACTAAATTGATGAAAACACAATCTACAAAGACGCGTCAAGTTGCTCACAGCCGCTATGCTGAAGTCAGTTCCCTGATTGAATCGGCACGTGATCAGGTAGCGCAAGCGGTTAATTCAAAGCTTGTGTTGTTGTACTGGCAGATCGGCACATTGATCCGGAAGAACGTCTTGGGTGAAGAGCGAGCTGAATACGGACAACGAATCGTCTACACACTGAGTATACAATTGATGCAAAAATATGGATCTGGTTTTTCAGAAAAAAGTCTTCAACGTATGATTCAATTTTCCGAAGTGTTTCCTGAGCAAAAGATTGTCGCATCACTGATGCGACAATTGAGCTGGACACATTTCTTGGAACTTATACCGTTCAAAGATCCACTTCAACGTGATTTCTATGTCGAGATATGCTGTATTGAACGATGGAGCGTACGCACACTGCGAAAAAAAATCTCCGGTATGCTCTATGAACGCACCGCCATTTCCAGGAAACCGGCAAAGCTCATTAAACAGGAATTGAAATCTCTCCGGAAGCAAGACACACTGACCCCCGGTCTTGTCTTTCGTGATCCGTACTTTTTAAGCTTTCTCGGACTGAAAGACACTTACAGTGAGAAGGATATCGAATCGGCAATTCTCAGAGAAAAAGATGAATTTGCAGAATGTTAGGGATATGTCTCTTTTTAAATGCAGAAGAGGGCTTAAATGGGATACCGATATTGTTAGTGTTCTGGATCTTTGAACGTTGGGAAATTGTGAGCAAGTATAATCCAAACTTGACAGTTGTTCAAATATTATGTATGTTCATAATAAATGAACAGAACAATATTATGAACAATTCTTCTATGAAAACCCATACGAGAAACGAAGCTGATATTCTACATAAGGCTCTTGAGGCTTTCGAGAGAGGAACTGGTTTTAAAACTAAATATTCAGAAGAACATCAAGTTGTTCTTTCCCCCTATCATAAAGGCATATTGCAGATAGGAGAGTCGAATTCCACTCAGGTACTGAACGTTGAAATCAAACTCACAATGAATGAATTTGTTCTCGGAAAACTTGTTGCACAAAATCGTCTCAACCCCGAATCGAACATTCTTGTCACAAGATACATGCCCCCTTATCTAGCAAAAAGGATGAAGGATCTCCATCTCCAGTTCATTGATACGGCAGGCAATGCGTATGTTAACAGACCGCCACTGCTCATCTTCATGTATGGCAACAAAGTTGCACATGTGCAGGATGAAGACACCACAGGAAATCTTTTTGGATCCGCCGGTATCCGCGTCGTGTTTGCACTTCTCTGTAAGCAGAATATGGAGCAGAGCACATACAGAGACATTGCCGCTGCGGCAGGTGTTGCGTTGGGCACAGTTGCAGGTGTCATGAAGGATCTGGCCCAGCAACGGTATCTTCTTGAACTCGCTGATCGAGGAAGAATCTTGGTCAAAAAGGAAGATCTTGCCGATAAATGGATTGACGCATACATCAGTAGGTTTCGCGGTAGAAGATTGATCGGCAGGTATGCGGCACATCGGGAGCACTTCTGGCGTGACAGTGATTTGGGTCCGCTGACGGCCAAGTGGGGAGGGGAAGTCGCAGCGCAGAAATTGACTCACTACCTGAAGCCGGAGATTATTACCATCTATACGCATGTACCGGTGGATGGTCTTGTCATGAATCTGAAGCTGAGGAAGGACGACAAAGGTCCGATTGAACTACGGGAACAGTTTTGGGACTTTGATTTTGAAACAGAGAACAAACATACTGTCCCACCCCTCCTCGTCTATGCTGATCTTATGGCGGTGGGAGACACGCGAACACTCGAAACAGCAGAAATGGTCCATGAGGAGTTTCTCAAAAAATATTTCCAATAAGCTCGATCCCGCAATCGCCAAGGTCCTTATTGACTTAGCGGAAATAACTGCCAAGCATGCACTGCCATTCCTTGTCGTGGGTGCAGTAGCAAGAGATATTGTCTTCGGGGCTCTCTATGACATTCCAACAACACGGGCAACATTGGATGTTGATCTGGGTCTTCGCATTAATACGTGGGATGATTTCGAGTGTGTCGTGAACGATCTGGTAAACTTGAAATCCTATCAGAAAGACAGGAAACAGATTCAACGGTTAAACTCCTCTGGGATCATCATCGATATCATCCCATTTGGACCGTTGGAGAACCCGGCCGGTTCGATCAGCTGGCCGCCTTCCTTCGACATGGTGATGAAGACCGCCGGATTCGACGAGGCATTGCGTACTGCAATCGATGTGCGAATTTCGAACGATCCAGAGGTGCTCGTGAAGGTGAGCATGCCTGCAGCATTGGCTGTTATGAAGTTATGTGCATGGAAGGACGATTATCCGAAACGGAAGAAAGACGCTCTTGATCTCAGATACCTTCTTACAAAATATATCAGTGCCGGCAATGATGTGCGTCTTTATTCCTCCGATGAAGACTTGCTTGCCGAACATCTTGACTATGATCTTGCCAGCGCGCGCCTCCTTGGGAGAGATGTTCAAGACATCTGCACACCGGCAATGCGCAGCACCATGCTCGGAATTCTCGCCGAGGAACTATCAAACAATTCCGCGTTACGACTTCTGGGCGATATGATGAACTATGATGAGCCGTCGGCGGAATCCGTGTTTCAATTGCTCAAGCAGTTTCAGAGGGGCATAGAAGAAAACCGAAATCAATAGGAAGCAAATTCGTCATGCTGGAAACCATGGGAACGCCGGAACGTCATTTTGAGGGGCAGGTCACAACCAGAATGTACTGAAGAAGAGAAGAATAAATGAACTCAAAACAACAATCGGCTTTCATAAAGTTTATTTAACATCACCTCGCATTCCTCTCTGGGTGCGACTTCTGTATTATCTATTCTCAAACTCCAGCAATTTCTATAGGAACTTCCTAGAGAAGCTGCCGTTCTTCCCTGACATTATCTCAACCATTTACGATATTAAGACAGACGATCGAGTAAGCATTTTCTTTGAGGCACAAGAATGAATAAACAACATCAAAAATATAAGGACATGTAATTCATAATGACCATCATCACATGCATCACTATCAATATTTCATCGCAGCAGAGGGCTTCCAACATGATGTGGACAAGTTCCTCGAACAGATCCCAAGGCTGGAAGGTGAGCATCTCGTCATTACAAGATTGTGCAGGCACTGTCTGCACAATTATAATGGTCGTACGATTTTATTCTCTGGCCGATGAGTTGATAATGGGTTCTCTGAAAATCAATCAATCCAACCCAATTATGATAGACAATACCCTCTATGATGGCGTAAAAACTAAGGAATTGTAAATAGGCTTGGATAAATAAAGAAATGAAGTCAATAATGCCTTGGAATTTTTCAATAATTGTTTAAAAAAATGGCGGCGGGCGATTTGAAAGAATATTCAGTGAAGGATGATAGTTTTTTGCTTCTAGGTTTCCAAGCCGTGCACCATGGCAAGAGGAAAATACAAGAAAAGGATTGTGGCATACCGCCAACACCTCTCTCCTCATGCGGATCATCAACTATTGGTTACTTCCGTCGCTTTCAGTTTCCCCAGGTATATCGTTTACCTTCTTTGCGACAAGCGGTGGGCGGATCTTTACGAACGGTTCTGAGAGGAAATGAGTGAATTTGCCGCTCACATCCTCCTCGATTTCGTGATAGGCCTTCCAAAATTCCATAGGAACTTCCTATTGAAGCAGTCGTTCTCCCGTGACATTCTCGCCGCCCTTTACCATATTGATTTAAACAGATCGGGGAGATGAATACCTTGAAACAGAAGCATCTAGATTGAAATAATCCATAAGGATCGCCATGCATCTCTATCAATATTTTTCCATTGCAAAGGGTTTCCGGTATGATATGGACACCTTCCTCGAACAGATTCCAGTGCAGGAGCGTGTGCATCTCGGGAGTCCTTTTTCGATCCAGCCGGTCTTTTTGAAGCGGAAGAATCTGCATTTCATCTATGGAACGGAAAGGTTCAAGCTGTTCATTCTGGCGCTCTATTATTCTTTATTGTTTCAAGAGGTCATGCGCAGCTCTTTTCCGGAACATGAAAAGAATATACCTTCATCGTCCATCTTCCCGGGTTATTGGGGTCCATGCGATTCCTTCTGCAGGGAGAGGCTGCATCCGAAGGCCCTTCTTCCGCAGAAGGGTGATCTGGAAGAAAAGGAGATATATGCGTACATCACCCAGGCTCAGCCGGATATGCGGTCTCTTTCAGAACGACTGCTCAAAGACTTTCAAATTGACATAGATCATAAAATGTTTTGGAGGAAAATGATGGAAGAACTAAGATCTGTCAGGTGAAATATGATCGCGTTCAAACTATAATAGAAGGGCATCGATTTCTGACTAGAATCAACGAAAAAAAGCCCTTATTTCGGCGAAAATCAGGAAATTGTAACCATTTATTGACTTTGAGATCATTTTTACTATCTTAATATAAGCGATTAAACTTAATTAAATAGATTCATTAATTAAAGATAAGGCATTATGTTTTATTAAATGGTTAGTCCAATAATTGCAATCATGGATATAAAAGATTTCTTCGCCGGAAATTATATACAACAGTATCAATACAAAAGCTTCTCACCTTCAAAGATCAACAAGGAGTGGGTGTGGACCGATCCGCAGCTTAACACCCTGCTTTCTGAGGCCAACCTTAAGCTTGGAGCACTGAACGCATATTCGCTTCAAGTTCCCAATGTAGATCTCTTCAGAGAGATGTACGTTCTGAAGGAGGCCACGACATCAAGCCGTATTGAGGGAACAAGGATAGAGGTTGAAGAGGCAATACTGAAGGAGAAGGATGTCCGGCCCGAGAAAAAAAACGACTGGCAGGAAGTGCGGAACTATATTGCTGCGATGAATTTTGCGGTAGAGAAGCTCGTGCAGTTGCCCGTATCGACACGGCTCCTGAAGGAGACCCTTGCGTTTTTACTTCCCGGCTCTTTGGATAGCGAAAGAATTCCCGGGAAATACCGGACCAGCCAGAATTGGATCGGAGGGGTCACACTGAAGGATGCAGTCTTCGTGCCTCCGCATCCCGAAGAGGTGAAGGATCTCATGGAGGACCTTGAACAGTTTCTTCATAATGGAGCCCTTCATGTTCCGCCGTTGATCCGCATCGCACTGGCACATTATCAATTTGAGACCATCCATCCGTTCCTTAATGGAAACGGAAGGATGGGGCGGCTCCTTATTACGCTCTATTTGGTCGGGGAGCGTCTGCTGTCGAAACCGACGTTCTATCCGTCTGCGTATCTGGAAAAACACAAAGGCCTGTATTATGACAATTTAACGACGGCACGAAGATCTAATAATCTGACCCAGTGGGTCAAATATTTCCTTGTGATGATCATCGAGACCTGTGAAGACGGTGTGAAAACATTCCAGAACATCCTACGGCTGCGCGAGGAGATCGAAGGCCGGCAGATACTTTCTCTCGGAAGAAAGGTCCCGAAAGCGAAAGAATTGATGACGCTGTTGTACACAAGTCCCGCGGTCAACGGCGTGGCGGTCTCGAAGGCATTAAAGATCTCCCTCCCGACGGCGAATGCGCTGATAGACGACTTTGTGGGGCTGGGCATTCTGAAAGAATCAACAGGACTGAAGCGGAACCGGCTCTTTGTGTTTACAGAGTATTTGAATCTTTTTCAGAACAAGGAATAGGAACGAAGATGTTCCCGGGGTAGGTCAGTTGATGCGTCGGTTTTATCCGACAACAATTTATTCATTTATTGAAAGGAGGGATGGAGTATGGCATTCACGGCATTTGAAGAACTGAAAATGGAATATCGGGCGCTTCAATTGATTGCAATTCTGGTTGAGTCAAAGCTTAGAAACGAAACCGGCATTTCTGCAGCCCAAATCGTCCAGGAAATGGAAAAAAGAATAGGAGAAAAATTCTATGGCGACAATATCCATACTTTGATTGAACAAATTGCGGAAACATGGAATTACGGCAACATCAACATTACCGTGGAACACATTGAAAGAGCAGGAACGATTCCAGCGGATAGGCGTGTGCCGTTATACAGACTTAGAGATGATTTTACGATTGAGATGTGGAATCAACTCTTGAGAGTGGCATTCTGTGTAGCCTTCCTCAAGCATGGGTTAATGAAGCCGCTGGAAGCGCAGAACCCGCTCTCTGAGAGAAAAGAAGAAGACTATTTACATATGATGAACCTCGTTACAGCATTAGAGAAGAACTCAGAAATACATACAAAGGGCGCGGATACTGGAATTCGAAATCGATTTAAACCTAAGAATATTGTATTGAAAGTTCCCCCGTTCGTCCAATATGATTCAAGATTTGGGCCTGAAGAAGAACGTTTAGATCTATTGTTAAAAGGGGGCATAGATCTCGTTTAGTAGAATGCGCTCTTCTAACAAACCGTTCTCTTTGACCAAGGCGTACTTATATTGCCAAGTACGCCTTGGTCTTTTCTTGTCAATCCCACCATAATATCTGTAGGAACTTCCTCTGAGAGGGGCCTATTGGTCTTGCTTAATTTCACAATCCTGAGCATCTTACTCAAGAAGAGATTGGTATGTATCTGATCCATTGTGGCAAAGGAGGAATTCTCTTATGAATGCACCATTGCATCTCTTTCTAGTTCCATCTACTTGTACTTAACCAATGCTCGTTGGACACAATGCCCTTCAAAGCTCATGCCCCGTATAATGATCTGCCAAAATTACCTCCAAAGGTAATTCTGGAAACTTCGCGTGTTCTCAAAAAAGTGACGGCTGCCCGGAGTAGCCTTGGAGAATTAAAAGGCATAGGAAAACTCTTACCCAGCCAAAGACTCTTGCTGAACACATTGATACTGGAAGAAGCGCGTAACAGCTCCGAGATAGAGAATATCATCACTTCTCATGATAGTCTCTATCGGGCGCTTGTATTAGGCTCGAAGAACTTCTTGATCAGCTCGCAAAAACCGGAATTCTGAAGAAGTCTAAGACAGGCAAGGAGGTTCTTTTTCTCAACAAGAAACTCCTCGATGTATTTTCAAAGAATCCTTATGTCGGTGCTAGAATCCGTGCATTCTACTGATATGTCGATCGGTTCGACACGTTTGCGGCATATGTCGATTGAATCGACACATACATGAAACCTGTCCCACGGCGGGACACGTTCGAAAAAGATGTGTTCCAGTGCCTTTATCTTCTTTACTGCTACTGTGTGTAGCGATCAATGCGCCTTTCGCTTGCGTGTGTATATCTTCCTTCTTCCCCCTCCGACCCCGTAAATATCTAGAGGAGTTTCCTATAGAAGCCGCTGCTTATTGCTGACTTTCTCGGTCTCATTCAATACCATTAGAGTGTAGACGAAAGAAGTCAAGATGAACAAGGAGCGGGTCATGAAAAAAAAGAATCCTCAACCGAAAAAATTCAGTTATTATTTCAAGAAAGCGGATGCATTCAACATCCTCTATCCTGTAGAGCATGTGATTGAGATCTCGAACGCATTCAGACTCATACCCGAAATCATCACGGTCGATCCCCGCCCCGCGGCAGGAGACATCTGGGATATGGGGGAGCGGAAAAACGATCAGGGGGAGATGTGCCGCGCCTATGTCTTGACGAACCGCGCATTGCAGCGTATTGCCCAGGCCGCCGAGATCACCTTCGATCCACGTCACACGCACCGGACGGATGACGGCAGGAACCCCCGTCGGGTTGAGTACCAGGCGACAGGCCTGCTTCGCAGGCAGGACGGGCACTGGATGAGCATCACACAGTCAAAGGAAATTGATCTTGACGTGATCGAGTCAGAGATCAGGACAGAACTCGAGGTGGCTGCGGCCGGCAGCGGTCTCACAATCTCCAGGAACGGCAAGGAGCAGATTCTCAGACCTGACAATCCGGAATGCGCCAGAGAAATTGCCCGCCGCATTGCCGTCAGAATGCGGCTGTGGAAAAGGAACAAGGTGACCTTCGCCCTCACCGGTGCCACCAAACGCGTCATTCGTGCTCTGCTGCTCATCAAGGATTTCTACACGATGGAGGATCTCAAGAAGCCATTTGTCGTTCCCCGCGTCTCTCTCGATATCGACCGTCTTCTGGAAGATGGGGAGATCAAGAAGCATTTCACGGCCTCGTTTCTTGAACAGTCCCTGAGCGTCTTCGGTCCGATGTCAGAGCCGGAGCGTTCCCGCGCGGCGATTGGTCTTGGTGTCCACACGGCGGGAGGGGCTCTATGAAAATTGTCCATACCGCCGACTGGCACTGGTCGGAACATCGGCTCGATAAATGCCGGCAGAGCGCTGAGTTCATCCTTGCCCGGCTGGAAGACATTCGGCCCGATCTCCATATCATTGCGGGGGATTACTGGGACAAACGGCAGGTGCTGGCGCGCTCGAGTGCTGCGCTTCCGGCGATCGAAGCCATGATGCGACTGGCTTCGATCTCGCCGGTGATCGTCATTCTGGGAAATGATGCCCATGATGCGGCTGGAAGTCTGGAGCTCTTCGGCGATCTTCGAACCGTCTATCCGGTCTATGCTTCGGAGCGTCCGGAAACGATCGCCCTGCGGCTGGGAAAGGATGCGCAGCCATATTTTGAACGCTGCGCGCCCTTCAGCGATTTGGAAAAAAAATCAGGGGTGCCGCAGGTGCTTGTGCATCTCCTGCCGTATTTCACGAAAAGCCACCTGCTGGCAGAGCGTTCGGAGATGTCTATCGATGCTTCGAACCTTTACCTCCGGGAATCGCTGAGAAAGATATTCCTGGGCTTTGCGGCTGTCGGAGCCGGCCATGCCTGTCCGCATATCCTTGCGGGTCACTGCAGCATCACCGGCGCTCTCATCTCCTCCGGGCAGACGCTGATCGGGCAGGACGTTGAAGTTTCAAAGAATGACCTGGCTCTGGCATGCGCTGACTACTAT
Source organism: uncultured Ignavibacteriaceae bacterium (assembly GCA_964651225.1). Lineage (GTDB taxonomy): Bacteria > Bacteroidota > Ignavibacteria > UBA10030 > UBA10030 > Fen-1298. The sequence continues at coordinate 36,076 of CAZYYD010000011.1, forward strand.
GCTCTCGGCCATATCCATGTGAATCAGGAGATCGCTCCTGGCATGTGGTATGCCGGAAGCACGTATCACAACAATTTCGGAGAGACGGAACGGAAGTACTTCAACATCGTGGACTTCGCGCACAAGCGTCTTGCCGTCGAGAGGATCGAAATTCCTTCGCGCCCGCTCTCGCTCCATGAGGTACGGCTGGATTCAGCGACTGACACGCTGGTGGATGAGAAAGGAGTCGAGGACTGGTCGGGTGCGGAACTCCGCGTCCGGGTGCATTTGAAAAAGGAACAGGAACGATCTGTCGATGACGGTCGGATCCGCCGGAAGTTTCCCGGGGCATGGTCGTACTCGATCGAGCGGATCATCGCTCCCGAGGAGCGGCTTCGTTCGGAGGGAATCGCGGATGCCCGAAGCCTGAAGGAGAAGCTCCGGGAATGGGCCTTCACGGTCGAACGAGATGTGCCGAACGAGGTCCTGGAGATTGCCGATGAAGCGGAAGCTGCCGTACGATCCACCATCCAGGAAGGGTAGGAAAACAATGAAACCGATATCATTGAAACTGCGCGGAGCTCTTGGGATTCGTGATGGTCTCGATCTCGAGGAGATCGAACTTGATCTCACATGCTTTTCGCCGGGACTCATCTGCATTGTCGGACCGAATGGATCGGGGAAAACGACCCTCATGGATAATCTCCATCCGTTTCTGGAGCTGCCTAGCCGCACGGGGTCGCTCGCGAATCATTTCTTCCTGCGCGACAGCATGCGTGAATTCGTCTTTGCGCTCGGCGGGAGAACCTATCGTTCCTGCGTCCTGATCGATGCACAGACCAGGAAGACCGAGGCCTATCTCTACCAGGGCGATACTGTGATGAATGACGGCCGCATCTCATCGTACAACGCGAAGGTCGAACAGCTCGTCGGATCATCCGCCCTGTTCTTCAAGAGCATCTTCGCCGCGCAGGGAGCAAGCGGGATTACGCGCATGACGAGCGCCGAGCGCAAGGAACTGTTCTTTGAGCTCTTGGATCTTCAGATCTATGAGGCCTATGTCCAGTATGCGGGAGGTAAAATCGCAGAGATGGAGAAAGAGTATGCCGCCTCCAGAGCCGTTGCCGAACGGGGAAGGAAGGAATTGGACGAGCGCGCACATGTTGAGTCAGAACTGGCGTTCTCGAAGAAGGAAATGGAGAACTTGACCTCGCTCCTTGCTATGAAGACCGTAGCGGTAAAAGAAATCGAAGCACGGGTACGCGGCATTCAGCGGGAGCTTGAGGAGCAGAACCGCCGGAGGCAGGAACACGCCCAGCTGAAGACAGAGATCGCCGCCCTGGAAAAGAAGCTCGATCAAGCCTCGGCGCACCACGCCTCGGAAATAAAAGAGCTCACGGATAAACAGACCGAAGGTCAGCGGGAGATCACGCGGCTCAGAGGAATCCTCGGGCGCAGCGTTGAGATCAGGAGCCATGTTGAGCATCTGTGCAAATTACGCCTCCGTCAGGATGAGCTCGCGCAGATGGAAAAAGAGTTTATCGCATGGCAGCAAAGAGAGAGCGAACGGAAATTGAAGATCCAGCAGCAATTGCATCAGCGCACGATGGAGCTCGGAGGCCTGAAGCAGGAGGAGGCAAAACTCTTATCAGAAGCACAGCGCCTGAGATCTGCTGCGGAGAGAGAGACGGCCCTGGTCTCCCGCCGTCTGGCTGATGTGCGAGCGGTGGCCGCCCCTGTGAATGCGGTTCCATGCCGGGAGAGAGAAGGGCTCTTCACCGCCTGCACCCTGCTGCTCAACGCACGAAAGGCGCTCGACGACATTCCAGCTCTTGAGGAGAAACTCAGGTCTCTTGAATCACAGGAGTACTATGAAAGCATCGGCGGAGGAGAGGTTAACGCGAAGCTCAGCGCTCTGCGAGAGACCCAACGGAGATTGACCGAGAGTGTGACTGTTGATGAATCTCTGACGAAGCAAGGGACATCTCTTCCCCCGGTGGGTTATGATACAACCATCCACCAGGAGGTGAGAGACAGGATCAAAAAGCTTGAGGCTGATCATTGGGAACAGCTCGCTGTTGAATTGCAGGTAGCCGGTTCGGTCCTGAAGGAAAAAGAAAACCAGCAGCAAAGCCTCTCTGCTCAAAGAATCGAAAGAGAAACAAGAGGCAACATTCTTCTCGGGGAAATCAAGGCTCAGATCGCCGAGAAGCGTGACCGGTGCCGGGAGGCGGAGGATTCGAGGGATTACGCACGGCTTGCAGAGCAGTGCAGCAGGGAACTGAAGGAGGCGGAGCGGTCTCTCGTCGAGCTCCGGAAGCAGGAACTCGGACTCCACGCATGCATTGCTTCAGCAGAGGCTACACTGCAGCGCTTGGAGAAGCTTCAGGAAGAGGTCTCCGGGAATGAAGCTAACATCCGAACGCTCATGAAGAGTCTTGAAGAGTGGAAGTTCTTTCAGCGCGCCTGTTCCAAGGAGGGCATTCCCGCCCTGGAATTGGATGCCGCCGGCCCAGCCGTGAGCCGCATCGCCAATGATCTTCTCGCTTCCTCGTTCGGTGTCCGGTTCCAGATCGCCTTTGAGACCACCCGGCTCTCGAAGGACGGGAAGAAGCAGTTGGAGACCTTTGACATCCGGATCATGGGCGAGGCAGGCGAAAAACATATTGAGGATCTCAGCGGGGGAGAACAGGTGTGGATCGAGCGGGCGATCTCCGAAGCGATCGCCATCTATCTCTCCCGGAAATCGGGGAAGGAATACCTCACCACGTTCCAGGATGAGTCCGACGGGGCTCTCGATCCGGAGAACAAGCAGAACTACCTTCGGATGCTGCAGGAATCCTTCCGCCTCGGACGCAGAGCGTTTACCTTTGTCATCACGCAGAGTCCCGAGATCTGGCAGCAGGTCGAGCAGCGGATCCACCTCTCCCGGGAGTCATCGATGGAACTTGTATACTAGGAGAGAGTCTATGAAACAGAACGAAGAACTCATTGCAGAGCTCGACGCCCTTCGGGCGATCCATGGCGAGAGCGCATTTGAACGTGCAGTCCAGATGATACGGTGCCGCAAGCTGACACTGTTCTCCCGGCCGCCGCGGAAGAAATTCCCCTGGGCGAAATACCGGAAGCTCTATCAGCTGCAGCAGGGAATGTGCCCCTACTGCAATACGCCGCTCTTTCTGAAGAAGGGGGAGGTCGAGATCGATCACCGGGACCCCAACCGTCCGGACTTTAATGCGGAAACCAACCTGCAGCTTCTGCACAAGCGCTGCAACCGGAAGAAGTCCGCCCGCTCGATTCCCGCAGAGGCAAAATCACACAATACGACATACATCCATCTGCTCACGGGGAAGGGTGACACATGATCGAATGGAGAAGGAATACGTCTTTTCGACCGCCATCTTAGAGGAATTTGCTTATTATATACAAAAGTATATATTTATATACAATAGTATATAATGACGTTCGTTCTAAGAACATATCCTGAAAGGATCTTCCGATGGTCATTTATCGTGTACTCGATGAAGTGTTTCGGTCCTGGTCTAGTACGGCGGTGTTACGTGCACTGCTGGATACAACAACGGGTTGTACGGGGAATGAAACAGCCCGCCGTTCCGGGATGCATCCGAGGTCGGCTCTCAAAGCGCTAACCTCGCTTGAAGAACTCGGCCTTGTTCGTCGCCAGCGCGGAGGAAGGGACCATCTCTTTACCCTCAATCGCAGTCATTATTTGGTCCAGAATGTTGTGGAACGAATATTTATGGCAGAACAGAACTATTATAATGAAATCATCGAGATGCTGGCATCTCTCTTGGACCGCTCTGTGCTCAATGCTACTATATTTGGAAGTGTTGCCAAGCACACTGCAACACGGCTGTCTGATCTTGATCTTTGCTGTATTGTAAAAACAGAAAAACTCAAAGACTCCCCGCGCATTCTTCTGAATACCGAGGCTCAAAAGCTCTACCAGTCATTTGGTATTAAGGTTGCTCCCATTGTCTTCACGCTCGAGGAAGCAAAGAAAAAATCTAAGTCGATGCTCGTCCGGGATATGCTTGACCATGGGATATTCGTTACGGGCAGGAAAATGAAAGATCTTCTCAATGACTAGACAGCTATGAATATTGCATCTGTTCCAATCTGCGCTTTGACTGATGACAAATCATTAAAATAATAAACTGAGAATTATATCTCTGAACTGCCCGCGATAAGTTTTACATCATCCCCACCGGCACCGCCTGTACGGACTCCGTAATCGGCAGCCGCTGCGAAACAAGTGACACGACACAGCCAGGTCCGATAGGCAACTTTAACGTGTCCAGCGCTCTGAAATGACGAACCGCATCTTTTCCCGGGTTGGTAGACTTCTTGATCTCTATCGGATAGATAATCCCGTCTTGATGGATCAGCAGATCAACTTCTTTAGTGTCTTTATCGCGATAATAATAGAGAGATGCTCTTTTACCGTTGTGCCACCAGCTTTTTATGACTTCGGAAACAATCCATGTTTCGAGAAGCGCCCCGGACATCGCTCCCGCTTCCAGTGTTGCAGCGCTCGACCATTCGGTCAACCAGGCGGCGAGGCCGGTATCGAGAAAATAGAGCTTGGGTGTTTTCACCAGTCTTTTTGTAACATTCGTATGATACGGTTCGAGAAGATATGCAATGCCGGAGTTCTCGAGGATGGAAAGCCATCTTTTCCCGGTTGCCTGATTGATATTGCTGTCACGGCAAAGGTCTTGCATATTCAGCATTTGACCTGTGCGGGCTGCGCTTGCCCGAAGAAATCGCAGGAAGGCACTTTCGTTACCCACATTGGCAAGATCCCGTACATCCCGTTGCAGATATGTTTGCACATAGGAACTGTAAAAAAGATACCGATCTGTAAAAGTCTTCTGATAGAGAGAGGGGAATGATCCAAGCCAGATTTTCTTGTAAAGAGTGGCAAGCGTGAGTGTTTTTGACTTTTCCCGCGAACGAAGAAGTGCTGGGGTCGGCAGAAATGGTCCGGCCGATGCATTGTTTCCCAATTCACGTTGTGAAAAACCGAGTAGTCGAACAACTGCAACCCGGCCGGCAAGAGTTTCAGAAATCCCTTTCATCAGATGAAACTGTTGAGAACCGGTCAGCCAAAACCGACCTGCGGTTCGATCGCTGTCAACGGACATTTTGATATAGGAAAGAAGTTCAGGTGCATAGTGGATCTCATCGATCAGCAACGGCGTAGGAAATCGCTGGAGGAACAACGCTGGATCCGTTTTCGCCAGTGAACGGATCATGGGATCATCCAACGTGACATACGTTCTCCCTTTTTCTGCGAGATGTCGTAGAAAAGTAGTCTTCCCGATCTGCCGTGGTCCAGTCACCAGCATCACGGGAAATTGCCGAGAAGCCGACTGAAAATACTTCTCGAGAGTTCTTGCTCTGTATTTCATGGTTCGTCCATTATGTTAGTCTTATAACAATATAGCCGATTTATTGAAATAGTCAAATGGAATATCATACAGCTTCCCGGATTGTAGAGGATGAAGTCATGAATCTTTCGGAGGGACAAGCAAGAATGTGATTTCCATTATGGTGGGAGATCCACGTGGAGCAATCGTTCATACAACGTACGTTCATCTGCTCATGGGGAAGGGTGATTCGTGATCGAATGGAGGAGGAAAACGCATGTTCGACCTGCATTTTGAAGGAATGTGTTGATTATATACAAAAGTATATATGTATATACTTAAGTCTATAAAGACATTTTTTCCCCCTCTCGAATGAAATCCTAAGTTTCAAGGATGTGAGTTTGTCCCTCTTCATGCATAAATGTCCCATGTATATCAAAACTTGTAGAGAGTACCTTGGAAATCATCTTTCTCATAAGGATCCAAGATATTTTTACTTTCGAATAAAACCCTGAACAGAATATTCTTTTGTTCATAAGGACAAGGATCTTAACCCCTGTTCATTCAGATTGCCTTCCATTCCCGATTCCTCTCTCGTTTTATTCTGCGAACGAACTCAGAATTATTCAAAGGAATTTCCTATAGAAATGCTAAAATCGAGCAGTTTTTTTTAAAAAAAAAGCTATCTATTATATAGAGAGGCCCATTCTTCTGGGTCGGAAAGGAGTTGTATGAAATCAATATTGAGTGGTTTGGAAAAAATATCAAGGAGATCATGGTTAACGGCATCAATATTCACTACAGAAGGTTTCTATACAACCATCAGATCGGAGTTGGTTTTCTCTAAAACCGTAAATATAAATCTATAGGAAATCTTTTCTTGTACAAAAATCTGGTTGTCGTGAGGGGTCAAAATTCCTAAATATTATATATAGAGCACATATGCAACGAGGAAAGGAGGTATAAGTTGCGCAATATTCGAAATGTTTCAAAGAAGTCACAAGGATTTCAAGACGATCATGGAAACATGAATCAATTATTAAACCAAAATAAAAGGAGATACAAATATGGGTAGAAAAAAGGTCTATGACACGCAAATGCCCGATCAGGAGCTTTTCCGTGAAGCAAACAAATACATGAAGGAATCAGTCGATGCGCAATCGGTGATTGCCGAAGTCATTCGCGCCTATAAACAGGGCAGGATCAGCCGCGAGGAGTATAAGCAGGCATCAATGAATTGGATGTTGGGTCTCGAAGACCGGGACAGTCGAGCCTCAGAACTGACTAGAATATTCTATGCCCGCATCAAGCTGGCCGAAAAGAACAAGAAGGAGCTTCTTCAGAAACTCTCCGGAAAACAGTCCGGGGATGGAGAAGAATTCCAATCACAAACAATAAAAAATAAAGGAGCTATATATGAAAATTCTCGATGAGTATGAAGAACACAATGGTGCACAGACCGAGGGCGTTGAAGAACCAGGGCCTTCGCGCCGGACGCTGGCCAACCGGAAGAACGCACAGAAATCCACCGGGCCCAAAACCGAAGAGGGAAAGGAGGCAATAAAAAATAACGCCCGGACGCATGGGATCTTTGCAAAGACCATTCTTCTCGATGGGGACGTCGGGAAGGAGGACGCGGAGGAATATGATCAATATCTTGACGATCTCTATGAACAGTATCCGCCGCAAAACGGATGCCAACGCAGGTTTATCGAAGGGATTGCGATAAAATATTGGCAGCTCTTGCGGACAAATCAGTATGCTCAGGTCCTCCGGAAGTCCCGGGAGTCCAGCGTCCGGTATGACCTTGTGAAAAAGGAGGCTGAGCGAATATGGTCGCTCCTGGAGCAGTTGCCGAAGAAAGAGGCCAGGAAAGAACTGATGAACAGCTATGAGGGCGTTCAAAAGATGCTCGACATCCTGCTTGATGCTCAGGAGAAATTTTCTGGACCTGAAACACTTTCGGATGATCGAATGACACTGGTCGCACACATTTTAGGGGAGGACCGATTTGAGTGGATGTTATCGCTTTGCAAATATGCTGCAGAGGGAGACATGGAAGAGGACGATGCTTCTGCTCTCGGGCAGAGTGGGACCTCTCGGAAAACGCGTGCGGAGATATTTGTCAACATTCTCATGGGGAAGACCCCCCTCTCAGAGAGTAAGATCGACGATCCTGCGAATCCAGTCTTAGCCCCTGGAGATGAGAAACCTCCCACACCTCCTGAACCAACGGCACCGCACTCAAGCATTAATAGGGATCTGTTCGATAAGATTGATGAAGCACAAATTGGAACCGAACGTGCGCTCAAAACAAAAATTCGAAACCTTCGGAAAAGACTCAGCAAGCTGGAAAAGAAAGAAATACGTCTTTCGTATCCGGACATGATATGGTGCCAAATGCTGGAGGATGGAGAACTGGAAAAAATCAGCCGTTATCAAACGACGATTGAGCGTAGTATTGAAAGAGATATCACGAGGTTAGAAAAGATGCAAAGTTCTCGCAGGGGTGATGCGGCGTAACCCCCTGTCGCGCATGAATCGTCGGTGAAGAGGTTGTTTTTGCAAAACAAGCCATGCGACTTTCTGGCAGTCCCCGCAGAAGGAACCCTGACAAAAAGGGTTGCAGCGAGTCTATCGAATATTTCTTTGAATGCGAATTTCATGAAAGGCGATTGATGGGAGTCTTGCAGAACCGTTTACGTTGGAACCAGTGGAGGCGGTGTCCTCTTTCGTTCGTAAGAAAGAGAGAGGGCTTCGCCATAAATCCTCAGACAGATCTTTGACAATTGAGAAGTGCTTCTGAAATCAACCCTTTTTATTCTGAGGTCAACAAGGAGAAGATATCCAGAAGTTCACAGCAAACACGTGGAGCAATGGCGGACTCTTCGCCCCATACGTGCAAGAGGCAGAAATATCCGCCGCTGCGGAAGAATCTGTTGGTTGCACAAAAGAGGATGCAGCAGCATTCTATGAGGATATGCAACGTCGTGGATTACGGCAGCGGTGCATCGCTGATAAACTCCGGAACATTTCGAGTATTTCGCAGGGTATGCGGAACGGGATGTTCTCGAGCAACAAGAGTACTATGAATTTCTGAAAAGGAATCCTGAGGCACAGGAAATTGCGAATGCCATTCTCACCACAGTATCCTTTGAGTAAAATGCAGGTGAATGGTATTTCATCTCTTGTTCACCAATATTGATAGTGCAAAATTGAAAACTACCATTGACATTCTGCTAGAAATACACAATTATTGCATATCGCGATACGGAATATACAATAATCAGGGATATTATAATGAAAATGCCATCTATGAGGCCACAAGATGTAGCGGTTTTACTGAAATTAACAACTCAGCAGAGTAGCGAATGGCGTACAACTGATCTCGCAGCACAACTTTTTATAAGTCAATCTGAAATATCTCAGTCGTTATATAGAAATAGGCTTGCAGGATTACTGGACGATTCGCAAAAAAAGGTTCAACGAAAATCCCTCTATGAATTTCTTCTCTATGGAATTAAATATGTCTTTCCACAGAGGCCCGGTGCAATGGTTAGGGGAATGCCCACAGCGCATTCAGCACTCCCTCTGTCGAAGTTCATGAGATCATCAAGTACCATTTATGTTTGGCCGGATGAGAATGGTTCTATTCGAGGGGAAGCCATTGAACCTCTCTATCCATCAATTCCTAAGGCTGCAAAAATTGATAGTTCGTTCTATAAACTTATTGCTCTTGTGGATGCCATCAGAGTGGGGAAAGCAAGAGAATTTCAAATTGCTGCGTCGGAACTTAAGGATAGGATCATGGTTCATGGAAAACAATAATCTTGCGATGCTAAAAATTGTTGCAGAAGCTCTTGGTGATCTCCTCGAGAGGGTGGTGTTTGTTGGAGGATCAACAACCGAACTCTAGGCTGATAACCCTGCTGCTCCAGAGCCGCGTTCGACACAAGATGTCGACTGTATCATAGAGGTCGCAACGTATCTTGCCTATCATGAATTGGAAATAATCTTGCAGTCGAAGGGTTTTATTCATGACCAGACTGATAAGGCACCGCTTTGCCGTTGGAACTATCACGGGACCATTGTCGATGTCATGCCGTTGAATGATAATATTCTTGGTTTTACAAATGAATGGTATTCTCAAGCTCTGAAGTATCCTACCACGCATAATATTGATGCGACAGTAAAAGTTAAAATATTAAGCGTGCCATATTTCTGTGCAACAAAGTTGAGCGCTCTCATAAGTCGTGGAATGGTTGATCTCCGAACGAGCAAAGATTGGGAGGACATAGCTTTTGTCCTCAACAATCGTTCTTCAGTAATTCAAGATATTATTGCGGGAGATAGCGAAGTCGTTCAATATATATGTCACACTTTCTCCCATCCCCTTTCGATTGATATTATTGAGGAAGCGATTTTATCTGTTTTGGATTAGGGAGAGCTTTCTGGTACAAAGGACAAAGTAGTGAGAATAATCGAGAACAGCATAGCCGTTACAAGAGATGGCAAAAACGGTTCACGCATCACGAGGGGCATAGAACGCTTCAGAAGTTATTGTCATCCGATAAAATGGAAGTCCATTTAACGCACAATTCAAATTGAGAAACCGCGATTCGAGATTCTTCGGTCTTCTCTAATGGCAGTTGAAGCTATATTGTGATTTGAAGAAGGAAGAGAATATTCTTTGAAGGAATCTCTCGCAAAAATAGAAAAAGCCTTTGTTCAACAAACATTGAAAGAATATGAAGGTTATTATTTTGTATTCTCATCAAGCAAAATAGTTTTAAAAATTCAATCTATGCGTTTTAGTTATCTTTTCTATCATAGATTCCGGAACTTTATTTATTTCAGCTATCATTGGCCACTCTTTGACTGCTGTAATGACATCCTGAATAATTTTATTTGCGTTTTTAATGCCAAACTGTTTAGCAGGTTCTAAAAGATCATCGATGGTAAAATTATCTCTTTTACCATTGACAGTCATTTGATGCTGATTCGTCCAGGGACCAGTAGAATTATATGCCCATATGACATCAAAAGCAGGTGAGAGTCTCCATTTGCCATGGCGTTCCATTAAAAAAGCAATATTTTTTGTATGATCATCTTGGTTGCGAGCCACGATGTTAAAAATCATACGTCTATACATTTCTTCTAATGGCTTATATCCTAAATGTAACTGGTGTATTACATTGAGTGCCTGTTCATAGCCAAAGGCACCAGCCATGTTAAAGTCATAATGTGCAATAGCGCAAAGTGATTGCATATGAATCTTTCCACCATGAGAATCTCTATCGAACCGCTTTGTTAAAAAATGTGCACGTCCATTCTCTTCAAAGAGAGCGCATTCCATGATCTGTATGTCCGCTTTTTGTGCCATTTGATAATAGGAATATTCAATTCGGCCAAACCCTTGTGCATTGCCCAACTGCTGATCGTTCACACCATCAAATTTCATAATCCAAGGTTCAAATCCCGGAGGCGGGAGGACTTGTCCAGAACGTACTTCATGAGTATCTCTATTCCATGCAATAATTGCCTTCGCACGTGCGCCACCTGCTGATGTGCCTATGCGGATAATAGTTTCTATCGCTTTGTCTTTTTCTTCTAAATTGACGAGTAAATCCATCCGATTATCTAACACCTGTTGTGCCAACCGAATCATATCTTCGATTTTAATCGGCACTGATTTTATTTCTTCTCTTCGAAGTGCAGGCTTATATTCTAATGCACCCATCCCGCGAGATCCAATGTAGCAGAGTCGTTCAACGGGAGAAAAATCATTTTCGGGTCGGTTATGACGAGCGAGCCATGCGTTGATGAGAACATTGCCAAATCTGTCCGGTAATGAATCAGCGAGCATCCCGGGTAATCCGTAAAATGTTTTCTTGTTTAATTCTGGGAATGAAAATAATTGTGGCTTTCTCTCCATCTTAATCGGAGAGATCTCAATGGTATCGTTTAAAAATTCTGAAGTGTACTCAAAGGTAGATAATTCTCTGTCTATGTCCCACGCAACAGCACCTATTTCTCTTCCCCAAAGAAGGACTTTTGCTACGGTTACTTTTCTTATCTTTGCCATTTCTATTTTCCTTTCTCAGTTGGTCGCCCTCGTCGACCTGATGCTTCCCGTCTTTGTTGTCCTGTGAACTTTGCAAGCTGTACAGGACTTACCCCTGGTTCTGGAAGAAATAAATCCAGTTGGTCGATCTTTCCTAGAACGCGAAGTATTTTAATCATGTTACCAAGCGTGCATCCTTTTCCATTTTCTAAACGTGTCAGAACAATTCGATCCATACCAGCACGTTGTGCGATTTCAAATTGAGTCATATTTTGATTTAGTCGTTCCTTCTTAATTCTCTCTCCCAGTAAATCGAGGATTGCTGAATCATTCATTTCGTCAAAGTTTTTCATTTTTCCTCTTTGAATTTAATCAAATATATTACAAATAAATTCATTTGTCAAGCTGATACGCTGTATATATACAGCACAATAATGGTTTATGATATAATATGCTGTATTAATACAGCATATTAATAAGCTAAGGATTGTACACATATCAGACCTTCTTGGGCATAATTTATTAAATTCGGAGGGACACTTATGAGGCCAAGATCATGAGTAAGCGATGGAATATTCCGTACAAGAAGGTTGTCCTTGAGTACGCAGAACTGTACGGCAGAGATGTTAAATCGTATAGATCGTTTGGAATATCAAGATCTACCTTCTATCAGTGAAGAAAGTCCTTCCGGGAACATGGCACAGTGGGACTGATCCCTAAGAAACCGATTGCTCTACATCATCCCAATCAACAAAATACTTACATTGAGTTTGGGCCCACGATGGGGGCAAGTACCCCCTCTCCCATGGACACTTTTTTTGGAAGAGTCGTAAATGGAAATTTTAGAAATTGCACAAGACGTCAATAGAACCTAGAGTAGGATCAAGAAAGGCATCCATAAGGGGGTCGATTTTACGAAACGAACCCAATTCGAAGATGGAAAACGGACTTTTCAGCAGGAAAATGGGGATTATCAGGAATATCTCTGTCGCAGAATCACTTACACCTCATCTAAATTTATGTATGTTTGGGTGACAATTGAGAACATTCGCATTCGAATGATTGTGCTCTATAGCCTTTTTGGGAAGGACATTGATCTCAACCGGTTCACGTTTTAAATTCTCAACCATTTCATTGGAAACTTGATAGTACTTCTGGTAACGGCCCCTTTTCTTCTAGGGTGAATTTAGGAGAAGGTATCAAGAAGTCTATGGAATGGCATTACATGAACTCCCGAACATGCTCCTCAATATCCGTACGTTTGCTTCTGCAGGCAGATAATGACACGAATCACGGAGATCTCCTGATTTTTTCTTAAATTAAAAGTGTTATGTACAACCATCGATATATCTTGATGTATCAAGCAGATTCAGTCAGACACTTGTCGACGGCTCGGCGATCGACCTCTCGATGGTCTCTAGCTTGCCAGCAAAGAACAGCAACGATGCGATATCTGTTTCGAATCAGATGTTCATCTGTGACGAACGTGTATGGAACAAAGTCTTGAAACTTACTCTCAGGCGGCAGCAAGCATGAACATTCGTTTTCCATATCGCATAATGCTTTTCGTTGCAGTGCTTCTACTTAGTGCTACAGCACCGGCGCAGGTGGTCAATATAAATCATCCCGGAAGCGGACCCTATTCCACGATCTCGTCCGCTATCAGCAATCTAGCAACGGTGAATGGCGATACGCTCACTGCTTCCGCCGGAGCGTATACGGAAAATGTCAGCATCACGAAAAAGCTGACGCTGATCGGCGCAGGTGTAGCCACGATAATCAATCCTCCCGCAGGGATCGGTATCACCATTACTTCGGACTCCGTCAAAATTACGAATCTCAAAGTCGCGAACGTACCGAGGTGGGGGATCTACGCTTCGGGAAGAAAAGGATTGACGCTGACGAACGTTATCTGCGAAGGAGACAGCGTTGGCGCGGAACTGAACAGTATCACAGGACTGACGGTGACATCAAGCGTCTTCTCACGCAATAATGATCATGGATTCTATTCTTCCAGCGGGCAGAATTTTTCGTTCACCAACTGTGTCTTTAACGCAAACGGGAAAACCATCGGCACTGGATCAGGATTGATGCTGAGAAATCTCAAAGGTTCCTCGACATTTACGAATACCACCGTGGACAGTAATAAATATCATGGCATGGAGATCAGATCCGGGTGCGCTAATGTGACGATCAACGGGGGGGAATTCAACTCCAACGGTTCAAATCCTAATCCTGGTTATGATGGCGGTGGTATTTATCTAGGCGAATACGCCGGTGTTGCTATCAGCAATGTGATCATCAACGGCCCTCTCGTTGCCAGCAACAACTCGACAGCCGGAATTTTTGCCGATGCGCAAAGTGTTGCCGCGGATTCGATCAATACATTGATCGTTGGACAGTCCGGTAGCGTACTCTTAACAAGCAACGGCATTACCCGGGGCACGGGAATCCTGCTCTGGGGAAATGTCAGGAATGCCTCAATCACCGCAATTTTTTCGAAGGGAGCAATCTCCAATTCGGCCGGCATTGTCATCGTCGGAAAATCTGACGGGTCGTTATCTCCGGCGAATATTTCCATCATCAGCAGTAAGTTTAGCGCAGGCTACGCACGCCTGACTCCCGCGATTTCGCTCGCCGACCAACAGCCGCCGAATTACTTTGGCACCGGCGCGGTGACAGCGACCGGCACCCTTTGGCCCGCGCTGGTAGATGTCGATACGCTCATCTACGATAAGGCCGATGATTCCCGTCTCGGGGTTGTCACTCACACAGGCGATATCCTTGCTGTAGGAAAAGAGATCGAACGTACCCTCCCTAAAAGTTTTGTGTTACAGCAAAATTTTCCAAATCCGTTTAATCCGTCGACAGTCATTAGCTATCAGCTGTCAGCCGAAAGCAGAGTGCTGATTGTCGTTTATGATCTTCTCGGCCGCGAGGTGGCAGTGCTGGTGAATGAAAAGAAAAATGCAGGGAGCTACAGTGTACAGTTTCATGGTTCAGGTTTGCAAAGCGGAGTCTATTTTTATCGGTTGTCCGTAGGTCCATTCACAGAGACAAAAAAACTCGTTCTCTTAAAGTAGGATTGATGAAGCTTCGGTTTTTATATCGCAGAATTCTTTTTGCTGCATTACTTTTGCAGACAGTCATGGCACTGGCGCAGGTGAGCAATGTGAATCATCCGGGAAGCGGACCGTATTCCACTATTTCCTCTGCTATCAATAATGCGGCAACGGTTCCTGGTGACACATTAACTATCGCTGCCGGAACGTATTCAGAGAATGTCAGCATAACAAAAAAGCTGACGCTGATTGGAGCGGGAACATCTACTCTTATCAATCCTTCCTCAGGGATCGGTATCACTCTCTCGTCCGACTCGGTCAAAATTGCCAATCTCAGAGTTGCTAACGTACCAAGGTGGGGGATCTATGCCTCCGGAAGAAAAGGATTGATGCTGACGAACGTTGTCTGCGAAGGAGACAGCGTTGGCGCGGAACTGAACAGTATCACAGGACTGACGGTGACATCAAGCGTCTTCTCACGCAATAATCATCATGGATTCTATTCGTCCAGCGGACAAAATTTTACGTTCACAGACTGCGTGTTCAACGAAAACGGAAAAACGATTGGAGACGGATCAGGACTGAAGTTCTACAATCTGAAGGGTTCTTCGACATTTGCGAACTCAACCGTGGACAGTAATCGATATCACGGAATGGAGATCAGGTCTGGCTGCGTCCATGTGACGGTCAATGGTGGTGAATTCAAGAAAAACGGTTCGAGTTCAACGGCTGGATCCGACGGCGGAGGTATTTATATCGGATCGTACGGAGGCACTACAATAGGTAGTGTGATCATCAACGGACCTCTCATAGCCAGCAACAATGCAACAGCCGGTATCTATGCGGATGCGCATTCGAGTACTGCCGATTCTATCAACGACCTCACTATTGGTCAGACCGATGTAATATCATTGACGAGCAATGGTATTTCCGAGGGGGCTGGAATACTTTTCTGGGGGAATATCCGAAACGCCAGTGTGACAGCAAATTTTTCTAAAGGAACGATTTCAACCTCGGCGGGTATCATCATCGTCGGAAGCAATTCTCTCGGCTCATCTTCCCCCGCGAATGTCTCTATAACCGGAAGTATATTTAATGCCGGTTATGCGCCAACGACTCCTGCCATTTCTTTGGCAGATGCCCAGCCCACACCGAACTACATCGGTATCAATGGAGTCACCGCTGCAGGCAACACATTTGTCGGGGTACTCAGCTCTGACATCGACGCGCAGGTCATCTACGACTCTCTTGACAAATCAACACTCGGTCGAGTGACACACACAAACGACAATCCGCTTCCCGTGGAGCTTGTATCGTTTGGAGCGACGGTTGCAGGGCAGAACGTCCACCTTGTCTGGTCAACGGCAATGGAGGTAAATAATTATGGATTTGAAGTGGAGAAAAGAGCAGTTAGCAGCGAGCAGTCAGTAGCAAGCAATTGGTTGAAGGTCGGCATGGTGCAGGGTGCAGGGACGAGCACTATTCTGAGGAACTATTTTTTTGAGGATGGCGTTACACGTGCAGGCCGTTATGCATATCGTTTAAAGCAAATTGATAACGACGGAGCGTTTAAATATTCGCAAGAAATGGAGCTGGAAATTGGCGTACCACACAATTTTAGGCTGTTTCAAAATCATCCCAACCCATTTAATCCAACGACAATTATTAGTTACGAGTTACCAGTTACAAGTAACGTTTCTCTAACAATTTTTGACCTCCTTGGTCGGGAAGTTGCGATGCTTGTTGATGGAATGAAAGAAGCAGGATATTATACTGCAGTGTTTTCCACTTCAGGCGGCAATGGGTCACCGTTCGCGAGCGGTTTGTACTTTGCACGCTTTATTGCACAGCCCGCCGATGGGGGAAAATATTTTGAAGACGTGACAAAAATGATGTTTACAAAATGAAAATAATTCCAAATTTTTCTTTGAGAATGGCCAATTTTCTGGTGTGATTCTAATCACCAAAACAACAAATAATCTCTTTGTTGGAAAAAACACTTGCATTTTACGTGGAGAAGAGATAGTTTCTAATGTATGCACCGAGGAAGGTGATTCTATGGGAATATGCGTTGTGCCTGTACTTCAACTCTAATAGGGGAGGCTGCTTCATCAATCGTTTAATCGTCATAGTATACATTTCTTCTCGTACACAAAAAAAAATAAAACATAATTTATTCACTTCCTTCACAGGAGGAAACAAATGAAAAAGACAACACAATTTGTCGTACAAATTCTTCTGCTTGCTCTTCTCACAAGTTCCATGGCGTGGGCACAAGCTGTTGGCGATTATGGTTCTTTAGGAACAGGCAATTGGGGAACAACTGGAGCAAATTGGGTAGTTTGCGTGACACCAGGCACTTGGGTTGGTGCAACAGCAGCGGGAGCTGCACCGACTTCGGCAGTCAATGTTTGGATTCGCACCGGACATAGCGTGACGGTCGAAGCTTCTCCAAAGAATTGTGCTAATTTGACGATCGAAACAGGGGCTGTATTGTATTCTCAGCAAACCACAACAACGAATCGATATGTTCGTGTGTACGGTTCAACGATTACAACGAATGGTACATTTGGCGACGTGGCGGACGGTCTGGGCATAGAGCCTTATGCGAGTGTTACACTTACTGGCACGGGCACATTGAGGCCATGCAGAGTCAGGCCCGGCGCAAATCTTTCAAATGCTACGATCACGATAGACCAGGATATGACACTGACGTATACCGGATCTTCTGGTACTGGCGGATCTGGTTTATACACATTCAATTCAGGTACAACGGATAATATCAGTGTAATCGTGCATTCAGGAAAGACGGTTACCGCAGTACCAAATTGTAACATTGCTACGAGTTCATCGACTGCAACGGATGGCGCTGCGAGTTCTACATTTACTATTGATGGTACTCTGACGCTCCAAGGCGGGATTTTATCCCTTCGTATTGCCTCTGGAAAAACCTGTAACCTTACAGTGAATGGCACAGTTGATATAGGTAAAGACCTAATTCCGACTGGAACAACTGGTGTTGCAAGCACAATTGTTGTGAATGGCGGTGGAGAATTAAAGCTTACCGGATCCTCCCGGACCGCATTCTTTGATAATGCGTCGCAAACAGTGACCGGTGCAGGGACATTTACACTTGGCAGCGGTAACGCCATTACGATCGGTGCTGCTGCAGGTCTTGATCCCACCAATGGACCGATCAGAACAACTACACGCAATTTTAGTACCGGTGCAGACTATTCTTATGTGGGCACTGCTGCTCAAGCTACAGGTAGTGACCTTCCAGCATCAGTGAACAATCTCACAGTGATCAATGCGGCAGGAGTAACTTTATCTCAAGCATTAAACGTAACTGGCACGCTCACACTCACAAGCGGCAATTTTACTCTCGATGGCAAAACACTCACACTCGGTGGTGCTCTGCCTGTCAATGTCGCTAATTTGATGGTAGGCAGTCCATCAACATTGACTGTATCTGTTCCAGGTACTTATGCGACTATTGGTGAAGCAATTGCTGCGACTTCACCTCAGGCAAGTGGTATCAATCTTGCTGCACAGAACTTTGCTGAGAATGTAGTTGTTAACAGAAAACTAACATTATCAGGCGTGGGAGCAACCTCTATTATCAATCCGAGTTCCGGTATCGGGGTTAAAGTAACTGCAAATGATGTAACGTTGCAGAGCTTTAAAGTCACTGGGACTGGAAATCATGGCATCTATGCGGGGAACGTTTCTAACCTGACGATCACGAGTGTCGAGGCGAGCTCAAACACCCTGTCTGGCGTCGCTCTTCAAGGTGTGACGGGCACATCGGTTTTGACAAATATTACTGCAACGAATAATAGCAAACATGGTCTTGAGATTGGAAAAAATTCATCAGCCGTTCAGGTATCCGGCGGAACGTTCACCGGTAATGGTACTGCAGGCGATCTGAGTACAGGTGGCGGTATTATCCTTTATGCAGATGCGGGCACAACAACCACCGGAATATCAATTTTTGGAACAGTGAATGCAAGTACCAATAAAACAGCAGGAATTTATCTCTACTGCGACGCTACAGGTCATATCAATAATACAACGATTGGCGCTACGGGAACAATCACGTTGGATGACAACGGTACAGATGGGGGCGGCGGAGCGGCGGTAGTCGTTTCTGGTCCGTGCGACAATACGCAAATCAAAGCGAATTCAACTCGATCCGTGGCATGGCAGACAGCTGGACTCGTCGTGGTCGGCACGGATGCAAATGGTGCCAATTCGCCAACAAATACCACCGCTGCCAACTGTAATTTGAGCGGCTTCAGTACGACCTCTCCTGCTGGAACGATGAAAGTTTCAAACGGAACGCAGACACGGATCAGTGTGAATGATGTGGATGCGACGAGCGGAAATTTGATCAACGGTGTAGCGACTGGTTTTGATGTCGAAGATATTTTGAAACATAAGGTGGACAGTCTGGCATTAGGTCTCTTCAAAGGGCCCGGTACAGAATTGTTTGTGACACCCAACAGCGGTTCTATTCAACGGGCCGTCGATATGGCAAGTTCGTACACGGTGACACAAATCAATGTGCAAGACGGTACCTATGCTGAAAATGTTGTTGTTAATAAGGCGCTGGTACTGAATGGACAAGGTGCGAATACTATTATTAAGCCAAGTTCCGGAACGGCAGTCGATGTGACGATTGCAGGTGTGACGTTACAAAATCTTAATATTTATCTCACTGCTCCTTTTACACCAACGGTGGCACCGACCTCTACAAATAATATCTTTACATTCCCTGTAAAGGTAAAGGTGTTTATGCAAGGTCCATATAGCGGTGGGACGATGTCCACAGCTCTTGCAGACGCAAATCTTATTCCGACAAGCCAACCGTATACCGTGGCTCCATTTAGCTATGCAGGGAGTGAGACTGCAGTCGATGCCGGTTTCTTTGCTCGCCAAAGTATAACTGACTGGGTTCTGGTTGAGCTTCGGTCCACGTCTAACGGTGCAGCAGTTGACCGCCGTACAGCATTCTTGAAAAACGATGGAACTGTGCTGGGCGCGGATAGTGCAGAGGGTGTTACATTTAGCGTCGCCACTGCTGGTGATTATTATATTGTTGTGAACCACCGAAATCATTTAGCAGTGATGAGTGCTGCTTCAGTGACATTACCCAATGCCTCGGCATATGATTTCACCACGGCTCTAGACCAGGCATTTGGAACAACAACTCCAATGGCTGATTTGACAGGAGCCTTTGGAATGTGGTCTGGCGATACAGATGGAAACGGAGTTATTGCTTTGGCTGATAAAAATAATACCTGGAATGATAGAAACCAGACAAATGTATATCAGGGAACTGATACTGATCTTAATGGTGTTGTTGCATTAGCTGATAGAAATAATACCTGGAACAATAGAAATAAGGTCGGTCAGGTTCCAGCATCCTTATAGTATTTTAAATAAATATACAAACATCAATTATTTGAGGAGAGTCCAATGAAGAAGATGATTCTGGTTGTAATGGTCCTTGCGGCATTTTGCTGGAATCTTGCCGCGGCCCAAACTGTTGAATTGCGGGTTGAAAATCAATCCATTAGCGGTACGGTATATTCATTCGATATTTATATGAGAGCAACAGTAGGCACTGTTTATTGGTTCGGTGCCGATCTTGTCTTAACATTTAATAACGCGAATTTTACTTCGCCAGTGTGTGCGAGGGCAGCAGTAACAGGAAACTGGGTGCTGGATAACACTCTTGGTGATGGTACTACTTCGTTAGGTGGAACCGTATCAGCTTCGTATCGAGGGGCTACCTCTCCTGCTGCGATCACCGGAAATGAAATCATTATAAATGTTAATTCGCCTTCTTTTGTTGATCAAGATGAATTTGATGCGAATGTTGCAGTTATTGATGCGGCAATGTCTCACAAGATTGGCCGATACACCATATCCGGTATATCGAATGCTGCGGGAACCATGGGCCTTGCGTGGAAGACATCTGGTGGTGGAGTAGTTACAGCAATATCAACATGTGCAAATACAAGTCCATGGGCTGCCAGCACGGTAACACTTGATGTCTCTCCACTAATTCCTGATGTTCTTTTACCCGTCGAACTTACATCCTTCACTGCCTCGGCTAATCGTCTGACTGCCCAGCTTGCTTGGACAACAGCGACCGAAAAGAACAACTTCGGATTCGATGTTGAACGCAGGATAATGGGAAGTGATGCATCAGCGTGGACGAAGGTTGGGTTTGTAACCGGTTCAGGCACAAAATCCACACCGACAGAGTATACTTACACGGATAGAAGTGTAACCGCCGGCCGGTATGCGTATAGAATCAAGCAGATCGACAATGACGGCACATTTAAATATGCGCAAGCAGCAGAAGTTGAAGTTGGTCTTGCTGCAAAAGTGCTGACACTGACCGATGCTTATCCGAATCCATTCAACCCCGCAACGTTAATCGAGTTTACACTTCCGCAAGATGGCCGTGCGACCTTGAAGGTCTATAACACCATCGGTCAGGAAGTAGCGAATCTCTTTGACGGTGAGGCGGCAGCCGGACGGATCATCCAGGCCAGGTTTGACGCAAAAAGTCTTGCCTCGGGTATCTATTTTGCACGCCTCGAGTTCGATGGCAAATCGATGCTCAGGAAAATGCTCTTGATGAAATAATACCACTCTTGAGAGCTGTTTGAAATGGCAACGCTCCTCTGCTGCAGAAGCAGGGGAGCGTTTTATTTTGTATCCTACGGCTACAATTTAAAGTGTTCTTGAAGAATTTCAGTGCTACCTCTATGCCATTGTCCAATCATTTCTTCGTGAGAGAAAATCTCCAATCGTTTTCGGCTTCACCAGGGCACCGATGGACGATCGCTCAAAGAGCATGATCGATTGAAGACTGGTCAGGGGATTGGGAAACGTAATACTTACAGTGTTGTTATTGTTCGAAAATGTATAGACTCCCGGCACTATGACCGTCGTATCGGTGGATCCTGACTTATAGGTAATATCCGCCTTGAGATTGCCGGATCCCGCTTCGATAATCGTGAGTGAAAGATTTGCCGTCAATCCGTCCCCCGGTTTTGCATACTGCAATGTGCCGGCAGTGTCCACGGTCAAGGTCGAAGAATTCCCGTCCGCGCGTACTTCAAATCCGATCATATCCGCGCTGGAATACCAGACACCGACAAAAGCGGGATCGATGGGGGAATGATTCGGACCCGTCTCATCTTTTTTGCAGGCATTGAAAACGAAGAGCAACACGAAGAAGCACGGTAAAACGGATGGAATAATTCTCGGGATTTTTAGTGCCATGCCGCTGAGATCTCTGTCTATGGATTATTTCCAAGATTCTGCAATAAGTATAGTGCATTGACCTCAATTAATCAAGGCAGCAGAAGAGTAAGAAGTGTGAGAGTATTCTCCTCTCCTTGCAAGTTGTCAATCGAAGGAAAGTACTTGACACTCTTGGATGGATACTGTATATTCTTACAGTGTATATCCATACAGCAAGTTCAGGAAAAAGGAAAGGTGACCTATGGGAATGGAGTCTCTGACAGAATCGCAGCAGAAGATAGTGAACATCCTCCGGGAATTTATCGCGGAACACTCCTATCCGCCCTCGCTCCAGGAACTCTCCGACATTTTACAAGTGAATATCAACGCTGTGAGAGACCGGCTGAAGGTGTTAAGCAGGAAAGGAGTGATTCGCATGACTCCGAACGTATCGCGAGGCCTTGAATTGCTCGATCGACGACCCTCCGGAATTCCCATCTATGGCTATGTTCCTGCCGGTCATCCCTTTATGTCCCAGGAGAATATTGTCGATACCTTTGAGACCCGGAAGTATCTCTCTGCTTCGGAGAATGTCTTTGGCCTCTATGTCCGCGGCGACAGTATGAAGGATGCCAACCTTGAGACCGATGATCTCATTTTTGTTGATCCGAACGAAGAACCGCGCAACGGCAGGATGGTGGTCGCCCTGGTCGAGGGAGAACCGACAGTGAAATGGTACCGCAAAGAAGGAGAGACAATTACCCTGGTCCCGGCTAACAAAAAATTCAAAACGATCATTGTCAGTAAACAGGATGAACAATTTAAGATTGTGGGCGTTGTTATTGCGCTGATGCGGTCGTTCGATAAGAAGAGGATCGATAAAGCGATGAAGCTTCGAAAGGCTTCTTAGGCCTGTTATTTTACCGACTCAATCGAGCTGTTGGGGAGCCATCATCCACCCATCAAAAACGCTCTTTCCAGGTCTCTTTTTTCCTCCATATTCGTTATATTAACTCTCCAAAGTGTCACACTGATCACGGCACAGATTTCTCAGATGCTACTTGAAATATCAATCGGATGTATCGATATTATAATATAAGGCTATTCTGAAACGGAGGGATTTCCCATGAAGATTCACAATATCATTAGTGTAGTACTCTTGCTTTTTATCGGATGTGCGTCCTACAAAGAACTCGTACCCACGCCCGAGCTCATTTCGTCAGAAGGAACATTCAATCCTATATTGAACAAGGATGAGAACTTCAAGCTGAAGAAAGACGATCTCTATTTTATCAAATTTCCGCGGCCCATGGGGAATGAGTACTATCTTCTGTTGATGGGACCATCCAAGCCGCTTATTCATTCGTATGTAAAAAATCTCTTTGATGCTGAGGCTGAATCTGTGGTGGTCCGTTCCTTTGGATTCACCGAAGGAGGAGTAGAGCTGATCCAGAGTCAGAATATCAGGAACGACAGTCTGCTGATCTATCCGATCGATTCCATGTCTGCGTATTATTCCTGGATGATTGATTCAGTACGGGAAGATACAGAATTGAAGATGAGCTACCGGTATGTCCAGCAATGGCGGTATGCCTTTGAACGGGACTATGCCAGACTCCATGCAATCTGGTCAAACAATGTGATCGACCGAACAGTCTACAACGCTCTCAATGCGGAGTATCAGACCGATGTTATCGATTGCGATAAATCGGTCGCTGCTCTTTTGCCTAAGAAGGAGAATCTGCAGGCCATGAGAGGGGATCTGCGGAAAGTTGAAAAGGTCTTTCCTCCGGATATCAAACAAAGCACCGATACAGCTTATCAGACGTATGTTTCATTTTGTGCCGACGTGGATGATGAGATGACAGTCCAGAATACTTATCTCGCAGTGTTGACAGCACTGAAAAAAGAGAAGGAGACACGGGGGGATATTGTCGCATTTTTAAAAGCCGGACCTGACTTCTCGAAATTTATGGCCGCTGCAAAATCGTATCCGGCACGCATCACAAAAAAAATGAATAGAGTCCTCTCATCTCGGTTCGGCGAAATTCTTCCATTCTATGATGCCGAATTAAAGAAGACGGATCTCAACGCTATCGGTCCATATCCAGAACTCGAAAATGTTTCCGGCCTGTATCAAGCCTGTGGTGTTGTGATGCCGGTTGATCTCAACAATCTCATCCTGTTTGTTCGGAAATTTGTCAGCGAGCGGGATGATTTCCGAGTTGTTGAAAGCAATCTGGTGAATCTCGATGCTATGGCTGAGAATATTTCCGATCGTCCCTCGAATTCTTTCTACCGCACCGTGACTGCAGTTCTTGAACAAACGCAGAAAGTTATGCCGGAGTCTGAAGCACGGCGCGTTGAGAAGTACGGAAAATATAAGTGTGCGACGACACTGGATCAAAAGATTACCAATGCCACAAAGTTCATCGACAATCTATCGGAAGAAATTCGAAGCCTGCGGCTTTTTGACACGAAGATGACCGAGATCTCCAATGCATTCAGACAAACTGTAACATGGCCGGCAGATTCATTCTATGTCGTGATCCTCGGAAACCTCAACGAGGTCAAGAGCAATCTCCCCAAGGCGATCCCTGCCCGCATCGATTCGTACAGCGACAATAAGATCTCACTGTGGGCAAATAAACGCATCGCCACTGCAGGAAAAGAAGTGAATGACCAGATCGCGCGCTATCAAAAAGCAGGACAGCTCGTACCGCAAATTAATGCTTTCCGGGCCCAGGGGACATACCGCCCCATCATTCGGCTGTTGAATGCGAATCGAACCATGGGATTTCTCCTGGCCCAATATCCGGATGTCGATTCGCTTTCCCTGGAAACCCAGGGACGAAGGATCGCGAGCTTCTTGGATCAGAGTGCATGGGCCTCAGCTGAATCGAGGCTGGACGATCTCTTGAAGGATAACGATTACCTGAACCTGGAAGCCATTGCGCCCAAAAAGGACCAAATCGTCAAGCAGTACGAATTGGAACTGTTCCAGAAAGTCAATACGGCATCACGCACTGCTGCAGATACGTTTGTGAAGACTCATGAGACAACCCTGAAAAATATCTCCGGTCTGTATAAGGATTCCGCCTTTATTCCGGTGTACAAACTGACGTTTACGTCCACCAACCAGAAGGATGTTCAGCAGCGGCGCAAACAGATTGAAGACTATTTGACAGAGATGAAGAACATCCGATTCCCGGAGACAGCCATTAAGGCTCTCTTTAAAGAGTTAACAAAGAACAGCCGGGATCTCGGTGTGGAAAAAGCACGGGCTATCGTAGATCATGGAAAGCTCTATAAAGGATCCAACAGGCAGGTGAGAGGACTTGTCGAGGAATGCGATCCGACGGTAGCGAAATCGATTTCAAAACCGAGTGAATATAGAAAACTTTTTGTCCTGCCTACCACCAGCAATAGAAAAGGGGACAACGAGTATCTCTTAAGGCTGAAGTTAGATATTCCCTCTGAAGCGGAGTTTCCCGTGTTCGACGTGAATATCATGGTGCCGTCGGAACTTATCCGCCAGGCGGCAGACAACGCATGGTATGACGAAATTACTATCAATAAGAAACAGATCAAGAATGAGGGGCGGTTCCATATTACCGCACCGACCTCTGACAATAATTATGAATCACAAATCACTCCTGTGCAATTGGACAAGACCACGACCAATATCCTTGAGATCAAGCTCCGATATGCGGGGTCGAGGGTTTTTGAAGTGAGCGTTATGGCGCAGAAGCCGATTCTTCGAAAGAACTAATTCTTCCATTGCTGAGAGAAGGAATGAACATATGAAGAAAAAATATCTCATCATCGGAGCAGTTGTGCTCGTCATCGGAGGCGTTCTTGTGTATCTCCTCTGGCGCCCGAATCTTCAGGATCAGATTGTTCTGCCGTACATCGCGCACCAGAAACCGACCCTTGATCCGCACTTGCCCAGTACGAACCAGCTTTCGGATAAGCTCGATGAGGTCGAATTTGACGGTCTCTTCAATGTGGTCGCGACTCCCGGTGGAGTTGTGTATGAAGATGGACTGGGGGAATTTGTCAACATCGATCAGAACGATGTCGTTACAATCCGATTGAAAACCAAGAAGCGCTGGCACGATAGTTACCAGGCAACCGTCGATGGGTCGAAAATCGATATTACGAAAACCCATGACCATTTCTTTTCGGCAAGCGATCTCAACTTCACGTTAAAACGTATCCAGAATCTCGGAAGTCTCTCTCCTGATTACATTCTTGTTTCCCAGGCTCTGAAGACCTTTGACTTTGACGGCCCGGATGAGAAGGGGGAGGTGCGCTTCAGTTTCAAAGGAGACAGGATTTGGAAAGATGCCGATATCAAAGAGGTGTTTTCCTTCAAAATTCTTCCCGGCAATTCGGAAATGAATGCCATGAACTATTATGTCGGAACGGCTCCGTATATGGGCATCCCGCAAAAGAGCGGTGTTCCGAATTTCCATAAAACACCGGAAGGAGGGGCGATCATGACAAACGTGATTCTTGCCCCGTTCATCGATAATAGTACCTTTACGACCGAACTCAAAAACGGCACGATCAATACCTTGCTGGAGACACCGTTCGGAAGTCTTTCGCCGATCCTCAGCGATACCTTGAAGTATTTCACCAAGTCCAATATCAGCACAACGTTCTTTGCCATTCTGTTCAATACGGAGAGGCTTTCCCTCGAGCAGCGGAAAGAAGTGCGGAGGCTTATCAAGAATACCGCTGTGGTTGAGCGATTCTTTAAGATGAACTCCCCCCAGCAGCGAAACATTATGGATTACAAGGGAAACAGGAACAATTACATGGATTATGTGAATAACAGCGTATTCCCTTCGTCATCCTATTACGTGGAAGAACAGATTGTCGTACCTGTTCTCGATGATACCGCGGCGAATCTCTCTCTTCTGCCGAATGTTGTGAATATCAAGACGTGTGTGAATTATGGTTTCCGGGAGGAATACGGGGAACTCATTGACATTCTGAACGACCCCACGTTGACAAAGCAGAAAATCAAGGCAACGGCCGCGTCCAATGAAGAGATCCAGGCGAGAGATTATGACGCCCTGCTTGTTGCCATCACCGGATACCGGAGTAATTTTCTCTTCGATCTGTACAATATCTTCTTGCGTGTTCCGGACTTTGAGACCTACAGGATCAATCTCATTACCGAACCGGATCGCAAGGGAGGGCTGGCGATCAATCCACATTCCTGGCAGCCGCATAATAATTACTTCAGCTTGAACGCTCTTGCACAGCATCCGGATAGTGCAGCCTTGAATACCCTCCTGCACTACATTTATGGGTTTATGTCCACGCGCGAGATCGGCGATAAACAGGCATATGCGGAACGTATCGATCTGCTGGAGCGGGAACTATGCCTGGGGACATGGCTCTTCTCGCTGCCATCGCTGGCGTATTTCAGTACACAATTGGACAGCACGAGTGTACAACTCTATGGCGTGGCTTCACAATTGTCCACAGTCAAGAAATGGAAAGAAGCGCCCCGGAAGTGATCTTGAGTTCTATAGTGAAATTTCGCCTCAGGCTGGTTCTGGTTCTCTTCCCGCTGATCCCGAATTTCGTGCCATGGGCGTTCTCCCAGCATTCTGCGGCACCGGAGTATCTCATTATCCAGAACGTTGATCAACTTCTCGTCTATAACAAGTATCAGCAAAAAACCTCACCCAGGGAACGGCGCGTCTTCGTTCCGTTCGTTCCCATCAGGATTCTCGATGCGGAAGGCACGTTGAATGATAATTA
This sequence comes from uncultured Ignavibacteriaceae bacterium, assembly GCA_964651225.1. GTDB lineage: Bacteria > Bacteroidota > Ignavibacteria > UBA10030 > UBA10030 > Fen-1298. The sequence continues at coordinate 63,621 of CAZYYD010000011.1, forward strand.
TACACCGTGCATGCGCGTGGAAGTGCAGGGTGTTCCCTTTTACCTCATCAAGAATGACAAATCGACATTGATGGGGGCAAGCAAATTCGGCTTTCATGAAGTATACAACAACGTCACCCTTCTACAAGACACTCTCCAGCTTGTCGAAAATCCAGGAGCCATCCTGATATCTCCGGACCGCACCCATCAAGCGCCGGTGACGAGGGGAAAATCGATTGCGAGGTATTTCCATGATGGCGGCCTGACCTATGTTCGAGTACTCGGTGGTTGGCCGAATTACGGGTGGATCCGATTCTCTGAACAAGCGAAAGCAACTGTGAGGCACGAGGAGAAGAGGAGCGTTGTATCGGATCAGGCAATTTCACCTGCCGTTCTTCAACGGATTGACAGGAAATTCTTTGAAGCGAATTCTGCACTTTCGAAGCTGTTTCAATATTTCAACAAACAGAGGAGGCAGAAGAAAGCGATACCTCAATGGCATTTCGTCTCCTCTGACCGTACTCTTGCGTATAAGCTTGAACCAGAGAGCTATGCTCTATCATTTTCCGAGAGCGATCAGTATCTCACGAGAGATCTGGAAAATATTCTCCTCGGCACTCCCTATGCGGTTTTCTACACACCGGGGAGAATAAACATTCGCAGGAAATACTAACGGGCATGTCTCTCTGGATGTTCCTTACAGCTGAGTATTGCAGGTGAAACAAAAACTCATCGACCATGTGCTGAGTATTCTGGTTATCGCGGCGGTTTTTATTCTCCTCCTCGCCGTTATAGACACCGAAGGAACGGACAACCAGCGAACCAATGAGGCATTCATTGATTCCCTGGTACAGCAGCAGGCAATCGATATCGGCAATCCTTACCATCGATCTCTTCTGAAAGAAACACTCTCCCTGTTCTCTCCGAATGAACGATCCAGGAATGATTCACTTCTTCAAGCTCTCGAATCCTATCGGCAGGCACAATTTACGAAGACGGTCCATAAATCAGGAGGAAACAGACAGGGCCTTTCGTGGGATACATTGTATGATCTGGCAGGAATGTACTATTCGTTTATCCTGGTCTATCTGGTTGTTATGGCTGCGAGTTATTATGCAGCGCAGACATGGGCTGTCTTTAGCTTTGTGAAACGAAAACAACAGGCATCGTCGTATCTCGAAAAATTCGTTTCTCACTCTTTGTCGGTTGTTGCCTCTCTACGGAATCATGAGTATCCCTGGGGGGATGCCGGCCGCTGTGTCCTTTTTCTTTTCCTGGCTGTCCTCAAGGGATTGCTGGCGCTCATTCTTTTCGCTCCGGCGTACGTAATTGCCTATTCGATGAAATCGACATTTGAAACCGGCGGATATATATTTATGGTCCTCCTCGGAGTCGTTTCGAACGGACTTCTTATGAATGCAGCGTATCAGTTTTATACGTTCCTCGTTCATGAAAGCAGGAAAGGGTACGTCGAAACCGCGATCGTTAAGGGATTGAAAAACTCATATTCCTGGAACACTCCTGACGGGATATCGTTCCGGTCACTCCTGAAATGGAAGAAAACATTTCCTGCACATGTGTTTCATCATATTTATGAAAATGCCCGATTACAATACATCCCGACCATGAAGCAGCACGCCTCGTTTCTTATTACCGGCCTTATTATTATTGAAATGGCGCTCAATATTCAAGGGCATTTATGTTACGAACTTCTCCAAAATATTCTCTACAAACGCTTTGATGCCATCCTTTTAATTATTTTCGGAATATTTATGGTTGTCAAGGCAACTGAAGTCCTTGTGGACTTCTGGTTCTACACTGAATCCCAGAAGTATGAAAATGAATCATAACCGACCGGAATGGTATATTGCACGCTCCTTACGCGTGCTCATCGGACAGCGGAAAGACCTCCGATGGGTGGTGCTCTGGCTTGGCGGACTGTCAGGAGTATGGTTATGGGATACATTCTTTCTGAATCCGCTTGCCTATGAGCTGATACGCTCTGCCATAGCCAACACGTTCTATGGGGCCTTAGCAGCAGTAGCTTTATCGCTGTCCATCGGGTGGGCGCTCGGTATAGCGCTGCACTTCCTGGAGGAGAGAAAGTCGAGGGGACCGCATCTTGCGTTGATCTTTATGATGAGTCTTCTCCGATCAATCCCTCAGATAGTGGGGCTGCTGATAGGATATATCCTGCTGACATGGATGATCGGTCAGGGAATTCTCCAGTCTCACGCCAGTCAAATCCTCTGGATGGCGTTCGTCATCAGTCTTTTTTGTTCATTGGAAGTGATCGATCTTGTCACTGAACGGATCGCGTATTTTCGTACGTTAGACTACTTCCATGCTATGCTCTGCTGCGGGATGAAGGAGAGTAGAATCATAAACGTGGATATTCTCTGGAAAAGCAGCCGTTCCCATTTCCTTCACAAACTTGTCTCACTTTTTGGGGTAGCGATCCTCCTGCAATGCAGTATAGATTTTATCGTTTCTGTGGGACTTTCCAGCGACGTGAGCCTGAGCAATTTCCCCGTGACGCTCGGGAGCCTGCTGGCAAAACTCGACAGTAAACAGGATATCCTTGCCATGGGGTCGATGGTGCTGGATATCTCGTACCTTCCGCGGATCCTCTTCCAGCATCTGCAGGGTGTCACGGTTGCATTTGTCCTCGTTTTCACGCTGGTGTGTATTTATCAGATAGCTGATGGACTTATGAAATACTATGATCTGTAATCCGTCATGAGTGTGCTTTCTTACGATATTAGTATCAGTAAACATAACCGGAGCCTGGTTCAGATAGAGAATTTTCGTCTCGAAGAGAACCATATCACATTTCTCTTTGGCGAGTCAGGGATCGGAAAATCACTTATTGCAAAAGCAGTGTATGGTCTTCTTCCTCCGGAGGAATTACAAATCTCTCTGAACGGGGAACCCTATGTTGAGTATTGTGAACGAAACCACACACAGGAGATCCAGAGAAACAGCTTCTTTGTGTTCCAAGAGCCTTCCACACATTTAGATCCGCTCCTGACTCTCGGTGCGCAAGTAGAGGAGGGAACCCTGCCGCAGAAGCTTCGTGCGAGCGGCATTCTTGAGCGGCTGTGGAATACCTCCGACCAGGAACTTCTCGATAAGATACTGGGTGTGTATCCAAAACCGTATCGCCCAAGCGGCGGGGAAAAGCAGCGCTTCCTGCTCGTCATGGCATTTCTCAAGATCGATCTCCTCTTAGAACAGATGGATGATCATGCACGGACGATGTTTGTTTTTGATGAGCCGAGTGGAAGTCTGGACAATCATTTTCGTGACGTCTTTCTTTCCTTCCTTTTGGAAAAATTCGAGAAAAGAAAATTTACAACTCTCTTAATCACCCATGACTATTCTATCATTAGTGCGGTGAGAAAGGCCGATCCGAATATTCTCAAGGATATCTCCTACAAGGAATTATCCCTCGGGCGGAAGGGGCTTACCCTGACCGATTTCATGCCGGACAACTATCTAAAGTGGCTGCATGGGCAGAAGCCCTTACGTATGTTTTTCGAAGCTCCTTTGTCTCCCCAGCCGCTGCTGCGGGTAGCAAGCGGTATGGAGGTCTTTGGACGAAGACTTGTTCTTACGAATATGCGCGCATGGAACAAGCAGTCTGCTCTTGAAATCCATCCGTATTCCATGGTGTATCTCAAAGCGCCCAGCGGAGTGGGAAAGACCACATTTGCAAAAGCAATTATGGGGCTTCTTCCTGCACGGAACCTGCGCGTGGCACTCAAGAATCTCACCCTGACCGAACAGACTCCCAGGAACATATGGCGAACCCGTGTGTGGGGAAAACGCATGACGATCACCTTCCAGCATGCGGATGAGGCCTTAAACCAGCAATCGACCGTCCGGGGGACATTATCCGGTCTTCCAAGACATACCATGACGGAACAGGAAATTCTCCAGCTCATGGCCGAAGTGTTTGACTGTGAGATCGATGACAGATTCCTGAGGACTAAAGTGAGATATTTGAGCGGTGGACAGAAACAAAAGTTGAATCTGATACGAAGTCTGGTGCTCGATACCAACATCCTTATTCTCGACGAGCCGTTCAATGGATTGGATTTTCGCAGCATCGTACAAGTACTTGACATTCTGAAAGAACGGCAGAAGGCAGGCAAAGGAATACTGCTTATTTCGCATAATGAAGAAATCTTTGATGCGGTTGTGAATCCCGAGCAAGTCTATTATATTTCAGCAGTGCCGATCTCACAAGAGAAGAAGACCGCGAGTGTGTAATTCCACGGCTGATATAGTCGGGTCGAAACGTTCTTCGAAGTGAGGCAGAGAGAAAAAAGAGAATTGTTCATTCTCACAAGAAAGGAGTGTGCATATGAAAGCCGGCATCTTATTTACTGGCTCCGGACCGATTCTTCTGCTCACGACATACGATTCCTTCTCGAATCCCAATCTGGTGAAAAAATTGGGCTCGAAAGGGATTAAGAAATTCATCGCCTATGAGGTTCCGGAGAGCCTGGCGAAGGAGAAGTACGGCCACCACTACGATTTGATCATGGACGATCTCCATCAGGAGGATGACCTGCGTGTACTGGACTACGACGGACATCACATCCTGAACCTTTTCCCCTTTAAGGCATTTGGTCAGGAGACGAAGTACGAAGGTTCCTGAGAGGAGCAAGCGTACGACCAGCGATGCAAAGGATTCGAGGAGATCATGAGGTGGAACTCTTCACCTTATGGACGCAGAGTAAGAAACAGCAACAAGAGAGGGATCTCCTCAGTCTATTTTGAATGGAGAACGAACACACCGTTCCAGTCTTCTGCCGGTGGAGTAATTTGATAGAGTTTCATCCGCTCGATATACAGCCGGGAGACAGGATCGTTGGAGATTTGCTGCATCGCGTGTTCCATATAGGCGATCCCTTCATCCCACCGGCGTTCCTGATATGCTTTCAATCCTTCACCGTAAATTTCGAGGAAGTACTTCATGGTGTCACTGAGGGGTTTATCGGCGATGCTGAGTAATTCATAAATACGGACAAATTCTGATTTACCGACCACCTGAACGCGGTCGACCTCGCGGACATGGACTCGTTTGCCTGCCTTCTGATATGTTGATTCAGAAATTAAAATACCCGTTCCATATTGTTTGTTCACCCCTTCGAGACGGGAGGCAAGATTGACGGGATCGCCCATCGCTGTATAATTGAGCTTCTGTTCGGAACCCATATTCCCGACGACACACATTCCTGTGTTGACGCCGACGCGCTGGCGGACCTCGCCGCCGGCCATTTTTTGAAGTTTCGGTTGGATTCGTTCCAGCTGTGCCTGCATTTCCAGTGCAGCGGAACAGGCATGGAACGCTGTATCGGTGTCGGGGAGCGGGGCACCCCAAAATGCCATGATCGCATCACCGATAAATTTATCCACCGTGCCCCCCTTTTTCAGGATCACATCGGTCATTTCGGTGAGGTACACATTCATCAGTTTCACTAGTGTCTCTTCACTCACCCGCTCGGAAAAAGTCGAAAAGTTCTTCACATCGGAGAAGAGAATGCTGATCTCGCGCCGTTCACCACCGAGTTTTACCAGTCCGGGATTGTTGATGAGAATCTCGACGACCGTGCTGTCGACATAACGGCCGAACATATCCGTGATCATCTTGCGCTGACGCCCTTCTGTAGCCGCACGGTATGCAACGGTAGACACATAGCATATGAGAAAGGCGGTAAGCGGCTCGACAACGTTAAAAAGCACATGCGCAGAGGTGAATGCGACGATCGCAAATGTTAAGTACAGAACAAATGCAAGGATCCATGTCAGAACACCGACTCTAATGTGGCGCGTTTGTGCCACGAAGCCAATGAGAAGTGTGACGAGAACGAGAAGGAAGAATTGGATCCACCATGGTGCAGGCGTAAGGAAGGAATTCGTCACTACCATATCGTAGACATTGGCATGCGTGAGAAATCCCGCTGCGGTCTCGTCAACCGGCGTTGCGTAGTAATCACCCACCGAACGGATCGTCGGCCCAATGATACAGACCTTCCCTTTGAACTGTTCAAAGAATTTCTCATTCCGTTGTTTAGCAGCTTCCAGGATGTCATAGAAGGAAACCGATGGAAGGTTCTCGCTTTTCCCGATATAATTGATGAATACCTCTCCCCACAGACCGGTATGGATCGTCAGCGGACCTGCCGTGACGATCGTTCCGCTTTCCGTGTCTTCAAATTTTACTTGTGCCGGATCGATATTCAAGACATTGAGCGCTAGTGCAAACCCAATGGCGGGATATAGCCGCCCCGCATATTCGATGTACAACGGCATGGACCGGATCACACCATCCAGCGTATCGGGAATGAGCAGCGCATGACCAACTCCTTTGGAAACATCGGCCAGCTCCTGGAAAGGATAGTCGTTGATAAAGGGGGCGCGAAGGAAATGATTCTGCCGGGGTGCAGGGATTCCGAATCTTCCGATGATATGATGTGCTGTGCTGTCGACATCGCGCCGGCTGACTTGTTCACGTTCAGTCCTGGAAGGAATGAACGGCCCGATCACCTGATAAATATTTTTTGCCGTTGAAAGATATTGGAGAAGAAGAGCGTTTTCAGTGCTGTCGATATCCTGCCGGTAGGGAAGAAGGACATCCAGTGCAACCGCGCGTGCTCCTGAATTGCTCAGGAGTGTCATCACCGCACCGTATTGATCACGCGGAATGGGCCAGCCGAGTTGTTTGTCGGTATAGTCGTCGATCTTGATCATCACGACGCTTTGGGAATTTTCCCGGACACCGCGTATCCGCATCAGCATATCAAAACTGCGCCGTTCAAGTGCGGCAAAAAAATTTGTTCCAAGGGTTTTCGAGACGAACGCGGCATTGAAGAGCAGTTCAACAAAAATAATTGTGATGACTGCTATAAAAACGCCGATGAACTGCTTCCAGGAGGATTTTTTTTCTTGCGCGGACATCATATGCATCTTCCTCGATGTCGTGGGATAAAGGGATGGTCGGCAAAACTGGAGCTAATCTAACAAGGTGGAAGACCAAATGCAAGGAGAGGAAGTCCTTTGGTTATTAATTGGACTAATTTGATATTCCTTGTCGAAAATGCTGATTATTGAGAATAAAGCAGGATTTGCGGCTTGACTTAGGCGGAAATTCTTGCTATGATTTCGCTACAAAATACTTCATCACGGGGATAGCTATGCATATCATCAGAGCTTCCATCGTTTCATTTCTCATTTTCCTTTCTTTCTTCCAGTTCAGCAACGCTCTCAATGCAAAACCTCTCAGGCCGGACTCTCTCAAGATAGGCGAAGAAGGCCCTCCTTTTGTCATGCGCAACCTCATTTCGGATGACGGAGTGTACTTGCGTGATTTCACAGGAAAAACACTTCGTGAACCCTGGAAAAAGAAGGAGCGGCACATCGTTGTTCTGAGTTTCTGGGCCACATGGTGCCAGCCTTGTAAAAACGAAATTCCTCTTTTAAAGAAACTTTCAGAGGAATTTAAGGACCAGCCGGTGAAGTTCTTCCTCGTCAATACGATGGAAAAGCCTGAACAGACGGAAGATTCTGTGCGGGAAACCTATAAATCCCGCAGGTATACTCTCACCTGTTTAGTCGATCCGGCCATGCGTTACGCCGGGCTCTACACAGTTCGCAGTCTTCCTATGCTCGTCGTCATAGATAAATATGGGATTGTGCGCAAAATCAATCGCGGTTATCATGAAAATTTCCAAATTGAATTGGATAAATTGCTCCAGGAACTCTTGAAGGAAGACGAGACGATAAAGAAGTAGCATTTGAGTATATTTTCCTTCACGCGTATCCATCGACCAATGCAGAACGGGGTGTTTGATGGTGCATCGGCTACTATGGTTTGTATGCTGTACGATTCTTTTTGTTTCCTGCGGTACGACTGAGAAAATTCCTCCCAAGCCTTCCATCCTTTGCGGTATCATGTCTTTTGAATCACGTGCAGGAATGAAGACCGGTGAAGCAGAAAGCGTCGCAGACATGTTTGCGACCGTGCTGCAAAAGAGCGGCCGATTCACGGTCGTGGAAAGAAAGCAATTGAATGCAGTTCTTCAGGAGCAGGGATTTCAATCTGCACAAGGGGGAGAAGACGCTGCCAGAGCCGGGAAAATATTGGCTATAAAGAAAATGTTTTCAGGTTCTCTCGGCAAGCTGGGGGATGCATATATTTTCAACCTCAAGATGATCGACGTGGAATCATCGCGCGTCGATCTTGCTGTTTCACGGACATACGATGACGATCTCGAAGATATTGGCGAGAAATTCTTGCCGGATGTTGTTCATGAAATACTCCAGACTCTCGACGGTTCGCCGAGGCCATAAGCCGGGAGAGTGCCCCATTCTCCAATGGGGAGCAGGTTCAACTATAGTTTGAATTGTGATCGTCGAACGATGAGAACAGAATGCTCACTCCAATTCGGGAAACCGAATAACCACACGAAACCATTTCGCAACTTTTCAAAGATATCAGATTGAGGAGAAAGACTCATGCGTACCTTCCTTTGTCCATCACTGATTCGATTCGTCCTCGGGATCTATGGTTTATTTCTTGCTGCCCCCGCGGCACTCAGCCAGCAGCAAAAGGGGCAGCAGGCCGTCAAGAAAATAAATGTTGCCGTCATGGATTTTAATGCACGCGGCGGCATCACCGCAGAAGAAGCAGCAACATTATCCGATGTCTTTCAAAGCAGATTGTCCCAGTTCAAAGAGCTGACCTTAGTTGACCGCAATCGGATCAAAGCGATCCTCCAGGAACAGGGATTCCAGCAGTCGGAAGCATGCTCGCAGGTTGAGTGTTTGGTGGAAGCTGGAAAAATCCTGAAGGTCGAAAAAATGTTCGCTGGCAGCATCGGAAAAGTAGGCAAGATCTTTAACGTGAATGTCCAGTTGATCGACGTCCAGACATCTCAAATTCTCCAAACGATGAGCAAGCAGCACAGCGACGATATTGAAGAGTTGGTGTCGGATATTGTTCCGACGATGGCAGATGATCTCGGGGGTGAATTAACCGGCAATACTGAGCTTGTGCAGTCGCGCAGGGGGAGCTCTACATGGTTGTGGTATGTCCTGGGGGGTGTGGCTGTGGCCGGAGGTGCTGCGGCTGCGGTGTTATCGAGTAGTAAAAACAATCCTCCCTCGTCTACGACGACACCGTTGCCAGATTCACCGGCATTTCCATGAATGGTAGAGCTCAGGATTCCGAAGTTAGAAATTAGGCGATAGATGATAGAGAGATAGTAAAAGCAGTAAAACGGATTTAGAAAGATGATGGGAAAACTTATGCTACAATCCGATTCAGACCCGTTCAATTCCAATAACTATTTCCAGTCTGTTAAGACGCCGGGCAACCTTGTCAAAGTTTACCTGGGTCAACCTAAGAGAACTTTGACAAGGTTCTCTTGGTCACCATCCGAAGTCAACCATTCCCACCACTTAAGCGACTTACCTCGCTCCACTCGTCAGAGCGGGTCGGAGAGGTTTGCATTACTCCTTTTGCTCCTCCTCTTGTTCTCAGGTGTTGCTCTTGGTCAAATTCCCACAATCACAGACTTCAATCCTAAATCAGGTCCGGTCGGCACAATAGTTACTATTTCAGGTACCAACTTTGATCCGATAAATACCAATAATGTTGTTTACTTTGGGGCCGTCAAAGGGAGCGTGACCTCGGGAACCAGCACCGGTCTTACAGTCACAGTACCGTCGGGGGCGACTTTCGAACCAATCACTGTAACGAATATAATCACAGGTTTGACTGCATATTCAGCAAAGCCGTTTGCAATTATGTTTCCGAGCATCGGGATACTCGATGCCGGTTCGTTCTCTCCCAAGCTGGATTTTGGAGCTGCCAATTCTCCTCATGATATCAAAATGGGAGATATCGACGGGGACGGCAAGTCCGACCTCGCTCTAGCATGTTCAGGGAGCAACGCTGTTTCAGTCGTGCGGAACACGAGCAGCGATGGGATATTATCCTTCGCTGCCAATGCGGATTTCGCTGCAATGGCCTCTCCGCAAGGGGTCGCCATCAGTGACATTGACGGAGACGGCAAGCTGGATCTGGCGGTGGTGAACTGGAATGGAGCTTCGGTATCCCTATTTCGAAGCTTGAGCTCTCCCGGGACTATTTCATTTGCCGGAAGGATTGATAGTAGCACAGTCGGCAGACCAGAACGAATCGCTGTAGGTGATTTGGACCGTGACGGAAAACCGGATCTGGTTATCGGTAACGGAAACGGCCAATTGTCCATTTTCCGCAACACCAGCAGTGTTGGGAATATTTCCTTTGCTGTAAGGATCGACATACCCATAACGAACGGACCGACCGATGTTGCCGTAGCTGATATTGATGGTGATGGGAATCCGGATATCATTGAAACCAACTACGGAAGCAATACCGTTGCTGTCTTGCGGAATATCAGCACGTTGGGAAATCTCTCATTTGAGTCCCCTGTAAGTTTTGTCACTGCAGGTTATCCAGGAAAGGTCGCAGTCACAGATCTCGACGGCGACGATAAGAACGATATTGCCGTGAGCACACAATTGGGGAAGATCTCCATTCTACGCAATACGTCGAGCGGCACGACGATTTCGTTCGCTGCGAAGACGGATATCACTACCACTAGCGAACCGCATGCAATTGCCGCGGGAGATTTGGATGGGGATGGAAAACCCGACATCGTTATCACGTTTGCCGGTGATGTCAGTACGATCGTTGCTTACTTGAATTCATGTACTCCGGGGAATATTTCGTTCAAGTCACCGGCCAATTACATAGGCGGCTGGTGGGAGGATGCCGTTGCCATCGGCGACCTTAATGGAGATGGAAAACCGGACATAGCCGCAGCAAATATGGGCGGAAACAACGGATCAGCTCTTCGGAACCGGATACCAGTTGATAATCAGCACGCCGGTCTCGTCGCGTTCTATCCCTTCTCCGGCAATACAGCCGACAGCTCCGGTGACGGCAACCACGGGACCAACAATGGCGCAACACTCACCGCAGATCGGTTTGCGAAGCCGGCTATGGCATACGACTTCGATGGAACGAGTGCTAGCATAACATGCGGCAATCCTGCATCATTGAATATCAATTCTGCGATCTCCATGAGTGCGTGGATCAGACCGCGCTCGTTAGCGACTAGCAGAATCGTTTCCAAAGGGGGCGCAAACGCCGGATACGAATTGCTTGTGAGCAATCCCAATGTTGTTCTTGCGTTGAATCAGAATAACCTCAGCACTGTTGACATATCCTCATATCTCAATCAGTGGCTATACATTGTCGGTACATGGGATGGATCGGCGACAAGAATCTATGTCAATGGTGTTTTACGATCAACCGTTGCGTATGCAACGCAGATCGTTAATTCCTCAAACGAACTTGTCATCGGGCAGGATGCCTCGCTCTCGCCGGAATATTTTAATGGTGCCATCGACGATATTCGGATATACAATCGCGCACTTCGTTCAGGAGAAATTGATACACTCTATCATGCAGGAGGGTGGGCGCTTCCTCCACCAACAATTACCGACTTCTCACCCAAATCGGGTTCCGCTGGGACAACAATAACCATCACTGGCACGAACTTTAATCCAATATCGATACAGAATGTCGTTTATTTCGGCGCTGTCAAGGGGAGTGTGACATCAGGAACAAGCACAGGAATTACTGTTACGGTTCCAACCGGTGCCACATATGCTCCGATCACGGTGACGGATACGACGACGAAGCTGACAGCTTTCTCGACAAAACCGTTTATACCTAAATTCACTTCTATTCAGCAAATTGATTCGACTTCATTTGCCGCTAAAATGGATTTTGGATTGGCAAACGGTACTTATGATGTCGCTTTTGGTGATATCAATGGAGATGGAAAACCAGAACTCTTAACAACAAATTTCGGAAACGCCACATTCTCGGTTCTCACAAATACGAGTAGCGGCAACTCTCTTTCCTTCGCGGCGGGAGCAAATTTCCCTTCGGCTGGAAATCCACAGTGTGTAACACTCGGTGATATCGATGGTGATGGAAATTTGGATGTAATCACCGCAAATTACGGTGTCTCCATATCGCGAAATACGACAACAACTGTCACCCCATCGTTCGCTGCTAAATTGGATCTGACCGGGGGAAGCAACGCAACCAGTGTCGCGATTGGCGATATTGATGGAGATGGCAGACCAGATCTGGCTGTGGGTAACTATACTTCTGCTGATGTGGTTTCAGTGCTTCAAAATACAAGTATTGGAGGAGTTATCTCGTTTGCTCCGAAGATTGATTTCACAACAGGAACATCTTCCAAAGCGATAGTTCTCGGTGATATTGATGGGGATGGTAAACCTGACCTTGTCGTCACGAATGACGATTTGGCTAGTATTTCGGTTTTACGGAACACGAGTACGAATGGAGTCATTTCTTTTGCATCCAATGTAGATATTTCTACTCGAACATGGCCGGGAAAAGTTGTCTTGAGTGATGTCGACGGTGACGGCAAATTGGATGTCTTTGCAGGGTGCAGTGGTTATGTCTCTGTATTGCGGAATACGAGTACGACGGGTGCAGTATCTTTTGCGGTAACTATTGACTATGCGGTTGGAAATGGCAGTGTCAAACTTGCTGCTGGCGATCTTGACGGAGATGGGAAACCTGATATTGCAGCAACAGCATATAATAATAATAGGATTTCTGTTTTCCGGAATATCAGCAGTATTGGCAATGTATCTTTTGAGGTAAAAGTGACTTATCCGGCAGGAAGCCTACCTATGGGTGTTGCGATTTGTGATGCGAATGGTGATGGAATGCCCGACATCGCGACGGGATACATTTCTGAAAATGTCGTTTCAGTTTTCCGCAATCAAATTCCGGAGAATATTCCACCCGCAGCACCAACGGGGCTTGTTGCTTTTAAAGGTAACGGCAAAGTCACGCTGAAATGGAACAAAAACACTGAGGCCGATATGCTGCGCTATCGGATTTATCGCAGCACTGCACCAAATCCCACGGCAAAGATCGATTCAACAACGGGTGGTATCAATGATACCAGCAAAGTCATAAGCGGTCTTGTGAATGGTACCCTGTATTACTTCCGTGTCACCGCTGTCGATACCGGGGGTATGGTGAGTGGATATTCCAACAACGCGAGCGCCGCGCCTGGTGTGATATCACTCTGTGTATCAACAACAGGAAATGATGGAAACCTTGGTACGCCTGCCGCTCCGTTTCGTAACATCCAGACAGCACTCATAAAAGCAGGCTCTGGCGATACAGTCAAAGTAGCTGCCGGCAGCTACAATGAAACTCTGGTCCCCTCTGCCCAGGTTACACTTAAGGGGGGATATTCATTAACCTTCACTGAATCCAGCCGGGACCTCATTGCACAGAAAACAACGCTTGGGTCTGCTGGAGGGGAGATCATTCGCGACAATCAAAGCTCGACGATCGATGGGTTTGTGTTCGACGGGACGAATGTGCCGAGCAACTACAATGCCATTACGATCAGTGGCGGATACGCGACGATCACGCACAACGTCCTTACAAAATCGCATAACAGCGGATGCATTGTGGTGCGGATCAATTCGGGTGCGGGGGCGTTGGTACAGAATAATACAATAGTGCAGAACGCCCTTTCCGGCGGCGGCGTTTCAGTGATCGGCATTTCTATCGTGTCGAGTGCCAATCCATCAACGCTTGTCCAAAACAACATCATTACAACCACCGGTATTGGAATCGTCAATGATCTGAGTTCATCGATCGCAGACTATAATTGCATCGACATCGGCGGCGGATACGGTTACCATGGAACATATACAGCGCCCGGCCCGCATGACATCAGTTCATCTCCGAAACTTGTCTATCCGGCCGGAGGAGACTACAGGCTGAAGGGAGGCTCTCCCTGCATCGACGCTGGAAATCCAACGGATCCGATTGGTGAAGAACCGATCCCAAACGGCAACAGGATTGACATCGGTGCATACGGCGGAACAAAGAATACGACGAAGAGCGGATGGAATCCCGTCACTTGTGTTTCCACCAACGGCAGCGATGCGAATGACGGCTCCGCCGCATCTCCATACCTTACCATCCAGTACGCTCTGATGCACGCACTGGGCGATACGATCAAAGTGGCGACCGGAACATATGCCGAAGGGTTGACCACGTTCTCGCCGGGAATTCTTCGCGGCGGTTATCCGGAATCGTTCGATGAGAAATCGCGCAATATTCACCAGTACCGAACCACGATTCAGGCGGTCGGTTCCACCATGTGGAACGATGCGTTTGGCGTCGACGTGGACGGATTCTATTTTGACGGCATGTCAACCCTTGCGAATGTAGGTCTTGAACTTTGGAAACCGGTGACGATTTCTCATAACGTCATTCTCAATGTGTTGACAGGAGCGTTTGTCGGCGGCATCAAGGTTCACGCAAGTGCAACCGTCGTGAATAACGTACTCTATCATTGCGCTTATGGCTTTTGGTTGGAAAGTGAAGCGATCGGAGGATCATTCAAAAACAACATTATTGCCAATAGCACTTCGTACGGCGTGTTCAACGCGGCAGCAGATGGATTATTGACGTACAATTGCTACTACAACAACTCGCTGGGAAATTATAGTCTCGGGGCGCCGTATAGGGCAAGCGGTATCGGAGAAATCACCGCAAATCCACTTTTCCGTGCTCCGGCTTCGCTCGATTTTCGATTGCAATCAAATTCGCCGTGCATCAATGCTGGCGATCCGGATGTATCATACAACGATCCCGATGGTTCGCGCTCTGATATGGGAGTATTCTACTATGATTCCCCGCCAGCCGCACCTCAGAATTTGACTGCAACAGCAGGTGAGGGCTCTATAACACTCAACTGGACTCAGAATACAGAACCGGATCTCTTGCGATATAGAATATTCGGGGGCACTTCTCCGAATCCAACTACTCAAATTGACTCGACATTGAATGGAGCGGTTACATCACGAAATTATAGCGGTTTGCAGGTTGGTGTGACAAGATACTATCGCTTGAAAGCAGTCGATAATACATTGAACGAAAGCATTTATTCGAATGAAGTAAACGCTACACCCATTCCATCACCACTTCAGGTCGATTCACTGGCTCTTGTGGCTTTATATAACAGCACGAACGGATTGAACTGGACGAACAAAACAAACTGGCTGACAGGAGCGGTGTCGACATGGTTTGGAATAACGGTTTCCAATGGGCGCGTCACGAACGTCTATTTGAATATCAACAATCTCGTGGGGAGTATACCTTCGGAAATCGGAAATCTTGATTCTCTCAGGTACCTTCAATTGGCCCAGAACCAGCTGACTGGACCGATCCCCCAGGAAATATGGGGACTCACAGGTCTCACCCGTCTGGACTTGGGATGGAATGCTCTTTCTGGAACCCTTCCCGCTGAAGTGGGTAATCTTGCAAGGCTCCTGGAGTTGAAATTGGAGTACAATCAATTCACCGGAGAGCTGCCGCTAGAGCTATACACGTTGAGTCAATTGAATATCCTTGACCTTGCGGGCAACAGCTTCACAGGTTCGATTCATGCCAATATTGGAAATCTGACATCTCTTGAAAATGCGTATCTCAACCTTAATCAGCTGACAGGTTCGATTCCCTCGTCACTCAGCTACCTCACGAAGCTCCAGGAGTTATTACTCAACGGTAATTCCTTGTCCGGCGCAGTTCCGATCGAGCTTTGGTCAATGACACAACTCCGCACCCTGAATCTTAGTAGTAATCAGCTGAATGGTGTACTACCTCAGGAAATCGGCCGCATGGATAGTCTTTCTATTATGTATGTGGGAAACAACCAGTTCAGCGGGGGAGTCCCGGATTCGATCGTACGGCTGCAAAAACTCAGAGTTCTGGATATACAGAACAATCATTTCGATCGACTGCCGAACCTAGGCTCTCTTCCAAACTTAACGGATCTGAACGTCTCTGGCAACAACCTCACGTTCGCCGACCTTGAGCCGAATGCTGGGGTTGCGTCGAACGCCTTCACCTATATTCCTCAGGACAGTGTAGGGACGGAACGTACAGAAGATGTTCTTGTAGGGTGTACAGTCACGTTGACAACATCTGTCGGTGGGACGGCGAACCAATATCAGTGGATGAAGGACAACGTAGATATCCCGACAGCGACGGGACCCACGCTTATCTTCCCTTCAGTCACATCGGCTCAAGACGGAAAGTATATCTGTAAAGTATCGAATACAATCATCACCGGACTGATGCTCTACACGAGGCCCGTCACCCTCTCTGTTCATCCAAATCTCCCGGGGGAATACCTCGCCGATGCCAACACCGTCCTTCTCATGCATATGAACGAAACCAGCGGCTCAACGGTGAGCGATGCGAGCAGCTTCGGCAATAACGGCCAGGCAACCGGAACAACAATTGTGGATGGAAGGTTTGGAAAAGCGAGAAGCTATGGTGGAAGTGACGGAATATCGATCGCATCCAATGCAAGTTTGAATCCAAGCTCAGGTATGACAGTTGAAGCGTGGGCATATTTAGCGGGCGGTACAGGAAACGATCGCTGGATCGTTGAGAAGGACGATGGGAATTCTGCGCGACAATTTCTCTTGTCCGCAAGTGATGTGAACAGATTCCGCGCGCACATCGGCACTATCGTCAGTCTCAGAAGCTTCGATGGCAATACCGTTATTCAATTGAATCGATGGTACCACGTTGCTATGACCTACGACAATTCCATCCTCAAACTCTACGTGAACGGACTGCTGGATGGTTCGATAACTCCCAATGAACAGATGATTTCAACTACCCAGCCGGTTACAATTGGTGGTGGGGGAATTCTGCCCTTCAGTGGTCTCATCGACGAAGTGCGCATTTCGAATGTCATCCGCTCGCCGCAGGGGTTCAATCTCCAGCTTCCGCCAGTGAATCTTGCAGCAACGCCAAGCGGTTCGACGGTGAATCTCAATTGGCAAAACGGCGGCGGGGCAGTACCATTAATGCGGTACAAGATTTATCGCGGTACTGATTCAACTACTGTGTCGATGGTCGATTCGACTACTGCAACTTCCAAATCAAATACGCCTGGCAGCATCGGAACGTACTATTATAGAATCTCCGCGGTTGACTCGACCGGATTTGAGGGCGCAATGAGTTATGCAGCGAAGGCAACAGTGACAGGGGTCAATACCGCTCCGGCCGCTCCACAAAACCTCACCGCCACCGCCGGCAATGGACAAGTGACACTTAAGTGGAGCAAGAACATAGAAGCCGATTTCCTGAAATACCGCGTGTATATGGGCACAGACTCGGTTACTGTTTCACTCAAAGACTCAACTTCTGCCTCTATCTCTGATACTTTAAAAACAATCACGGGTCTTACCAACGGCACAAAATATTATTTCCGCGTGTCGGCATTGGATGACGCGAGGTTGGAGAGCGGAAAGAGTTATGCGGTAGGTGCAACACCGAGCGTCAATAACTTGATTACCTTCCAGGTAAAAATGAACATTGCCATGCAGAAGGGGCGATTCGATCCTGCTTCGGATACTGTCATCGTTCGCGGCACATTTAATTCATGGGTATCGAATACTGACCGGTTGTCAGATCCGAATGCGGACAGTATTTATACCGGTACAATCAATGTTGGGACTGCAGATCCGCCGTTCTATAAATTTGTTATACGACGTAATAGTAATGATGATTGGGAAGGACATATCGACAACCGGATATATACTCCGACAGGAAGTCCGCAAACTCTTCCACCAGTCTATTTTGATGATGATTCAATCTATATACCTTCACTCTTTGGAGAGTACCGATCCGATGCCAACACTGTCCTTCTTATGCACATGAACGAAACCAGTGGCTCGACCGTGAGCGATGCGAGCAGCTTTAGCAACAATGGGATAGCAACCGGGACGTCGATTGTGGATGGAAAATTTGCGAAAGCACGAAGTTTTAATGGTACAAGCGATTTTATTAGTATTCCTGATGCCGATATTTTCACTCTTTCTACGAATCCGTTTACCATTGAAACATGGGCAATATTTTTATCTACTCCACCTCAGTGCGCATTAATGGGGCACGACGACGGACCCGGTGCTCAAAATAAATGGATACTCCTTGCGGGCCAGAGCCTCAGTTTTCATGTCTATTCTACTACCGTCCAGTCTCAATTACTGTTTAATATGCCATGGGCCCCAACAATAGGAAGATGGTATCATATAGCTGTTTCGAGGTCCGGGAATACTTTCAGCCTTTATGTCGATGGAACAGTAGTATCGACTGATTCCCGTGATATCGATATCCCTAATCCGACTGCAAGTCTCACTCTTGGCAATGCTGAAGGTGAATTCTTTTTCAATGGTATGCTCGACGAAGTCCGCATATCCAATGTTGCCCGATCACCACAGGAGTTCAACCTCCAGCTTCCGCCGGTCAATCTTATCGCCATTCCAAACGGTACAATCGTTAGCCTCAGCTGGGAAAACGGGGGCGGTGCAGTGCCGTTAATGAAATATAGAATTTATCGTGGCACTGATTCCATGACTGTATCGATGGTCGACTCAACTGCTGCAACTTCAAAGGCAAACACGGTTGGGAGTGCCGGCACATACTATTATAGGATTTCCGCTGTCGACTCCACAGGATTTGAAGGGGAAAAGAGTTGGGCGGTCGAAGTAACTATTGCCAATGATCCGTCTCTCGTCGCATTCTATCCCTTTAATGGAAATACACAGGATGAAAGTGGCAACGGCAATCATGGCATCAACAACGGTGCAACATTAACGACGGATCGGTTTGGGAACGCAGGGAAGGCCTATGAGTTTAATGGATCGAATAACTGGATCAACTGCGGGAGCTCACTCTCGCTGGACATCAATAATCCATTTCAAACAATCAGCGTATGGATAAAACCGCATTCACTCGTAAACGGCAAAATCATTTCGAAAACCAGTGGAATGAATGGGTACGAAGTTGATGTGGAAAATTCAAAAGCGCGGTTCATTTTAAATGGAGTCGCGTATATCCAAGACATTGATATTTCGTTTTTCCTTGATCAATGGGTCTATCTTGCCGCGAGAGCTGATGGTGTGAACGCGCAGCTCTACATCAATGGTGTTCTCCAGAATTCACAAGGATTCGGCGGCCCAATCAACAGCACTCCGAATTCCATGTTCCTTGGACAATCGTCAAACACAAACGACACGTATTTTAACGGCATTATTGATGACATTCGCATCTACAAACGCGCTCTGACTGAAGAGGAAATTCAAGCGCTGTACCTTGAAGGCGGATGGAACGGTGTCCGTCCTCCTACAGCACCGGTTAATCTCTTCGCCTCTGCCGGCAATGCAGAGGTAACGCTCAATTGGAATAAGAACACCGAATCGGATTTCCTCAGGTACCGCATTTACCAAGGGACCTCATCTCCTGCAAGCACGCTCATCGACTCAACGACATCGGGATCTAGCGACACAACGAAAATTATAACCAGTCTTACCAATGGAACTACCTACTTCTTCCGCATCACTGCCGTGAATACTTCACAGATGGAAAGCGGTTACAGCAACGAGGCAAGTGCAACGCCTACCAGCGGACCAATTCTTTCTGTCAATCCGACCTCCCTTGCATTTGGCACTGTAGACGTGGGAACACTTTCGCCGGAAAAGACTTACTCGCTCTTTGGTGCAAATCTTACTCCGGCAAGCGGCAATATCGCGGTGACAGCTCCTTCCGGCTTCGAAGTGTCGCTCTCGAGCGGTGCCGGTTTCGCATCGTCGATGAACGTCCCCTATGCTTCAGGAATCTTGAATACGACGACTTATGTCCGTTTCAACCCGACGGCGGCAACAACATACAGCGGCAATATTAGCAATGCAGGGGGCGGCGCTGCAACGAAGACACTGTCGGTTTCGGGAACCGGCAATTTATCTATAGCGGCACCAACCACTTTGACCGCCACCGTTATGTCTTCATCGCGCATCGATCTTTCGTGGATAGATAACTCAACAAACGAAGATAAGTTCAAGATCGAACGGAAGATCGGCGATGCCGGAACGTACTCGGATTTAGCGGAAGTAGGAGCAAGTATTGTTACGTACTCCAATATAGAACTCACGGATGGGACACGTTACGTCTATCGTGTTAAGGCGTTCAGCACTACACTCGGCAGTTCGGCCTACTCGAATGAATCCGGTGCGAATACACCGTTGAATGCGCCCACGAATCTTGCCGCGACTGCCGCATCCGCCGCACAGGTGCAGTTGTCGTGGCAGGATAATTCCGGAAATGAATCGAATTACGAGGTGGAGCGAAGCGCACCCAATAGCAATAGCGGCTTTACGAATATCGCAACTATAGCTGAAAACCTTCAAGCCTATCAGGATGCTACGGTAAGTTCCTCGACAACGTACTGGTACCGTGTGCGTGCAACAAACAGCATTGCCGGTGTATCGGCCTATTCAAATGCAGATTCAGCACAGGTACCGGCTCCCGCTGATATCACACCGCCGGCAGCCCCCATCAACCTTGCAGTAAATCCTGCGGGATGGACAAAGACCGCTTCGTGGTTATTGAGCTGGACAAATCCGACTGATCCTTCCGATATTGCGAAAGCCTGGTACACCGTTGATGCACTTCCGACGATATCAAATCCTGGAACCTCTGTTTCGGTATCTGGATTGGGAAGCACTCCATCGATACAGGTTACTCAACCGGTCAGTTTGGCACAAGGTCCACATACAGTCTATCTCTATTTGGAGGATGGCGCACCGAATCAAAACAAAGATCCGAATAACGCTGTATCGGTCGTGGTATGGTACGACAGCCAATCGCCGTTGATTACTCACGACTTCAATATAATACCGGAAGTGACGGTGGACGTTAATGGAAATGCTACCCCAAGCATCAGTATTGCCGCATCGGCAAGTGATAATAGCGGATCGGGAGTACAGTCGATGGTGCTGGAATATCGGCGCGTAGGGGAATCGGCAACGAGCAGCGCTGCCTATGTCGCTCCGTATAGTGTGAGTAGTGCAAGACAGATTCCTTCACCGACATTTGTCTCGAGTCAAAAGGCGATTGGTGTCGATTATCGCATTGCAGCAACTGATTCCGCCGGTAATACTTCCTCGACAATCTGGTACTCGATTTCGGTCCGGAATGCACCATCTATTGTCATTACCACTCCAACACCGCTTCCGGCTGCATCAAGTTATCCCAGTACGGAATTGGTGAAGGCGTATCGCCTGTTCTCTGTGCCGTACGATCTTGATAACAAAACGCCAAGTTTCATTGTCTCCAGTCTCGGCAATCACAATGCCAACGGAGTCGACTATTATAATTGGCGCCTGCAGCGCTATGTCGGTGCTTCGAAACAGGACTTTAAAGATTTTGAAAGCGATGCATCGGCGTTTGCACCGGGGAAAGGATTCTTCCTTATCGTCCGCGATCCGCAGAAGACCATTACCGTCGGTTCCAACAAAGTTGTGCGCGCGGAAGTCATGAATAATACCGGTATCCAATTGAGTGATGGATGGAACCTTGTTGGCACCCCGCTCAATATTACGATTCCTTTCGACAGTCTCGCCTTCGTCGGTGGCACTTATATGGCGCGTGCCTCCTTCAGCGGGGACGGGCCGCATAGCGGCTGGTGGATGCCAGGTGACACGAAAACAGATCAACCATGGAATACGCTCAAGCCATGGGAAGGACTTGCCATCAAAGTCAATGGCGTTTCGACATTGAAGTTTAAGATGCAGGGTCCGCAGTTCAGTATTTACAACACAGACAAGAAGGAGGTCACGGGAAAATCCATTCTGGCCAAGCAAGCAGCAGATGCAAAAGAACAGCCCGCATGGATGATCTCCGTCGATGCCTATCGTTTTGATATCGGTATGTGCGCCATCGGAAATGGTGTTGGTATGGCGCGCGATGCATCCGAAGGGACAGATCGATTTGATTCCTTCATGCCCCCCTTCATCGGCGATCGGAATGTTGCATTGTATTTCATGAATCCTGATGGCGCGATGATGCGCGATATCCGTCCACTCAGTGCAGAGGGAAGCATTTGGGACATGCGTGTTGTGACAGGCGATGCGGGAGCCAAAGTGAAGCTGCAATTTAATGAAGCAGTAAAGATTTCTGATCTGACGTTTGATGCATATCTTCTCGACCTGGATCGTACGACCGCCCATAACCTCAGGGAAACATCATCCTTGGATATCAACTCCGGCAGCGGCACACGAAACTTCCGCCTCATTGTAGGGAAGAAGGCTTTCATTGAACAAAATAATGCAGGAATCGAGCTAGCTCCATCCGCAATGAAATTATTTGCCAATTATCCGAATCCGTTCAATCCGGAAACGAGCATCCGGTACACGATCCCCAATACAGCATCGATGTACGCAGTCACCCTGAGGATTTTTAACATGCTCGGCCAGGAGATTGAAACACTCGTGCAGCAGCACCAGCGAGCAGGGTATTATGAAGTGCTCTGGGATGCACGCAGACAGAGTTCCGGCGTATATTTCTATGAGCTTTCGATTTGGGATGGTTCGAAGAAGTACTCTGATATGAAGAAAATGATACTTGTCAAATAAAAAATAATTCAGAGTAATCCCATAGTTGTTGGGTGTGGAAATTGATAAACCAGATCGTCAAAGAAAGATGAATCTTATGAAAAAGCAATTGCTTTTGCTTCTCTTCATACTCCCTCTTATTCTCTTAGCACAGGACCGCCGCGAATGGCCTCGCATAATGGTGATCCTTGATGAAAAGATCGATGGAAAACCGGTCGAAGCCCGTCTGGTCGCTTCGAAAATCGAGGAATTCTTTCTGGAAAAAGGTTTTCGCTTGGTGGATAAAGCTCAATTCGAGAATGTAGCCGCACGCGATATCGTCCTCGCAGAAGGAAATCCGGCTCGCGCGAAGGAGATCGGCATGCGGTATGGCGCAGAGTTGATTATCGTGGGGAAAGCGGAAGGTAATCTGGAAGCCGAGAAGGAGTTCTACGGCGTCAAGAATATCGAATATGCCGCGAAAGGGGACTGTAAAGTTATTATCACCGATACAGGAGAACTGATTGCAGTGGCAACGAAGACCGCAAAGAAATCGGGGGGCGGACAAAACTCGGCGGCAAATCTTACGATGGGAACGCTCGGTGATGCGCTGGCTCAGGATCTCTATGTGAAAGTGCGGATGAAGATGAAGGAAGAGGCATCGGGAACCCGCATGGTGCAGCTCGCAGTTTTTGGCATCGATCAGAAGTTAGTCGCTCAGTATGAGATGAACCTACCGATGGAGATTGCCGTGATCGAACGATTGAAGCTCCGTTTCATGGAAAAAGAAGCTGCCGTTTTTGAAGCTACCATCAATGGCTCGATTGATGACCTGAGGAATGCATTTGCGAACCGCCAGGATCTTATAGTTGTAGGTTTTACTGGGAGCCGGCTTGATGTGAGTACCAAAGAATTTGCTGAACGCGCAAAGGAAAGCCTGACGGTCACGAGCCCCCTGGAAATCACCGATTTCACTGTCGAGAACATCTTCCCGTCACAGGTAAACTATTACGCCTATAATCCGTTAGCAAAGATCGATATCGAAAACTCTGCGAAAGTGGAGATAAGAAACGTCAAGGTCTCCATTTTCATTCCGGGAAACATGCAGCTTCCTTCGGAACAGATTGTCCCCAAAATTGATGCAGGAGCAAAGCAATCGTTCAAATTGGCTGCAACACTGGACGCGAAGCAGCTCTTTCAACTGACAGCCAATGCAGCTGTACAGGCGAAAGTAGAACTCAGCTATAGCTATAACAATAAACCCTTCACGCGCAGCCTGGTAAAGCCGGTGACCATCTACAGCCGCAACACCATTAACTGGAAGCGCGGAGAATCGATCGGTTCGTTCGTGACTCCTACCGACGAAACCGTTGTGAATTTCTCGCGTGCTGTGGTGGCGAATGTCGCGGGCATCGACAAATTAAACGCAAAATTCCCGCGCAATGTTGTCTACGCCATTGCCGTATGGAATGCCATTCGGGCAAACGGCTATGTCTATGTATCCAGTCCCTGGAAGCCGTCTGAAACTGAATTATTAGACCTCGTTTCCTACCCTCTCGAGACGCTTGCATCTCGAACAGGAAACTGCAGTGCGACCTCAGTCTTGCTGGCATCCTGTCTGGAAAACCTGGGTGTACGGACAAAGTTCCTTGCCACGGAAGACCATATTTATCTCATGTTTGATACGGATGTGATCCCAAAGAACGGCTATATGATCAGTCAGAATCCGAAAGAATATATTGTCGATGAAGACATGGTGTGGATCCCGGTCGAAGCCACGATGATTAATCAACCGTTCATGAACGCATGGACAACAGCTGCTGAGGAGTACAACAAGTACACTGCTAGCAAGAAAATCGAGGTAATCGATACGCGTAGAGCGATGGCAGCCTTTCCTCCCGGCAATCTGAACTTACCAATACCAAGCGTTGCATCTCCTCCTGCAGAAAAGATTGTCCTCTATGCCTCGCAGGATCTCACGGACTATGAGCATCATCAAAGTGAATTGACCGGTGCCGCGACAGCAGGTCTTGCATCCAATAACTCCTCTGAAGCAAAGAATAAGAGCGCAATTATTCAGGCACAAGCCGGAAATTATGACGAGGCAGTCGCGGTGCTGAATGGTGTAACGACGTGGCAGGCAGAGAATACGATGGGTAATGTATGCTTACTGAAGAATGATCTTCAGGCGGCACAGGAGCATTATCAGAAGAGTCTCAACTTGTATAAAGAGGATGGCGGGATCTATCTCAATTTTGGTCTTGCACGCTATCTCTCAGGATCGGCAGAGGATGCGATAGAGGCATTTCAAGTTGCCGTGTCGAAGTTCGATTCGGTACAGCAAGCGTACGATATCTTGGGTCTGGGACGGCTCAAGGAAGCACTCGGGATGCGGGGATCTGATAAAGCGGATCGAAAAATTTCCAAGAATGAACTCTTCGATCTTCTTGGTCAATCCTTGAGGAATATTCCGGATAAGCAGAAATCCGCGACGCAGGCGCAGCGTGTGCGCGAGAAATATAAAAACGAGCAAAATCGTTTTGTCTTTGGAGGCCGGCGCGGAGCTGATCCAACACAGATTGCAAGTGTGAAGGAATTTCTCTATTGGAAAGAATGACTGGCGATGGGATGATGAGCCGTACATCCTAGGCTGATGATAGAGCGGGAGAGAGGAAAGGAGGGCGTCGTTCAGAAGACAACGCCGTTGTTATTTTCAGAATAACACAACAAGTGAAAAACTGCGTATCTACTCTGTTTTTAAAGAATCCTTTTGAGTCACATCAGATAACGTACTGAGCGGTTTGTTAATGGTAAAGTAACGCATGTCAGAGTTAAAGATGGCCTGTGTCATTCCCTCTGCGCTGAGAACCAGCGTAAAGAAGAAAGGATCCCGCGTTGCCTGAACAGCGTATTTCATATCTAATGCTTTGCCAAGGTCAGGATCGCAAGCAGCACGCACCGCTTCAATAACTCCGGTCTCAGAAAAGCCCAGCAGCATCATGAGCACACTCCCATCGGGTCCGGCCCCTTTTGCAACGATAGCATAATCTTTCTCATAATTACCGGCATGGAGTGCTGCGGGAGAAAATTGATGTGTTGAATCACCGCTTGCACCGATAATCTTGAAACTGGAGGGGGCGATAGTGTATTCCAATCTGAAAATATGGAGGAACTTCTGAAAGTGATAGAGTGTCTTAAATGATCCAAGAAAGACGATATTGCTCGATTTGAAATCGCCAATGGTAAACTGCGATGCCAATTTAAATGAATAACTATTATGGGAATTTTGAAGAATGGGGAGAATATGCGAAAGACCCCATGGAGCACTAGGTCGTAAATAGGTAAAATCATTTTGGTCATACTTTTTTGCAAAGCTTGGATCCTGGCTTACCAGGAGGCGGTAATCTTCAGCAGAATTTATTCTAATGTTCCTGTAATAGTCGCTTGAACTACCATGTTCGCGAAGAAAGAAATAATCCCCGAAGATTACGAGGGTGGGTCTTCCGTTGGGTTTGATGAAATCGTTCCAAATCGGATTGGGCTGTTCGAAACGATGGCCCTTTGGCTGGAGAATGCTGTTGGTGAAATATCCAATAATGAATGATGCTGTGACACCAAGGGCAATCCAAACGAAAAGACGTGGGGGGGCAGGTTTAGCTGTACTATCATTCTTTTCTTCTACGGGATTAAATTCGACCTTATAATGTCCGACCGGGATACTGAGTCTATGCGAGTATGGTTTATTACAGGTGAAGTAATAATGCTCCAGCTTCTTTCTCAGATTATTAATATAGACACGGACCGTTGCATCATCTTTTGAATTGAACGATGCATCTTTCCCGAAGAGGTGCATGCCGATCGTCACTTCTTTCGGCGTCCTTCCGGCTATGGACTCTTCCACAAGATATTGTAAAAGGTCACGGTAGCGCTGAGAATCCTTGAATTCTGGGCTCTCCAGAATGTCAGTTAACAGAGAGCGTGTGCGGGTTTCATCGAGCATGGCACTATTCCTTTACAATCCAGGGTAATTTACCCGTTTATTAACTGGTATGCAACGGTTCTTATCTTGTTTCGTGGAACGGAGCAGTGTACATTGCGAGTGTTGAGGTGCACATCCTTCATCGAGAGAAGGATTGTTCCTGGAAGAGCACCCTCCCCCAACGATGTCATACGAGGGAATAGAGCAAAGGTGATCATACATCACTCTGTCAAAGAAGGAGTGCTATTCCCTAAAAAAAGACTTGACAAAACTAATTTTGATTGGTATTATGTCACATGTAGGACGTCATACAACAAGAGGAGTACTGATCATTTTTTCCCTGTTAGCAAACCGCACCCTGCTCAGTAAGGATATCGAGAAGCAGATTGAAGACGCGATCCGTTACAAAAAACTGGTCCCGGGTGAAAAACTTCCATCAGAGCAGGAGATGTGCACGTTGTTTGGTGTCAGCAGAACGGCAGTGCGGGAGGCCCTGCGGATGCTGCATGCGAAGGGACTCATCTCGATCCAGAAGGGCAAGGGAATGCATGTGCGGCAATTCTCCGAAGAGACGATCACAGATCCGATGCATCTCTATTTTGAGCTGCACCTGAAAAAAGATTACGCTCTTGATCTCGTCCAGGCCCGCCAAATTCTTGAACCTTCGATTGCTGCGCTGGCGGCGCGCCATCGTACGGAGCTTGATCTCAAACTGATGAAAGAACATCTCGAAACATTCCAACAGCATGATGGGTCTTTTGATGAACTTTCGAAATTAGATGCATTATTCCATGTTGATATTGCACGGGCGTCGGGAAATGCATTTTTGCCGCTTCTTCTCGATCCCATTCATCGGCTGCTGCCCAAAATTAAGTCAGGTATATACACCACAGTCAAAGATGCGAAAGAATCTGCAATGAAATGGCATCAGCAGATCTATGTAGCCATTGCTGAGAAAAGCCCTGCGAAGGCCGAAGAAGCCATGCGGAAACATCTGAAGATCGCCCAGCAGCATGCAGAAATCATGCTCAAGAAGAAGAAAATCATCGCCTGAGGATCATATCTCAAGGCAGTACATTCAAGCAGCGTGTATATTCAGAATCAACATAACGACAGTATCACACATTTACTTACTCGTGTTCTCTGCCATATAACGGTCAATCAGAAGTAAAGGACCTTTTCTATGAGGAAGCTCTTGTTGTTGTGTTTCGTGCTTGCAGTTCCTCTGCTCGCACAAAACTCCGGGAAAATATCAGGGCGTATTATCGAGGCCAAGACGGGGGAACCCATTCCTTTTGTCAATGTCGTCGTGCGCGGAACCTCGATGGGTGCAGCCAGCGATATTGAAGGAACGTTTTTTATCCTCAACGTACCTCCGGGAGAGTACGATGTTGCAGCTTCCGCCGTGGGATATCGGGGAGTCGTGCAACAAAAAATCATTGTCAACGTGAATCGTACGACAACAGTAGACTTCTCCCTGGAAGAAACGATGGTTCAAGGGGAAGAAGTGGTTATCACAGCGGTTCGACCGGATGTGGAGAGAGAAAAATCTTCCACCAGTGAAATTCGCCGCGGTGAGGACGTTGTCAATGTTCCCGGAATTCAGGACATCGCTGATGTGATCTCGTTAAATGCCGATGTGAGTGACGGACATTTCCGGGGTGGTCGTGACAATGAGGAGTTGTATAACCTTCAAGGAATGGGGATTATGAACCCATTGACCAGCGCGTCTTCATTCAATCCCATTATGAGTGCGGTAGAAGAAGTTGAAATTATCACAAGCGGATTCAGTGCGCAGTACGGAAATGCACAGTCCGGTATCGTTAATATTACGATGAAAGAAGGCAGCCCGAGTAAATGGTCGGCACGTGGAGAAGTACGTATGCGTGTTCCAGGACGCAAGCACTTTGGTCCGAGCGTGTGGGATGCTGATACTACCGCCAATCCATACATTGCGTTGCTCGCTACACCTGAGAATTGGACAGGAAGCACCGGATACTGGGGCGCTGTGGGATCGAGCTATGCAAGCCGCTATGGAAAAGACACGGCAACCCTTGCCTCGATGATGTACACGCAGTGGCGCTTGCAGGCGCATCGATACATTGGGCAGAGCTATGATAATCTCCAGGACTATTCGCTCGATGCAAATTTTGGCGGACCTCTGGCCAACAATGTACGTATGTTCTTAGCCGTCCACACGGATAATAGCTGGCCGATTTTACCTACACAGGAACCCAACATCAGCAGACAGCTCATGGGTAATCTCGTTTATGATCTTGGACCCGGAATGAATCTCCGATTTAGCGGGGCATTTTCCAGAGCTGACGGTCATTCATTCAGCGGACGGACATCCACGGGATGGTATAATTGGCTGTGGGATCCAATATTTGATGTAAAACGAACATTAGACGAAAATTTCCAGCTTGGTTTGCGATGGTCACATGCGATCAGCAAAAGCACGTTTTACGAAATAAAGGTAAACTCCCTCAGGACGAGAGCTCAAGATGGTTCGCCTGGCTTTAATCCTGATTTTTACTCTGGAGTTTCTACAGGTCTTCTTTGGGAAGCCTGGTCGAACAATCTGCCGGATGGATTCAATTTTGGCCAATTTGAAAATGACTTTTTTGACGAGAAAACGAGTACCATCAGTCTTGATGCCTCTCTCACCAGTCAGGTGTCAGTATCGCATATGCTCATTGCCGGTATTCAGGGGAACTGGTATACTCTCGATGTTAACAACATCGGTAGTCTCTCCACATCGTCGGGCGGCGGCTACTTGACAAAGTATCTCGTGAAGCCTTTCGAATTTGGTGTGTATGCTCAGGATAAGATGGAATTCCAGGGGATGATCGCCAATGTAGGGCTTCGCTTTGATCTCTATAATCCTAATATGTTTTATTTCACCGATATTTATTCTCCCTATAGATACGATAGCCTTGGACATCAGGATATCCGGTATGCACCCAAGTCGAAGACTTCGACGATCTCTCGTTTACAGCCGCGTCTCGGCTTTTCCTTCCCAGTATCCACAGTGACGGTTTTTCATGTCAACTATGGTACATTTTTACAACGTCCCCCATTTCAATATCTCATGGGGCAGCAGCTCAGCAGAACTGATCTGGTAAATTACGGGACGGCTCTCTCGGTGTATGGAATTCTGGGAAATCCACAGCTGAAACCGGAAGTGACAAACAGCTATGATGTGGGTGTCACACAAGGTTTAGGCGAAGGTTTTACACTCGACGTGAGTGGATATTATAAAGATGTGAAAGATCTTCTCCAGCGAGCCATCTATAGCTCCAAACAAGGAGCTTACACAACCTATATCAACCTTGATTACGCGGATATTCGAGGATTTCGCGTAGGACTTGCTAAACGCAGCGGAATATTCACCGGCACACTGAATTATACTTACGGCGTCGCGACGGGTAAAAACGCTTCCCCTGACGGAAACCAGTACCCGACAATTTATGAAAGCGGTGAAACCATTTACCAAACTCCGGTGCCGCTTGATGTTTTACTCAACTTTGATAGAACTCATAACCTTGTCGCTAACCTGGGTTTGAACACACCTCAGCAATGGGGTCCCATGCTCTTCGGTATGTATCCGTTGGAGCAATTTACGATTGCTGCAACATCCTTTGCACGCAGCGGCCGGCCGTATTCTTCCTGGATCGACCGGTCATCTCCTATGAATAGACGGGCACCGAATGAGTACAACACCAATGTGAAAATTACCAGACGGATTTCTCGTTTCTTCGGTACCAGTGCTTCCTTCTATGTTGAGATTACGAATCTCTTCAATGATAGAATCTACGACTACACAGCAGTGTTTAACCCTGATCAAAACAACACCCATAATCTGCAAAAATGGACTATTATGTACGAAAGAGGCGAAGACATTACCTATTATGAAGATGATCTTCGCCCGGGATTCAAGATCAATCAGGAATTTCGAATATACTCCAATGCACCGAGATCGGTGCAAGTCGGAATGATCATTAACTTATGAGTTTTTGAGGAGTACCATATGGGTTCTATCAAGAAACTTACATGCCTTCTCTGTCTACTCGGAAGTATTGCTTTCGGACAGATGTCGCGGGATACTCTCGTTCACAGACGCGGAATGCTGCATCAGACCGTGTATAACACAGGGGAGCTTGGCCGAAAATACGTAACCTCAAATGCCGGTACAGAACTGGGGGTTCCCTCGTTTGAGTGGCCTGGAAATTCTGCTACCATTGTTGACACGAAACAGTATACGGGTCAATCCAATTCGTATGGCGGCGGGGTTCAAATCGCTGCCGATCGGATTGATTCGACGGAGCGACTATATGCCATCTGCGGCGGGATGATTGATGCCGTTGTGGAAAATGTTAATTCCTTTCCCTTGAGTCAGCAGCGTATCGAAAATTACCCCGTTCTCGCTGATGGCAGCTTGAATCCGGGATACAACCCGGATGAAGCGGAAGAAATAATCATTTCCAAATGGGCCACTCCTGTGGGTGTGACTATTACTCGTACCAGCCGGGCATGGAGTTTTCCCGATTATGATGATTTTATTATTTATGAGTATGAATTTGAAAACACCGGAGATCTGAAAGGGGATGGCATTACGCCACCGCGGCCGGTAAGACTGAAAGACTTGCTCATTAACTTTTCTCATGGAATGACGGGAGGAAAATTTGGGTACGAAAGAGTCTCCAATTCCTGGGCTCCAGCTGTGGTTGAAAAGAAAGATTATAACGCACACTTCGATCCCAAGCGCTGGCTTCAGTATGGGTTACATCGAACAGGTAATCCTGAGCCAACCTATTTTGCCGAATGGGCACCAACCGGGAAAAATGGCGGCGGCTTACTGAGCCCTCAGTCACCAGGCTATATGTGTCTCTATTACGATACGCTGCATTTGGTTCATAAAGGAGACGGCACGAGAGTCAATTTAGGTTCCGACACCACGGTGTCCTGGGATGCCAACTTGCAGGTGAAGCAGCCATATTATCAAAGGCTGGAAACTTCGCAGCAAACCGTAACGGCAAAAATTATTCCGAACATGTTAGATATAGCACAGATCCGAAAGGTGGGCGCATATTCTACATCAACCAGTAATGCTATTTTTACTAATTATGGACAGGATTCGCTGTATTGGCTGGGCCGAGCGAGTTTCAATTGGCGGCAAAGTACATACTTTGCCATTGGTAATTGTATGGGCTTTGGTCCATATAATTTAGATCCGGGTGAGAAAGTACACATTACTATAGCGGAAGTCTGCGGATATGGTGCTGCACGAAAGGAAGAGACAGCGGCTGGCCTGAAAGATATCGGAGGGGGCAACGGCCAGACAAGCACCGGAGGATGGATTGCTGAAGCAGCAAGCCCCCCTGAACTGTATACCTTCTATAAAGTAATGAATTATTGGGAGCCAAAAGCGCAAAACGAACTCAACCCGAATTCTGTAAACACGATAATCTACGGCAACAATTATTTGAGCAACTTCCCGTTGCCGGATTATGTCAACTCGAACGTTGTCACAGTGCGCGAAGTGGCAGATCGTGCGATCCAGACATATACAGGTGATTCGCTCGTGAATCATA
This sequence comes from uncultured Ignavibacteriaceae bacterium, assembly GCA_964651225.1. Classification (GTDB taxonomy): domain Bacteria; phylum Bacteroidota; class Ignavibacteria; order UBA10030; family UBA10030; genus Fen-1298. Next base: position 95,760 of record CAZYYD010000011.1, read on the forward strand.
ATTCGATTCAATATAAACCTGAAAATTATCAGGCACATGGTGTGTATGCTCTTCCTATCCCTATACCGGCTCCGGTCATCACGGTGGAGAATACCGTCGTCGGAGAAAATAAAATTTTGTGGGGACCTCAGGTGGAATCGTTCACTACGCCAAGACTCCAGGGGACATTCGATCATTATGAATTATATAAAGCATCGCATCCTCTGGGTCCATGGATCAAGCTGGCGACAGTGTCTAAAGGAGATCCACTCTTCTTTCAAAACGGCAATTATTCGTTTATCGATAAAAATACCCGGGTTGGAGATTTCTTCTATTACTCTGTCTTATCTGTCGATGATAAGGGGAACAAGAGCGGGCGAACAAATATGACTCTCCATGAATCTTCTATCGGTGCAACACTCACGCTGGGGCAGGTTTTTGTAGCTCCGAATCCGCTCATTGTGAAATCGGGATATACAGGGGAAAGTGTCGGTGGCGATATCAATTATCAAGTCCGTTTTTATAATCTTCCAAAGACGTGCACGATCACTGTCTATTCATACAGCGGACAATTGATCCAGACAATCCAACACGATGTGGACAAAATTCAACATCCATGGTTCCAGATAACGCGGAATAATCAATTGATTGCTTCAGGAGTCTATTTTTATGTGGTGAGCGCACCGGATGGCTCTCACTGTCATGGTAAATTTGTTATCATCAACTAAGCAAAGCAGATGACTATGAAACCTACAATTCGAACAATGGTAACGATGGTGCTGCTGACGCTCTTCATCGGGCAGCTTGAAGCGCAAAAAGTCGGCACGAGTTCCATGCAGTTTCTCAAGGTGATGCCGACAGCGCGTGCAACCGCGATGGGCGATGCTTTTGTCTCACTGGCGAGCGGCGCAGATGCTGTCTTTTGGAATCCGGCAGGGTTGACGGAAATGGAAAACCACGAAATGACCACAACCCTCATCATGTGGCTCTTTGATACAAAACAGATAGCGCTGGCCTACGGTCTGCCTATGGGAAATTGGGGGAATATTGGATTCCAATTTCAATATATTGATTTCGGAACCATACAGGAAACGAGAGGTGAATTTGCAGATCTTGTGGAATCCTTCGATGGGTCAAAATATTTTAATGCCGGATTAACGGGGAGGTCATTTTCTCCCTATTCTTATCTCCTGGGCTTCTCCTATGCAAAGGCGTTCACAGATAAATTTTCAGCTGGTGGAACAGTTAAATATGCGATGGAATCTCTTTGGTCGGACCAAGTTGTCACGATCGTCAATCCCGTCACCGGTGTGGCGACATCGTACAAGACCTATGCAGATGTTATTCTCTTCGATTTTGGTATGTTGTACAAGACCGGATTCCGTTCTGTGCAAATCGGTGTCTCGGTACAGAACTTTGGGCCTCAGGTAACGTTTGCAGATAAACCGCATCCTGCACCGCTTTCTCTGCGCCTCGGGACTTCAGCAAATATGTTCGGCAAAGAGGGGCTGTGGTTTCAGGACAACATGAATCGTCTCACACTCACGTACGATTTATTCCAGCCAAATGATTATGCACAGCAAATGCATATTGGTGCGGAGTACTCATTCTCAGAATTGCTTGCGTTGCGTGTGGGATATAAGATTGATTACGACAGCGAGGGTTTGACCTATGGAGGTGGAATCCATACTGATCTTGGCGGGTGGCCCATAACTATTGATTACAGCTATGGTAAAATGAGTGATTTATTGAATAATGTGCATCGCATTAGCTTAGGAGTGCAATTTCGATGAAATCGAGTCTTGGGAAAAAAATATGCCTCACATTCGTTGCGCTTATGCTGAGTGTTGCATCGGTCATGATTGCTCAACCTGCTGCGAGTCCGTTAGATGTTCAGGGGCTTGATCAAAATGTGATCACAGGTGCACGCTCGCGTGCGATGGGAGGAACCGGTATAGCAAGCGCGAATGATGGTTCAGCACTTTTCTCAAATCCTGCTGCGCTCTCACGGCTCACTTCCTTTGAAATCCGTGCCAGCGGAGTCTTTGGAAAAATATTGAGAGAGCAGAGCCAGCAATGGGTTCCGATGAGACCCGTTCCAGGTCTGAGCGTTTTATTCGAAGGACTTACAGGGACTGTCGTAACACCTCTTGATAGTCTCGGAAGGCCGCTGCGTTTCGATTCGACTGTCCAGAGACAATACGATAACATGAGCCCGAATTGGAATAACAGTTCTTCCAAGGGGGAACCATTTTCACTGACGGCCGCCCTCCCTCTGATGATTGGAGGGATCAACATTGGAGCAGGTATTGGAATTTCCCAGGTCATGAATCTTGACAGCTATTATCAGAACAACAATTCGATGTCGCCGTATCTTGGTCAACTTCGTCCATATCCAAAATTCTTTACAAATCGAAACGATACTGTAGATGTCCAATGGTACCAATATATCCGGAAGAGAGAAGGGTCGTTGTACGGGATCACTCCTGGTGCCTCGATTACCCTTCTCCCGGGATTCACGCTTGGAGGATCTGCAACGGTGATCTCCGGATCATCCGATGATAACGAAAATCGTGTAGAACGCGGGCATCTCAATGTGAAGATTAGTAATGGTGTGGGTGAAAATTTTTGGTTAGATACAGTTTATTATCAACAGTCAAAAGTGGGGACTTCAAAATACTCGGGAACGAGGCTGAACTTCGGGTTTCTCCTTCAGCAGAAGTATTACAGCATCGGCCTGACCATCAAACCACGATATACACTGACGAGAACCTGGGATCGGGATGTGACAAGTCTCGATACAACTCAAAAACCGTTTCCTGTAAGGATCGATAGTCTGACAACGAGAAGTTACCACGAAAGCGGGACGGAGGATCTCAACTTTCCCCTTGCCTATTCTCTCGGCATTGTCCTGACACCGACCGACCGGTGGACAGTGGCGTTAGACTATGAGGTGAGAAATTTAGCAGACATGGAGGTAACGACTTCTGATACTTCTCAGCACCCCTGGGTGAATAAGAGTGCCGCAATACGACTTGGTGCGGAATATCGCGCAAGTGACATACTCTCATTACGCGGCGGGTACCGTGAAGACATCCAGGCTTTCTCGCCGGACGGGTCGGCCATCGTTGACGAACCGGCTCGTGGAGGAATTTATTCTTTTGGCGCAGGCATCGTGCTCGGCCATATTCTAATTGATTGCACATATGAATATTCGGTTCTGAAATATCAGGACATCTATCAATCGAATGAGAACTCGACTACACGAAAGCAGCATCAAGTTATGATAGACGTTGCATATCGGTTTTAAGATTCTTGTTGAAAACAAAAAATGAACGGACTGATTTCAAGAATAACGATCACTGTGGTACCTAAAACGTCTTTTTGAGGATTATCCTAAGCGTGATGTAAGGAGTACTATGAAGAATGTCATAATTCTGGGCCTGTTGTTTATGGCAGTATTGTTCCTGGCTGCCTGTACAGAAAATCTCAACCCGCTTGCTCCCGGTTCCACAGACGGGCAGTATGCCATGGGGATGAAAGCTCTCGTTC
>CAZYYD010000012.1:0-31160 GCA_964651225.1 uncultured Ignavibacteriaceae bacterium
AAGAGGTGTGCAATATTCAGGCGGAAAAGTGTGCAGTTTTCAAGCGGAAAAAACAAGGTTTTAAAAAGGCAACCATGTGACCAAATCGTGACATGGCTTTTCAATTACCGTTGAAATGGAGTGTACTATGCTCTCTATGAGAAAAAAATATAGCAAGAGATGATCCAACTACAACATAGATTTCTGCTTAAAAGTTGACGATTTTTTAAGTTCTGTAAAACTTTCGACCTACAAGTTGCAAAGTGCATTTGCAATTTAGTGAACGGTCTTAACATAGAAACATTAGAGCAAACACATGGATCACCAACCGACCCTGTGCGAATAATTTGCCAAAAACAAACAAAATTCGCATCAAAAAACATCAAATTGACTGTCAGTGTTAGCAGACGAATTGAAGCTAACATAAAACAAAACTTTGAATCTTCCTAATAAATAATAGCCGCTTTTTCAAAAATACATTTACAAAGATGTAACTCATACACTCCAGAGCATACAGAAGAGATCCATCGATCATATAATCTGTCCATTACTCTTATTAAAATAATGAGCATTTGACATGTCCAATATCAGTGGAACCGACGAAGCGACTTGTGTTCGTACTTCCGATCCTGTTCTTGCAACATACCGCTTCCCTGCAGGTAGTGCTGTAAAATAAAGGAATAACTCGTTCCCCATCGGCTCAAGAACTTCTACGCTTGCAACTAAAAGATTTTTCACGTTCTTCAGAGCACTTCCAGGTGCAACACCAATGTGCTCTGGACGTATTCCCATGAGAACTTCTCTGTCTGCATATTTTGCAAGCCGCTTTGTATCGTTCTTCTGAATCACAAATCTATTTTTTGTTTCCCCTAAAACAAAACACAACGTTTTCCCCTTTTCTATTCTTCCTTCAAAGAAATTCATAGCCGGACTCCCGATGAATCCGGCGACAAATTCATTCTGGGGATGTTTATACATCTGCAACGGTGTATCAATCTGCTGGATATGTCCATCTTTCAATAGGACAATTCTATCAGCCATGGTCATAGCTTCTATTTGATCGTGCGTTACGTAAATCATTGTTGCACCAATACGCTGATGTAATTTTGATATTTCGGTACGCATTTGAACGCGTAATTTTGCATCCAGATTGCTTAATGGTTCATCGAACAAAAACACACGGGGTTTTCGCACGATCGCACGCCCAAGAGCCACCCGCTGCCGCTGACCACCCGACAATGCCTTGGGTTTCCTCGTAAGATAATCTTCCAGGCCTAATATACTGGCAGCTTCGTTCACGCGCTGAGAGATCTCTTGCTTCGGAAGTTTTCTCAACTTCAGCCCGAAAGCCATATTTTCAAAAACCGTCATATGCGGATACAGGGCATAGTTCTGAAATACCATGGCAATATCTCGATCCTTGGGAGGAACATCATTAACTATTCGATTATCGATATATATTTTTCCTTCTGATACTTCTTCGAGGCCTGCTAACATACGAAGAGTTGTCGACTTGCCGCACCCTGAAGGACCTACCATGACAACGAATTCACGCTCCTCAATTTCCATAGTGAAATCATGAACGGCAACGATCCCGCCGTCATACACCTTCTTTACATGTTCAAACCGTACCTTTGCCACAGATTTATCCTCCTGCCTATCGAATCTTCTTGCTGAATCATTCTCTCTTCACTGGAACTGTCTCTTCAGACGCTCCCATTCACGCACCCATTCCCATTGCGGAACAAGTAATGGAGCCGCGTTCATCTTGCCACCGAATCCAATCATCCGTATGGTAACCATGTTGATATTCTTGATATCAACCTTCCTAATTCTATCTGAATATATTTCCACGTGTTGGCGAATTGCTTCATGTGCCAGATATTGATTTATGCGGCCTCTTTGGTGTTCCTGGCGTATGGAAATGCATTCTCTCTCGATGAGCGAATCCAGGAGATGACGATTCCCTGTGATTTTTCTCTCCATCAAACGAAGAAGAGCGTTTTTCCCCTCGTATTGAACTTTCTTTATCTCGCCAAGAGACATTACCATCGTCTCTGTGAGAATTTCCCGATAATCCGAGAAGTGCAGCCATCCCGATTTCCCGTTGTTCATGCGCCATTCGATCCGCTGTGTGTAGGTTCGCGCAATTGAATCCATGCTTTCCCCATCCTGGATCAATCTGAACAGAGAATCAGCACGAAACGAATCACTACACAGGACTTCTTGAACCTTGACAGAAAGAGCACCTTCCACGAGTTCTTTCTTTTTTCTCCATAGGGATACATATGATTCCCAGTCACTTATTGTTACTGAATCTTGTAACATATATACTACGTCTCTGGATTTCCAATAGCTCGTCCATAATGCAATGTCCCGAATCACCTCGTTATCGGATTGTAGATTCCGACGAATACCTTCCTGCGCAATAATCTCTCCTTCAGTTATTTTCCTTAAAATATCAAAGAAAGTGATGGCAAAGGTTCTCGACTTGAGTGAAGAAAAATGAAAATCATAATAAAACAGGTTTTCCAGAAACTCTTCTAATTTCAATGTACCGAAAGATCCACGAACAAGCGGAGTATCCAGTTCAGATTCAAATCTGCGCAAGAGACGGAAAATGTCTTCAGGGATATAACGATAGCCGTTTTCTAACCGGTGAGTCATTGAATCTAATGTCATCAGTTCCCGTAAAGCAATAGTCAATCTCCGGAAAAGGGAACTATCCGCTGCCATGTGATGCGCTTTTAATGTCTTTTCAATAAAGGAATTCGCTGCTGCGTTTTCCTTCTGCTCCAGAAGAATATTTTTCACTGCGGTAAGACGTTCTGCCGCACTTAATTCATTAGCGTGAGCATCCAGCTCTTTCTCTAAGACAGTAAGAACAACCAATCCATAGATTATTGATTCTACTGGTTTCGATATCTCCATCGTATCCTTGAGCGAAAAAACAGCTTTTTCCAGAGGCGGATCGGCCGATCCGAAGGATACTCCGAGAGTATCACGACGAAACGGCAAAGTTGATATATATTCATGAATTGACCGGTGCGCTCGTTGACATTCCTTCCACCCTTGTATGATTTTTGCTGCCTCTTTCATCGAGGATGGATATATGATAAGAATCTTTCGGCGGTTGCCGTGCAATGCAAGACCATTATGAATTTCTTTTTCCGTAATTACTACTTTATCATGAACCTCCCGTTTATACAATGCGTCCCGCACAAACAATTTCTGCAATACGGTTTCCATTGTCTGGATGAACCGGCTCGTTTGATCCTTGGTCAGAGGCTGAGACATTACCAGCAATTTCTCGCCGACGAGAGATGCAACAGCTTTCTCTTTGATTTTGTCGAAATCTTGTTCTTCGGACTTGAGTTCAAAAGGCATCAATTCGATACGCTCCAGAACATCCCGCGCGAGAATTGGAATTGAGCCAACCATCGCCAGCGTATCCAGCGGTTGTTGACCTCTCCTCGGTTGCGTCGATGCTTCCGAGGCAAGGAGAAAGAAGAAGCAGAATATCGAAGCACATTGTCGATACATCATTTTCTCAATAGACGAAATGGACGTCTGCAGGAAGCCTTGTCACATTCACAAATCCTTGCACCGCTGGGATCGCAACTCCATTGATCGTAGCACGGACCAATGGTTTCGAGAGCATGGTGACGGGAATCAGAATGGGCGTTTTCTGTGCATTGATCGATCCAGCAAGATGAAAAGTGATTGTGTTAGTCGAGTCGCTCTTGATTGAGTAGGAAATTACTCCATAGTGCGTCGGCATCTTCGTGACTGAAAGGCCGTGATAAATCCACTCTTCTTTCAATCCGGCTCCAACAATCACCGATGGATCCTCATCAATCTCGTATACAAACATTGCTCGAAGAGCATTAACGAAATCAGAAGCTACCCACGTGTGCGGCATATCGCCAATGAGCTGTGCGTGCCGCTCATCGTTCCACACCACTTCTGCCCAATGATTCCACCCTCGCGGACGCTGTGACTTGATGAGCCATTCAAGCACGGAATGAGCCCGTTCCTTTTGACCAAGATAGATATAAGCCCCAACGTTTCGAATTTCATACGGCGTAAAACCGTTCCATGGGATCTCACCGCACGCGCGTGCCATAAACCAATCATAATATTTATCAAATGTACGATTCATTGCCTGTTTCGGTAAAAACCTACTTTCGCCACAAGGGAAAAGAGAGATCGATGTCGAGGTGGGATCAAAATCACCCAGTTCAACACATCCAGGAATATAATCAATGTTCCGGTTCTTCATTGATAAGAGAATCGAATTGTACAGATCCTTTCGAAATTCCCTGACGAGACTGTCATAGACACATCGTGCTGCTTCCTCATGGAGGACTGCCGCTGCGGCTGCAGCATCCTTGAATCCTTTCAGCACAAAGAAGTTGTCCCAATAGGAATGCATCGGTTTCGCAGAATATCCTTCATGGCTGATTGATTCTGTTGTCAATCCATAAAATGCACGCTGTTCGTCGTCACCATCGCGATATTTTGCCGACATCTGTTGGGAACGAAGTTGTTGAATATGGTTTACCGCCGCGACGATATGTTTCCAATGGGCGCGCAAAAATATCGTGTCCGCCGTAAATCGTACATATTCCATGCACGCAAATATAAATTCACCGTCGCTGTCATTTTCAAGCACAGGATCAGGTCCTCTTTGATCCACGACGCAAGGAACCATTCCATTTTCATATTGATACGATGCATACCACTCAATAAACTTTTTAACATCGTCCCGCATTCCAAGTTTGAGCAATGCCGCTGAGGTCATCGAACCATCACGAATCCAAGAACGCTCATATGTTCGCGATCCCGGTTGAATACCTGGACCATCTTTATTGATAAGAATATAGCATAAGCTTGAACGCATAATATCGATATATCGCTGGGCGTCCGCCGGCACATGGAAAGAGAGAGAAGCAAGTTTGTCCTCCCAGAACGATTGAACTTCGTTATATGCATTCTTGAATTCCAAGGCAGTCGGCGGCATCGAGACCCAGCGATCTGCGTCCGGATAAAAAGGAACCGCAGCAATCACGAGAAGAGAATCACCCGGCTTCAAGTCGAATCGATATTGAAATGCGGCAGAAGCTAATTCATTCTTATCGATAATGTTGCGTGCAGCGGGGAGCTTTCCCGCAGCTATTTGTTCAACAATCTCCCCTTCCTCCCAAAGCGCTGCCCCGAATCGTGACGGCATCCCTGAGACCGTTATGCTTTTTTCGTCAATCAGGGCACGCTGAGCATTGATCGAAATGGAATTCGTCCGGGCGATACCCCCTTCACAATTCAGATTCTGATATGTCGGATTTACCTGAAAAGGCCGCATGGCTAAATAATAGTCACCTTGTATCCGTTTTGAAGAAGTATTTTTCAGAACATAGCGCGCCATCAAAGCAGACCTTGCTGCTTCTCCTGCTGCCAACAAAGTAATATCCAACGTCACTTTTTTATAGACCCTTTTCACAGTTGGGATAGGAAGATATCCTGCAGCAAGCGATTGTTCTTCACGACAATTCGCCCATGTAAGCAATTCATGATTATTGTCCAATCGAATAAACGGTTCAATAGAAAAACGTAGTTTGTCCACTTCAAACACCCCATCTTCGTTAATCAAAGCTTCTTTTTGATCAGACGCTGCCCCCACAATCGTCCAGTATGACTGCTGTCGGAGGAAATAACGCGGATACATTCCTTGGGGAGCTTCGGCAGCGAGATATTCCAGGTATTGGTTTTTCGTGGCAAGAGACTCACCGGATACTACGGATAATTCCTCAATCCGATACTGACTCCCACTACTATTCTTCAATAAGTTCAATTTCAAGAACCGGATTTCTGTTTCCGGAGTAAAGAGTAACGTAGCCCCGCTCTTTCCGTTCCGGACAGAACAGAGTGTGTCATACATCGTTCCATTCAGAGAACCCAACAGATCGTACGATAAACCGGCGCATACTTTATTCCACCGAAGGCGTACACCGCCAATCTCACGCCGTAATTGGAAATCAACTTCAATCCATTCATGGCCGGATGTTTTACTCTTCCATTCACCGGGTATATAAGGCAAGATGTTCTTCGGCACCATATTTTCCCCGGCGAATGAAGACGCTTTCACCACCGGTGCGGGAAGGACTGCGGGCAGTTGAGAACCTGCCTGCAGTTCTATATGATCAATCCATACCGTTCCTTTGCCTCCAGTCCCCGCAGTTACAACGAATTCTAATCGTCTCAATGTCTTAGGTGATGCTGCAGCACGAGGACCCCATGCAAACGTAAAATGCCTCTTCTTGAGCACAATATGCTTCCAAGTTGCAGGATAGGAATATGCTTGCTTATTTACCCACCAAATATTTTCTCCTGTTGTATCGCTGCTCACTTTCACTTCAAAATTATTTACCGGAACTGTTGCGCGAAGATCGAACGACAATTCGAAATAATCAGGCAGTACAAGATCATAATTGCGAAATACTCCGCCGTAGCCTGATCCTTTGGGAAATGATATGTCGAAACTTATTCCGGCCGAGGAAACTTCGGAACTATGGTGCGGGGTTACGATAACACCCGTCGCTTGAAAATATTTCCATGCAGTTGTGTCTGCAGGCGTATTGACCTGAACTTGCTGGGAATGGGAGTGGAACACAATCCCTGATGTGATGAGAGCAACTACCTTTAAATAATATTTCATCGTTCGTTTCATAGAAATGAGATTATTCTTTTACTCCGCCGACCATAATGCCGCGGACGTACTGACGCTGGAATGCAAGAAACAGCAGAAACACTGGAAGAATGGTAATAACCGAACCAGCCATCATCAATTCCAAATCAAGAGCATGCTCACCCATCAAATTCGCGATCGCAACCGGGAGCGTATATCGTGCACTATCCGACATAATGATCAGAGGCCACATAAAATCATTCCATGTACCCATAAACGTAAATAACGCGAGTGTAAACAGGATCGGCCTGCATAAGGGAAGCATGACAGACCAGTACACTCTCAAATCACTTGCACCGTCCATCCGAGCTGCCTCGATGAGGCTATCAGGAACAGCTTTAATAAATTGACGCATGAGAAAGATACCGAAGACACTCGCCAGCCCCGGTATGATCGCTCCGATATAAGAATTCACCAATCCAAATGACTTCAACATCATGAAGAGGGGCAGCATATTTACCTGGGCCGGAATAATCATAAAACCAAGCAGGAGACGAAAGAGTTTATCGCGGCCGGGAAATCTATATTTTGCAAATGCAAATCCGGCCATCGAGTTGAAAAGCAAGGAAATAAGTGTCACCGCTGAAGAAATAATAAAACTGTTCATGAAATATCTTCCTATCTGCAGACGTTCAATCAACACAGTATAATGTTCGAGGGATGGTCGAGAAGGAAGAAATGGAGGTGGGAATGTACTCGCTTCACCCGGCACCATAAACGATGCAGCGATCATCCAAAGGATCGGTGTTATAGCAATGATCGCACAAATACTCAGTGCGGCATTCAGCAGGATCATTGGTATCTTGCGTTTCATCCCTCCGTCCTCCGCTGAATCGCCATCTGTATGAGTGTGAAGAAGAGAATCACTGCAAACAGCACAAAGGCTATTGCTGCGGCAAATCCCATGTTCCACCAGCGAAATCCTTGCTCGTACATCATCAGGACGATGCTCATCGTGGAGTTCATCGGTCCGCCTTGCGTCATCACATACGGCTCTGCAAACAGCTGAAAATATCCAATAATGGTCATCATCACTACAAAGACCGTCGTAGGCGTTAGCATAGGAAGAGTCACATGGATAAACTGCTGCCAGGCGTTCGCACCATCAATATGCGACGCTTCATATAGGTCATCAGGAATGTTCTGCAATCCTGCGATAAAAATGAGCATGTTGTAACCAAAATTTTTCCAGACAGCCATGACAATAATCGCAGGCATCGCAGCAAAGGGATTGCCGAGCCAGTCGATCGGCGTAATACCAACCCATGACAGTGCCAGGTTTAGTAATCCATGAGCCGGATGATAGAGATACCGCCATACAACAGAGACCGCAACAAGGTTTGTCACGACAGGAAGAAAATAGACTGTGCGAAAAAATGGTTTGAATTTTGCCAGCTTGGAACTCACCATCAACGCCATTCCCAGGGAAACGGCAACCGAGAGCGGACCGCCTACGAGAACAAAATAAAACGTATTCTTCAAAGCTGTCCAGAACAACGGTGTTTCGAAGATGCGGATGTAGTTCGAGAATCCTACAAACCGGACATAGCTTAAATTCCCAAGTGCATATATATCGAAATCCGTAAAACTCATCACCACAGCACTGATCACTGGTACAACAAAGAACACTGCGATCGCGGCCATTGCAGGGGCGAGAAAGATCCATGCCGCGGCGATGTGCTGCGTATGGTTTTGCCGCTTCTCGGTCTGCGCCATTAATGTATCTTTCTTTCGGCTAACCATCTTCTCTTTTCCAGCATCTGATTCACTTCACTATCAAACCTCTGCAAGGCATCGTCAACCGTTAACGTTTTCGTTGCAACATATTCGACATACAGCTGCAGCTTGATGACGATTTGTTCCCATTCAGGCACATGCGGCAGCGGTTCAGTGCGCTGAAGCTGCTGGTAAAACGCTTCGATGTACGGATTTGATGCGAGCGATGAATCGTCCCATGCAGATTTTCTCGGCGGCAAGTTGCCTGTGATACGGTAGAAAGCAATCGACTGTTCCCGCGAGGCCAAGAACTCGATCAGCTTCCATGCCGCCTGCTTCTTCTGACTCTCCCGGAATATCACGAGACTTGTTCCTAACGGCAACGAGAGCCCGGGAAATATCGTATCCATGGACGGTAAAGGTGCTGTCATCCATTCATTCTGGAGCCGGAGAGGAATACGTCTTTTGAATTCACCGATATTCCATGGTCCACTGATATACATCGTAATAAGCCCGTCGGAGAAGGAATTGTACATGTTCGAAATCAGAGACATCCCGGAGGGTGAATATTCTTGATGATAAAATTCTGCAAGTAGTGTAAAAGCTTTTCGGAATTCTTTTCCGCTGAAGTTGCTGCGGGTATTGTTCTCACGGAGAAACATGCCGCCCGATTGCATGCCAAAAACAATAGCAGGCACCCATTCATTCGTCGGCAGGAAAAGAGGATACCGTGTCGTCCCTTGTTCCTTTGCCTGCCGTTTCATGATTTCACATAAGCGAATCATTTCATCCCAGGTAGCCGGAGGCTTTGAATATCCCGCTTCACGAAGCAGATCGCGCCGATAATAGAGGATACGGGTATCCACATACCACGGGATACCAAAGAGAACAGAATCAATGATGTTCGTCTTCAGAACACCTTCGAAATAATCATCCATTTGAACACTTAAGGAGGTGCGGATAAAAGGATCCAGCGGTTCCAGCGCTTGTAAAACAGCAAACTCTGGAAGCCACGTGTTCCCTAACTGACAAACATCTGGTGTTGATTCCCCGGCATACGCTGTCAATAATTTTTCATGGGCTGCTGTCCAGGGAATTTGCTGCACGACCACATGGATCTCAGGATGTTGTTTTTCAAATTCCGGAATGAGTTTGAGAACAGTCTCCCCCTCATTCCCAATCGCCCAAAACTTAATTGTTACGTGAGAGTCGTGAGGCTTCTCACAGTTTATACTGGAAAGAGCAATCCATAGACTGATAAAGAGATTTGCGAGGAGCCTTCTTGTTTGTATAGTTCTTTTATTGAACATCGAACTTCGCTTCAATTCCTTCAACGGAATTACCGCCAATGAAGACTTTAAAGGTGCCCGGTTCTACGACTTTTTTCATCTCAAGGTTATAAAATGCAAGAGCATCTGGAGTGATAACAAATTCGACTTTTTTCTTCTCGCCAGGTTCCAGCGTTATCTTCTTAAATCCCTTTAACTGCTTCACAGGACGAGCCACACTTGCCACAGCGTCTTGAACATATAATTGTACAATTTCATCCCCTTTCCGTTTTCCTATATTCTCCACATCCACGTATACGGTGATGTTCTGATTTCTTGCTATCGTCTGAGAGGAAACACCAATGCTGCTGTAAACGAATGATGTATAGGAAAGTCCATAACCAAACGGATAGAGCGGACTGTTGGGAGTGTCGATATATCGTGAGGTAAATTGATTTGACTTATCAAACGGACGACCGGTATTTTTGTAGCTGGAGTAATTTGGAATTTGTCCTACACTGCGTGGAAAACTTACCGGAAGTTTGCCGCTCGGATTGACATTACCGAAGATAATATCCGCGATTGCGTTGCCCGTCTGCGTTCCTAAGAACCATGATTCAACAATTGCATTCACGTCTTCTGCTTCTCGCGTCAACGCAAGTGGACGGCCATTCATTAACACCAGAATAATCGGTTTACCGGTGGCTTTTATTGCCTTCAGCAATTCTTCCTGCCTTCCAGGCAAATCAAGAGTTGAACGACTCGCCGCTTCGCCGCTCATTCGTTCTTCTTCTCCCAACACCATAATAACCACATCGGATTGTTGTGCAACCCCCACCGCTTTGTTAACTTCAAATCCATGGTCGCCCGTTGTTGCACATCCTTTTACAAAAAGCAGTTTCGTTTTTTGAGGGACATAGCTTTTCATTCCATCTAAAATAGTGACGACATTTTCCATCTGTCCTGCTGCACTCCATGGTCCGAGAGGATGTCTTCGTTCATCCACGAAAGGTCCGATAAGTGCGATTGTTCCTATTGACTTGCTCAGTGGAAGGATTCCTTTTTCATTTTTAAGTAAGACTATCGACTGCTGAGCCACAGTACGGGCAAGAGCAAGATTCTCTGGCGTCAGAATATCTTTCTTTTCCCGAAGCGTATCACAATTGCGAAAAGGATTATCAAACAGTCCGTAAGCAAACTTCGTTCTAAGTACGCGCCGCACGGACCGGTCAATCACTTCCAGTGATATCTGTTTCATCCGATATGCTTCTGCAATTTCATTCTGATAAATTCCCGCTACCATATCCATGTCGACACCGGCATTCAATGCAAGAAGCCCCGCATCTGTGCGAGTCGCTGCAATTCGGTGATTTCGTAATTCATCAATAGCATTCCAATCGCTGACAACGAATCCCTTGAAAGCCCATTCATTTCGCAGCACATTAGTGAGAAGCCATTGATTTGCTGTACACGGAACACCAGCAATATCATTGAAAGCACTCATGAATGTCCACACTCCCGCGTCAATGGCAGCTTTAAATGGCGGCAAATAGACTTCACGAAGAGTTCGCTCAGATATTTCTGCCGAATTATAATCTCTGCCTCCTTCAGCAGCACCATATGCAGCAAAATGTTTCGCACAAGCGAGAATCGACCCCTGTGCGCGCACATCTTTCCCTTGAAATCCTTTCACTCGCGCAACGGCCATTGCGGAACCAAGATATGGATCTTCTCCCGCGCCTTCGGCAATACGCCCCCATCGCGGATCGCGAGCTATATCTACCATCGGGGCAAATGTCCAATCTATGCCCGCAGCCGATGCCTCACGCGCCGACACACAGGCTTCCTGTTCGATGAGCTCAGGATTCCACGTGCTTGCCTCGGCAAGCGGTATTGGAAAAATAGTTTTGAATCCATGAATCACATCCAGACCGAATAATACCGGGATTCCTAACCTTGATTCTGTGACTACGATGTGTTGAATCCTTCTCGTCTCAGCTGCACCGATAATATTCAAGAATGATCCAATTTGTCCCTGCCGCAATAATTTCACCTGCTCTTCATTGATGTTCTCTCTCGTTGCCTCGACATACTTTCCGTTCACTTGGTTCAACTGTCCAAGTTTTTCCTCGATCGTCATCAATGCCATGAGTGAGTCAATTTTTCTATCGACCGTTGATGGTTGGGAAAGAACAGCTCCCGTGAATAAAAAAAGTATTGCAATGAATGACGACAGTATTTTCATAAGGAAATGAGGTTCAGTAAATATTGTTGTGCAACAGGATCCGGACGCCGATCAAACAGTTCAGATGTCCGGGTTGTAGACACTAGCCGGTTACGAAGTTGTAAACGCGAAATAATGACCTTGCCGACCCCATACGAAACTTCCACGGCTGCAACATATTCAAGCCCAATACCGCAGCGAGCCAGGACTTTGTGCGGTGAATTAATTTCGACCTTGTGTTCCGATACGATTTCACCCCCCCAGGCACCATTAAACATCATCAGAGCATCCGACGGTATACTTGCCCACAAAGGATGCTCATGGTCTTCCGCAAAAACGTACGAATCATAACCACCTTTGTCTTTATCATCACGCGGTGTCACAGATATTTGAAATCCGTTGAGAATATCCAGGGTGAGAGGTGTTCGAATGCCATATTCCGGTTCGGAGAGAATGAGGAGACCTCCTTTCCGTATATGATCACTCAATACTGGACGTAGCTTCTGGTACTCCCTGCTCCGAACACTTGCGCCATGCACCAAACATACTGTTTGAGGACTGAGCAATGAAGCGCTCCACGCAACCGTATGAATTGCTTTTGAGGAAAGGAACATTTCGAATTCCTTTGACTCCCCGAGAACGCTCACAGAATAATCCCGAGGGAGGGACATCTGCGGAGCAGAAAAAACCATTGCAGGTTTTTCACTGACAGCATAAATATCTTTGCTCTCTTGAGTGAATAGCTCTGCACGAATTTTGAGAACCGTCGGTGATGATGGAAACACGATCACCGCGTCTATAAGAAGCCGCTGGTGTGGTTCGACAACTGCTTGATGAAGACGATGAGACAGCCACACACCAGACATGTCTATCAATCCATATTTCAAAGTCAGAGACTTTTTCTGGTCCGTATCATTGAAGATATGAATGACCACCGGGCGGTGTTCATCAACAAAATAATGCCGGTCCCATACTTCAATACTCACACCGACTGGTGTGAAGGCATTGCCAATGGCTTTCAATACCGGTTTCGGATGGAGGTCGGCAATGTTTCCGAGAAACCAGTTTCCCGTCGGTCCATTCCCATTGCTCAAGTACACAAATGGCTGTACAGCATCTGCACCAAGACGACGGAATAATTCGATGAGTTCCGTCGCCAAATAACTCTGCCGTTCAACGAGCATCTCAGTGGTATAGGTTGTACCTAACCACCTCTCCACAACATTTTTCATAAGAAACGTCGGTTTATTCTCGGTATCCAACCACCACCAGAGAAATTCATTTACAACGCAAGGCGTTGGCATCGATTGGAGGTAATGAATAGACTCACCAAATCCCATTTTTCGATCGTTCAGCACAGGACCCAAAGAAAATATGTACGGATGTTGTTCTCGAAAATCTACGGGCTCCCATGGCCTGGTGGGATCTAACTGCTTCATCAAAGGAACCACTTCCTGTTCAACCATCGAATCATTGCATTCATTCAAGGCATCCCAGATAATAATACTAGGATGGTTCACATTGTCCTGAATCCATTCTGTGAATTCCTTGATGATCTGGTCTTTTGTCCCGGAAACACGCCAAAACTGCCATTCATCCTGCAGCAGAATACCGTATTCATCGGCGATATCGTACCATGCATTGTGCGCGTGTCCATTATGGATGCGAAAGAAATTGAAATTATGTTCTTTCGGAATATCTACCAATAATCGCTGAATCCACACTCGGTTCCAAGGTAACATACTCCGATGTGGATCGTTAAGGAATCGATGAAATGCTATATTGCTGCCACGGAGAAAGATTTTCTTTCTATTCAGTTGAAATTCTCCGCCAACAATCCTAAACTCCCGCATTCCGAAGCGGCAGCGATCTTCATCAACTCTCTCCCCATCCAGGTGAACCAAGCAGTGAAATTCGTAGAGATACGGGTCTTCCGGTGACCATTCACGTTTTGTTTGCAGGGGAATCTCCATACGCACTAGAGTCTCTCCAGGTCCGCAAGTTGATTTCACATTGTGGAATGCAGAAGCAAGACCTCCATCTTTCCAGCCTGCAACGTAAGTTTGTACATTTACAGACACCTCCTTCATCTGCATGTTCTCTAGGTAAATGCGCGCTTCTGCTGTGAACGTTTCGAGATGGGGAACAATCTGCACCCGCTTGACACGTGCATGTCCTGTTGAGAAGAGTGATACATCTCCCCAGATGCCGGGAAGGAAATATTCTTTTTCCTGATCATTACCAACTGCGCTCTCTTCGGGGAGATTCGTACGCTGACCGATTCGAATGATTAATTCATTGCGCCCCCTAAGCAAAGAGGAATCGACATTATACTCCTGCGAAGTGTAACAACTTATACTCCCTCCTACCTCGTATCCATTGAGAAACACGGAAGTACCGTATGAAGCCTGACCAAGTCTCAAAAAGAAGTGTTTGTTTTGAAATTCGCCGTCCAATTCAAATTCAATTCTGTACCAATGAAAATCAAACTGCTGCCATTCATAGGCAGGTTCGGCACAATCAACAAGCGATGGAACAGGAATAAAATGGGAGAAATGAATGGGCTTTACAGCGCTCGTACCCGGCTGTATTTGCCATGTGCCGTTGAGCGAATATACTTGTCGAGCCCTATCGGTATTGGAATGGAACGTGAAATGAGTCATCAAGTGTTAATTTGCTTTATCGAGCCATCCACCTGTGAACCCTGCATGCCGTAGCCCGCAAACAATATGTTGATTTTTTTTCATCACATCCCAGACTAATCCGGACCTCAGGTTTTCTATCATAATCACGATAGGCCCCTGATCGATGCCAAGATAGTCGCGGTTAATCCAACCACTCGGGGTTCGTTCTGTGACATACGTTAAATTGAACGCATCGAGAAATCCATAGTTCGTCCACAGTCCTGGTATGCGATCGCGCATTGTCTTCAGCGTGGGGATACAAATTTCAGGGGCGAAAGCAACAGAACCTCCGGCAGCAGTTGGAGCTATCGTACCATCGTCGCTCACCCAATCCGCCGAAACACCGCGCGCCCCATACGTGAAGAAATAGCGGTGTTCTCCTCCGATGACTCGCGTTTCATCCGCAGGTCCGTCGCATGCAGTAAATCCCCAAAAATATTCCGAGTAACCGTTCATCTTCCGAGAATTCTGTTTTGCATATGCCTGCTGCGAATAAGTTGCTCGAACAGAATTCTCAAAATAGTCGATTCCTTTGTCACGCATATACGCATCCCTGATGCCGCGGAAATCGATCCAGCAGTGCGAGTATTGATGTCCGAATAACGGGCCGAAGCTGACGAACTCGTCTCCAAAGTAAGAAAGCCACTGAAAGTTTTTCGTAAATCCGCTCCACGCCTTTTCATCCACGGCATGCGTTGGAGATCCGAGCGCGAGAAGATAGAGGATCATCGATTCGTCATAGCCGCGCCAATCAGCTTCGTGAATCCCTTTTCCGGGAAACCAGCCCATGCTGATGAGCGGGGGACGCGACTGGAGCCATTTCCAATCGACACGCCGGTACAATGAATCTGCAAACGCGCGGATCGTTTTTTCCGTTTCGGTATCGTTGTCAAAATACGATTGACAGAACAATATTCCTGCAAGAAGCAAGGCTGTATCAATGGTGGATAGTTCTACCTCATCGTTGTAACGCGTACCTGTCTTGAAGTCTAGAAAATGGTAGAAAAACCCGCGGTACCCGGCCATACCCATCTTCGCATCTCCCTGCGGAAGTGAGTATAGATATTTCAAGGTCGTCAGGACCCTATCTGCTGCCGCCCCACGTGATACATATTTCCGCTCCGCACCGATACCATAGGAAGTCAATGCAAAACCGAGAGCCGCAGTACTGGAAAATGTCTTCGTCGGATATCGATCGGGTGTAAGACCAGTTGCCGGATCAACGCATTCCCAAAAGTAATTGAACGTGCGCATTTGCAGCGTGTCAAGGAAACCATCAGAAAAATATTTCTTTGCAGACCCCTCCGGTGGCGAAGCAAAAAGAGCCGCAGTGCAGAACACGGTAAGAATTGTGTATAGTTTCACCGAAGCACAATCATTTTTTTGATTGCTGTATAATGACCCGCCATAAGGCGGCAAAAGTATACTCCGCTTGAAAGATGATCTGCAGAGAATTGAACGGCAAATGTTCCTGGTTCCTTCTTTTCGTTCACCAGGATTGCCACCTCATTCCCGAGCACATCGTACACCTTCACCGACACATTCGTTCCGGAACTTGTCCCTTCCTGCGAAATGGAATACTTGATCGTCGTGACCGGATTGAATGGATTCGGATAATTCTGTTGCAGTTCATAATGCTGAGGAACGAGAGAATGTTCTTCCGCAACATCGGTCACGGTCGTAAATCCAATCCGCGTGAGTCCGTCAGAAATGATCTTTTCTTTCATAAATGTCTTCCATACATTACCGGTCCTATAGTTCTCAATCATGAGAACAATGGGACCCTCGTCAATCCCGATCATATCCGTTCCCCACCAGTTCTGACTAAGATTGAAGGCATCTCGAAATCCGTACCCGGTCCATAGAGTTGTCCGGTATTGATCATACATATACCGCAGCGCGGGAATTGAAATTTCCGGTGCGAACGGAATCGAACCTCCGGCTGCTGTTGGAGCAATCGTTCCGTCATCGTTCATGTTTAAGCCGCGTGCATTGTATCCGGTCGGTGCAGGGCCGTCACACGCGGTCAAGCCCCATACATTTTCGCCATACCCTGTAAACTGATTCGGATTAGCTATGCAATATTTTCGGTGTGCAATCGTCGCTCGCCGTGAATTTTCAAAATAGGTAATGTTCTTGCTCTTCATGTAAGTGTCGGCAATATTCCTGAAGTCAACCCAGCAGTGCGAAAATTGATGTCCGAAGAGTGGCTCGAAATTGACGAAATAATCTCCAAGCCAGCTATTGTACCACCAATCGTACCCTGAGGTCCATTCATTCCATGATGATGCAGGAAGAGGATCCGTGGTTGCACCAATACCCATGATGTAGAGAATCATCGCTTCGTTATATCCGATCCATCGTGCACCCAGAAATCCCGATTCTGGCTGCCAACCCATGGTCAATGATGAGGCATTGTTTCTCATCCAGTTCCAGTCGACTCGGTTGAAGATCGAATCCGACAGCGCACGGATCTGATTTTCAATCGAATCGCTTCCAGTATAATATTGCTTCGAATAGAGAATACCTGCAAGCAGTAGTCCCGTATCGATCGATGATAGTTCACAACTCCAGACACGACTGACGGCATTCATATCAAGGAAATGATAATACCATCCTTTGTATCCGGCCATACCAATCGGAGGAGTTCCCTGATTTGCATTCCATAATGCTTGTAATGCGGTGAGCGTCCTGTCCTTCCCTGCAGCACGAGTGATCCAGCCATGGTCGATTCCAACACCGATTGCCGTCAACCCGAATCCGACCGACGCGATACTCGCCGGCGATCCGACGGTGCTCCTGTCTTTGATCAATCCGGTCTTCGGGTTTGCTTCATACCAGAAATAATCAAACGATGTCTGCTGCAGATAATCGAGAAAAGCCTCATCGTTGATGAATGGTTGTGGAGTGACCTCGACCGTATCGGAGTTCCCACTCTCAACCTGGTTTGAATTGACTGAACGGACATAATAGAGGTACATTTGATGGTTGGAGACATTGAGATCGGCATAAGAGGGAAGTTGAATGACGGTCGAATTGATCTTTGAGAATGGTCCTGAGGCACTCGTTCCTCTAAATATGTTATATCCTGAAAGGACGTGATCCACGATCAAATCCCAATGCAGTACTACACTTTTATCACCAAACCGTTTAACGACATGGAGCGGTGCGGGAGGAATCGTTGTATCCGGTGCGTTGGATGTCGAGACGATCCGGACATTGTCTATCCACATTGTATGTTGAATATTATCGGCCGTTCCCTGCTTGAAATTCACATCTTTGAATTGTGCCAACGAAAAAGAATTGAAAGGTTCAAACGCCGACATGGGTATGCTGATTCTCTGCCACGTTATTGTATCCGCGTCAACTCCGGAAGAAAGAAAATCGCCAAGATTCGCATATGCTGTCTTTTGACTCGTACTGCTTTCCATTCCGATCTTTGGAAGTGCGGCAGAGGATATTCCGCCGCGGGCATTCACGTACATCACCAGACTGTCATATCCGCCTGCATCGCGTGCAGCCCAGTTTACACTGGCAATATACAAACCCCAATCGCCACCGCTGGCAGAGTTCCATTCGATTAATCCGGACTGGCTCCCTGAAAATGATTTTGATGATTCAATCACCAGTTTATCGGCACTGCTCCCTCCTCTTGTTGTAGTACTCGGCGCAGTTGCAAATCCCCAGGACGCATCATAATAACCCGAACCGACAGGATCGTCTTCATCAAATATGACAATGTCCGGCATACTTTGCCCCCAAAGGAGCAGATGTGAAAATAACAGCATTCCCAAAAGAGCCAGCCGATTCATTTCTGTTCCCCCATTTCGATAATGATGGAATGATGAGAGTCAGGTTCAAATACAGGCAACACTACATTACGATCTGGGATGAACGACTTCAGTGCTAATCCGTCGATGGTCACGTTTCTGATTCCCGTGCTTACGTTGTCGGGATTGTTCACATGTATAATATATGTTGCACCGCGAAAAATGCGCGATACAGTATATGATTTCCATTGTGCTGGAATACATGGCGCAACAATAAGTCCATCAAGAGAAGCACGAACACCAAGAATCCATTCAAGACCTGTCTTGTACAGCCATGCTGCTGATCCACTATACCATGTCCACCCTCCTCTACCATAGAATGGTGAATCGGGACCATCAATATTCCCCGAAGTGACATACGGTTCAGCGCAATATTCATCCGGTTTCTTACCTTGAAGTATAGGGTTTATTTCTGAGAAGTACCGGTATGCATCCTCTGCCCGGCCGAGTTTTGCGGCTGCAATAACCGACCACGTTGCCGCATGCGTATACGTTGCACCATTTTCACGAGTACCCGGTGCATAGCGTGTCAAGTATCCAATCTTTTCATCCGGAGTATGGTATCCAGGATACAGCAGGACTGTTCCGGCTTTGAAATCAAGCCGGTTCTTTACAACATCCATCACCTGATGAGCACGAACCCGATCGGCTACACCAGAAATTACAGCCCAAGTTTGTGGATTGAGATGAACTGTCCCTTCATCGTTTTCCTTGGAGCCGAACTTTTCTCCCGAATCTTTCGTGCCGTAATAATACCATTCGCCATCCCATCCATGAGTATTAATTGCCTCGCGGAGCAATTCTGCTTGTCTTAGATAGTCGTTTGCGCGTTTGAGATCTTTGGATTTCGAGATAGCAGCAAATGTCGTAAGAATGTAATAAAAGAATTCGCCAAGCCATACTGACTCGCCATTCATCTTGAGACCGGCCGCGCTCAGTCCATCATTCCAATCGCCAGCACCTATAAGAGGGATTCCGCGTTTACTAAGACGTGAGAGGACTTTTTCAATAGCACGGACGCAGTGATCATACAGTGTTGCACCGAGTGCGTCATCGATGAACGGCTCCTTACAATCAAGAATATTAAAATCGCGAGTTTCCTCGATATAACTATGCGTAACAAAAGGAAGCCAAAGCAAGTCGTCTGTCATCTGCGTCGTTAATCCGACCTCAGAGAGGGGGTGCCACCAGTGATAGACTGTTCCATCTTTGTATTGATGGCGCGCATGGAGGAGAATTTGATCCTTGGCTTTTTCCGGCTGGATGGTGAGGAATATCTGGCTGTCTTGCAACTGGTCACGAAATCCGTATGCGCCGCCCGCCTGATAGTATCCTGTGCGTCCAAGTAACCGCCCGGCAATTGCCTGATACTTTAGCCAGCGGTTGATTAAAAGGTTCATTGCATCATCCGGCGTTTCGATTGTGAAAGTGGAAAGCAATGAATCCCAATTCGACTTCACTTGTATGAGCGCTGAGTTCACTTCGGTGATAGAAGAATATTTGTTTGTCAGGAGTGCAGCTCCTGCTTTCGAATCAGCAGCGCCAAGGGTATAGCACACGGTCTTTTCCTTCCCTGGTGCAAGCGAAAGATTCACTTGTAATGATGCGACGGGATCAAACAGGTTACCGCAGGATTTTGTTAATTTGCCAGATCGTATTCCAGCTGGATTGGCTAGTGTGCCATAATTGCCAAGTGTGTGTTCTTTACTGCAATCGAATGCCGTCGGTTTCACATTCACAGAATGAAACGCTACATAGGGCCAGTCTTTATTCCAATGACCGTTCTCTGAGGGGACTTCCCACAAGCGTTTTGTGGCAAGGATGGAATTATTTTTTGCGTTAAAAGAAGTTTCGATAAAGCATTTATGGAATTCCCGATGCCAATCTGGCGCGACGCCGAGACACCATTCGAAATACGTAAACAACTGCAACGTGCGAGATTTTTGGGAAAGATTACGGACTCTCACCTTCCATAATTCAACAGGTTCATCCGGGGCTACAAAAAGTGTCCATTCCGTTTCAATTTTTTCGTTGCGAGAGGTAATAACAGTATAACCTGCGCCATGCCGAACCTCATAGGACTTTGGTTCTCTGCATATTGGTTTCCAAGCAGCCGACCATATCTTCCCTGATTCAGCATCTCTGATATAAAGATACTTACCCCAATCATCTTTGAGAATATCTTGTTCCCAGCGGGTTAATCGATTGACTTGCGCATTGCCGCGCCAGCTATAACCGCCTCCCGTTTGTGAAAGTATGAATCCTGCCTCTCCATTGCTGATCACATTAACCCACGGCCGCGGCGTCCGCGGAGTTGTGATGACATATTCTTTTCCGTTATCGTCAAAATAACCGTACTTTGATTTAAAATTCTTCAATGACCTTCCTCAATACAATAATACAAATAACATACACTTACAAAAAAAACTCCCCGAAAACATGTACGGGGATTTTTAATTTTCTTCAAACATCATCCAATATTTATTGTTCCATTAATAATCCATCCCGATCGTCAACCGTTGTGTATCACCGAGACGAAGATGTTCGTTCCATGCGTAATCGACATGAAGAACATAATTCGCGATGTCCCACGACACTCCGCCTCCGAATGTCAATCCTACCTCCGAATCCTTCTGGAAAAGGTGCTGATATCCTGCACGGAAAGCAAACGTATTCATAAACTTGTATTCGGTCCCGATACTTATACTTTCGGAATTATCGCTGGGATGGAACGCGTCGGCAACAAGCTGGAGAACGTTATTCTTATCGATTGCAAGTGGGTACGAGAAGCCAACCCGAAAAACGACCGGGAGGGAAAATTCTTCCGTATACAATTCGGCGGGCAGATTGCTGTTGTCTCCGCTGCGGCTTGGATCGAGATCGTAGCGGATCCGCAGATCTCTCCCGTTATATTTTGCACGGGCTCCGAAGTTGGAAATACTCGCTCCTAGCTGTAAACCGTCGGATGTAATCTGATACAACGTTCCAAAGTTTACTGCAATTGCGGAGAGTGTGCTGTGCCAGATTGATTCCTGCAAATAGGTAATCTGAAATCCGGCGGAGAACTTGTCCGTGATCTTCTGGCCGTACCCAAGTCCGATAGCATAATCTGACACTGAATAATTTTCTCCGGTTCCCTCCGGCTGTTCGACTGTCCGGACGGCTATGTCACCCGAATTGAGCAGCGTGATGGAAAGCGCCAGAGAGCTGACGTCCGATATGCGGACAGAGGTAGCAAAATAATCGAGGCTGATATCCGCAAACCAGTAGTTATGGGTGAATTCCGCGCTTGATATCGTCATCGCACCCAACGCAGCTGGATTATAGTACGCAGCCATGGCACTCGCCGACATTGCTACTCCCGCATTTCCCATCGCTGCAACTTTAGCGCTCGGTTCGATCAATAAGAATTGTCCGATCGTTGTCCCAGTTTTTGTCTGTGCACTGACCAGCGATACGAGTGCAGAAAGCAAGAGATTGAAGAGACACATTCGTTTCATTGTTCGCTTCCTCACTTGATAATTGCGAATTTACCGACGTGAGTACCAACATCGTTTCCATCAACATGGAAAATATATAGACCCGGAGCGACATCCATGTTATCTTTCGAACGAAGGTTCCACGCAACAAAACCGTCGTTCGATCCTTCATGACGGAGTGTCTGCACAAGATCACCTTTCACAGTGTAAATTCTTACAATCGAATTTGCAGGAAGTCCGCGAAATTCTATGCGCCTGTCGCCTCTGCCTGAGATCGCAAAACGTTCAGGTTCAAAGCTTGCCGCTCCGACGTACGGATTGGGAACAACATACGGGTGTAATGCAAAATCCGTTTTCGCTTTAGCTCCATCGATGTGTTGTGCTGTCGTCGAGAAGGTAAATTCATCCGTACTCGTCAACGGTAATGTAAGCCCAATTTGGTACACATCATCCCGCGTTGGTTTCACAAGTGCTCCCCGCAAATATTGATCTGTCGTATCGATGGTAATTGTCCAGACATCCTTTCGCGGAACCACTGCGGTATCAAGAATGACAACGGATTCCGTATGCCCGCCGAATGTTCGGTCTCCATCTGAATCCTTAAATGTGAATGGAACTTTTCTCAAGGAATTGTCTTCTTCAACGACATACACTCTGAACTTGGCCGGTATCGCCGGAAATTGGATTCCCCCTCTGGTTGAAGTATCAACAATTACAGAATCGTACACGATACGGACATTTTTCGGGTACACCGAAAGCCATTTTGCAGGATTGATATTATCTTCCAATTTCCATAAGAATTTTGAATTCACCATACTGCCGGCTTGAAACCCCGTTGTGGCACTATCGATCGTCGTAAGAGGCGGGATAGATACAACCGGTTTTAATCCGTACCCAACTTCACCGTTCCCGACGCCATCAAGATCAGTTCCCATTTCCAAATAGACCGTTCCCGATACACTATCTACAAGTTCATAGTACTCCGCTCTTATTTTTGACGGGTCGTTATTCCTGAACCGGAGCATAATGGTTCTGTTGTCAGGTACCAGTGTTGAGTTGACTACATCTATCGCAACAATCCCGGCGCCCTCCCCTTTTGTATGGCGGATGGCGTTGGTCGATGCAGAGACAAATCCCGAGACTTTCGGCTCAGGGCGTGCTTCCACAACGTTGGGCGGGAGAATCGTTCCGCCGCGAACTGTTCTAGACACGGAGACCGCATTCTCAGAAGGATAAAATCCGAGTGAATCGTTGCCGTAATCGTACGCAACAATGGCATAATAGTACAATTGACCGTTCAATACCGTTGTGTCTTTGAAATCATGCCGAATGCCGGTCTCGTCACCCAAATAGTATTGAACACCGTCGACCGACAAATTGGAATACCCTTGCCTGTCATCCTTTATATCGAATTGTGCGAGCGGTTTTCCAAAGCTCATCGTTCCCGTTCCTTGAGCATTGGTGATTACACGCGGATCACGGAATTCAGGATCTGTCGACCGATAGATGCGGTACCCTTCGAAGTCATTAATGTAAGAGATTGGGTCGATGCTCCGTTCGGCTGCGTCATCCCAAGACAGTTTTACGTAACGGTCACCCGTTTCCGCAGTCAGGGTCGGCCTTGGCGGTGGTACTGCAAATTGATAATTGGCATTGTAGATCTGCTGAACGACGGAAACAGTCTTCCGCAAATCGTAGAGAGAGTTTCCAAACGCCAGCGCTAAACTGAACCGCTCACGGCTACCCGCGGGAAGTTTGAATGTTCCGGAGGCGAATAAAAATCCAATATTATAATCCAACGCAAGCGCCGGTCCGAATGGTTGTTTCCCTGCCTCACCGGTAAACTGTTCGTACAATTCTTTCGGCCAAAACAGTTTTGCTCCGGGATCGTTCCAGAATACGATGCCGTCCGTTTCACCACCGGGATTCGATTTTCCCGGTGAAATGCGATTGATTTTGAATCCGGTCAAACCGATTTGATCTGATTCATGAAGATCGGTCTCGCCAAAATTCGTTTCACCCTGCGTCGGGATTCCATCCTTTTCGCCTGCATCATGGGTTCCGAAGATACCGTCTGCCCCGGTATCGTGAAATCGCGCCACCCAATCCATATCTTCATCGCCGGTCCACCATACGCTGTCGATATACGCCGGTCGCGAAGTAACCGGACCATAGATCGTTTCAAACTTTGTCCGATCATAATGTGCATTGATATAGTTCAGGATGTTTTGCTGACCGACGATCTTTTGTCCCGGATTACCATCCCGTTTTTCATCGCGTATTCCGTCATCGTCATTATCGACGCCGTCATCCGGTTTCCCCGGCGTCTCCAAATAAGCATAACCAAGATATCCAGTTTTTCCGCAATTGTTGATCAAACTTTTTCCATGCCCGTACGTATCCCACGTGTAGACTAGATTCAAGCCAAACGATTTGTCGTAGAATGCATTGTCGTCGTCTGATTCCGGAAGCGGATCGCAACCCAAACCCGACCCACCTACACCCGAATCCATATACAAACCGAAAATGATATTGTCGTTGTAATCGGTCGTTCCCTCATTCGCAATATCGTAATGCCAAAATATTACGTTGGCTGCTTGTGGATTCGCCCACTGAAATCCACGGACCTCGACACGCAATCCCAATCCTCTCCGTGTCGAATCGCGATAATCGGGATAGAACGACGGGATCTTGTAGGCATCATCATCCATGACAACATAACTCTCCTGATCAGCAACGATCCTCTTTTTGAAATACCCGTTCCACGAATCTCTCCATCCCGGATCGGAGGGATCGTCAAGTTTATCGACCCATTGATCGGGCCACGTTCTTGGGAGATGACTCATCGCAGGCGATTCATCTTTATTGATGCTTTTATCTGGTTGAAAATATCCGGGACGCGGTTCAAAGCGAATTTGCCGCAAAGTGCCGATAACAAGCTGCTGACGTTCGCGGAAGCCGGTTTCCATGATCCAGTCGACTTCATTACCCGGTTTGTTGATCTTCGCAAGAACGAACGGTGTAATACCGTCGCAGTAGTTCATCCCATCCCCTTTCGGTACTTCAACGGAATGAAACACACTCAGATCCACATTCGTCACATCCCGGTATCCCTCTTCATCGGGAAATGAACCAACCATTCCATAATTCTTGAACAGTGTGCGGATGTTGTTCGCATCGTGCGTGCCAGTACGTTCATAACTGAAATTTCCCCTCGAATTCTGAGGGATCACCGGAAACAAAGTTGTTTGACTCAGACTCAACTGTGCGATGCCGGAGAGAAGGAACAAAGAACAAGCAACCGACAAAAAGAAAGAGTATGTTTTCATAAGAGTTTTGACATTAGGTTTGTACAAAATTCAGCTGGTCATTTCCATCACTGTCTGTTGACACACGCCCAGCAGGACTTATTCTGCGGAGATCAATCCGCGGCAAGAGATGCCCAATTCGATTCTTCGCGGTGCATAATAGCGTCCTGGATCGATCAATGAAACTCTGTCGGCAACCGGGTTTAATGAATAATCGGGACTTCCGGTTGTATTGAAAACAAATCCGTTAAAAAAGGATGTATTAAAGACGTTGAACACCCTGAGGAACGCCGTAAGTTGCACCCCGCCGAATTCAAATTGCTTTTCCGTCCTTAAATCAACCACTGTACCGCTGGATTTTCTGCCGGAATTATTCTCTAGATCAGCGCCAAATCCCGATCCGATTACGGGAGTGAACGGCTGTCCTGTACCGTATTTTATAATTGCAGTGATCGAAAAATTTCCAGCGTCTTGGACCGTCACTTGTCCGTTCAACGTGTGGCGCTGATCCCACTCAAAAGGAGTCTCCTGTGGATTTGCATCTTTCCCCGCCGCTGCACGCGTTGCCGTTTCTTCCGGTTTACTCGAATTTCCCGATGCATATTGATTTGCATAATCAAGAGAAACGCTCAAATTCCCGCTGCGAAAATCAATCGCAAGCGTATAGCCGCTGACACTCCCGAAATCAACGTTTGTCAACCGTGCATAACGAGCGGAATTGTACGTTTCAATGAACTCGACTCCGAGCAGCTCGCGAATATCTTTGTAGAAAAGACTTCCGTCGATTCCTAAATTCTCGGAGAGTTCTGCTTTTACGCCAAACTCGTACTGCGTCGTGAATTCAGGATTCAGATCGGGATTTCCCAAAACACCGTATTTTCCAACTCCGTCACCTGACAACTCTCTGAGAATGAAAACATCGGAATTTGAAAAGAACGTATTAATTGCGGGAAGCTGATAAAAATGACCATACGAAAAATAGATCGATCCGTTAGCGAGGATGGGGTACGAAACACCGAGACGCGGAGCAACGACAATTTTTTCCGTCGTTTGCTTCGGCGCCGACGTCGGTGCACCAATAATTGCATTCGCAGGATTCCGGAGATCTCCGGGAATCGTTGATTGTGCATCAAAATACTCCATCCGAACACCGGCTCGTACCATGATATCTTTCCACTCGATCCTGTCTTGAACATACAGCGAGAAGGATTCGGGAGTGTAATGCTGCGGAGGTGGGAACAGCGGGCTGTTCACATACGCCCGAAGTTCTCCTGTGATACTATCACGATCTATGACGCCCGGTTTCCCATAGGTAATATCAGAAAGTTGAATTTCTGCACCGAATTTAAAAAGATGTGCTTTGGTCGCTTGTACTGTCAACGATGCTTTCGCGATGTACACATCTGTCTTTTCCATATACCGCGATAAGTCGACCCCCTGAACATAAGCACCGTATGCAAAATCGGCATAACCCTTTGGCTCCCCTGCCATATAGTACCGTGTGTCGTACACACTTTCATATTTATTATCGCGATAATCGACTTTGTTCTGGCGAAGATTTACCGTGTAGAAAATTTTATCGGTTAGCATATGCGTTATATCAAACCCGTGGACAATCGAGAATGAAGTGGGGATCTTCACTCCGTCCGGATTAATCCAAAAATCAAACTTATATGGTCTATTCTTGGTCAAGTTAAAGATCGCCTGGTAACTTAGCTGTATTCCTTTCAGCGACGTGTTTTGAATTTTAAATTGCCCCGACCATTCGTCCTTGGTTTCAAGCGGAACAAGGGCGTTGTCGCCTAGTTCGTTGAACCTCAAAAGATTGAAATCGAATCTCGATGTTGGGAGGAATATTCTGACCCCGTACTTGTATCCTTCCGACAGGTACCGGCGTCCGCTGAGGAGGAATGTCGTCTGCGGAAGCCCAATCGGACCGCTCACGGAAAGTTGATAACTCTGATAGGCAAATGGATTAATGCGTTCGATGTATGGAAACTTGTTGTCTGAGCCGAATACAACATGATCCCCTATGTATGTTTCAGCACTCCACTCAAAAGCGTCTTTCCTTCCGCTCCGCAGTACCGCATTCACCACACCGCTCATCGCCTGTCCGTATTCCGCATCGAACGTCCCGCTGATCACCTGTACCTCCTGCAGCACGCTGCGATCGAGCGTTACAGTAGACTCATTGGTGAGCGGATTGTTGACGGAAACACCGTCCACCTGATATTGCACTTCTCCTGTTCTTCCACCGCGGAAGTGTCCATCAACAACACCAGCCTGGAGGTTCACAATATCCTGCAAACTCTGAACGGGTAAAACAGATATTTGTTCTTTGCTCATAATCGCCACCGCGCTTGTCTGTCGAGTATCGACGATCGGTCGTTCGGCTGTCACGATGACTTCTTTTGTTTCTATGGTCTCTTCGGAAAGTGACTCATTGAGTTTTGTCGTCTGGCCGGAACTAATCTTGATCCCCTTTACAACTTTTGCTCCATAGCCGATACTGCTAAGACGCACATCATAGGTGCCAGGGGGAATATTGATGATGACATAGTATCCTTCAACATCTGTTGCAGCACCCACAGACGTTCCTTGAAGCAGAATGCTCACACCGATGAGCGGTTCGCCGGTTCGCTTATCGGTGATTGCCCCAGTCAGTTTTCCGGAAACATCTGCAAACAAGGAAGGAACAATCAGCAACAGAGTCAACAGAACGAAAGTCAACGTCAGGCAGTACAGACGTTGAGGATTGTATAACTTGGTTTTCATCTTTTCATCCGGTGTAAAATGAACAACGAGGCAATATATTAAACGGATGAGAGGATGATTCCTCCCATCCGTTCGTACTCCTACTTCACTAATACCATTTTGGAAATTGGTGTGACGGACTCTCTTCCATCGATATTTTTCATGAAGAGACGATAGAAGTATACGCCGGTACTTAATCCTGAAGCGTTGAATAAATACGATTGTTCACCTGCCGATTGTTCGCCGATATTAACCGATTGTACGGTACGGCCAAGCAGATCGTACACGGCAAGATCCACGGATCCACGGACAGGTATGGAATAACGGATCGTCGTTGCCGGATTGAATGGATTTGGATAGTTACCGATGAGTTTAAAATCCGACGGGGCAGAGGTCTGCTGTTCATCCGCGACAGATGTGATGATACTGGTTGGATCCATATACAAAAAAGCTGCAGCAGCATTTCCTTCACGCTCTCTAAACCACCACGTTCGTGTTCCATAGCTTAATGATGTCGGCATAAACGAATCACCATCATAGAATGTTATCCCAAGATATAATACTCCGTCACCAAGACCGTTGGGATACCCCAATTTTGTAAGGTCAAGTGCTATTTCAAATTGATATCCTTCATCAACATCGGAATCGACCGTATCGACTGTGGTGTTCGGTTTTAATTTCAAGGCAACCTGTGCACCTTCTAATGAATCCCGCAAAATTTTCAAGTAATCTCGAACGCTGTCTTTTCCATCTTTACCTACGAGAATTAATAATTTACGACTTATTTGATCGTGATCAGTCGGATTTTGGTGATCCTTCCCTAATCCGTTGATGGAGAACATCATACCGTCATAGCGGTCTTCGGCATCGTAAAATTGCACGACCATATCTTGAATATCCGCACCAATATAAAGCATATTCCCTTTGAAGAACATTTTTACTGTTGCAAGCGATGAATCAAATACGCTTGCTTTCCCGCCATTAACATTGGGCTGAAACTGGCCGCTTGCAAACGGACCGGCACCGACGTATGCATCGCGTATCGCATTGTCGCCAAACCGGATTTTGAGACCGGGTATCCTACCCCATACTGCTTCATCGAGTTTCCCATCGATAACAGGAGCGGGAATATTTACTCCGTTTTGCAGTGTAAGATCAGGTGCAATCGACGGAAGCGACCCTGAACTAATTGTGACATCCGGACGAACATGAATCCGGAGAAAATTTTTCTCACTCACGTTCGCCCATGCTCCCTGAATCCACGTTCGCGAGAACGTAACAAAGTCCTGGAAAAGCCATGCCCAATCACAATCACGAAATGCAACATTAATCATAATGATATCACCGCCCGGATCGGTCACTTTGTAGCCGCGTGCTTTTAAGTTTATTTTCATTTCAACGGTGTAACTTGTATCTATCTTGGTCGGATCGGTAATGGCGTTATTGTTCGTACCGTCGACATTCGTCGTTCCCTTGACTTTCGTTGCTGTCTCGAATTCTGATTTCTGGTATTTTCCAGTAGGTCCGATTTTCGGCATTGCACCCACCGAGGTCACGTTGCCGGGATCCATCCACGATTCATTGATCCATCCCCACAAATATTCACCCGACGGGGACGGACGTACGAGGTTATCACTTTTATCGCGGATGTTAAAGATGATCGCATCGGCCGCTCCGAAAATTCCTCCACCGATAGAACTATCCTTCACGCTAAAAGCCAGATAGAGCGAATCTCCCATCACGAGGAACTTTACGACAGCCTTGATCGAATCGAGAACGACGCCTGTTTCTGCAATATACCCACTCCCCGGGAGTCCGGCACTTTTTCCATATTGAACAACAAGTGATTCCGCCACCGCCCATGCTGATTCATTCATTACGCCATCAATTGTGATGGATCCTGAGGGAGCTGTCCGTGCCCAAATTGCATCCGTGCGTTTTGGCTGGCTCCAAGCTCCGGACGAGGATAGTACAATTGCGGTAAGTGTGATTGCCAAGAAATTTTTCATTGATATTTCCTCATCAAATTTATGAAAAAGCCGACGCAGATCTCCCCCTCTCTACGTCGGCTTCGAACAGCATCTATTTCAGCAGCATCATTTTCTTTGTTTCAAAAAATGTGCCGGCCTGGATCCTATAGATATACACGCCGGTAGTCAACGTATTGGCATTAAAGTTCGTTTCATAGTCACCAGCGTTTTGTACCGCGTTCACAAGTGTTGCGACTTCCTGACCCAACAAGTTGAATATCTTCAACGTCACTTGCGAAGAAACAGGAATAGAGTACTGAATCACTGTCGTCGGATTGAATGGATTCGGATAATTCTGCTGTAATGCGAACTTCAACGGAATCTCACCCTGTCCCATCACACCTGTGGTTTTCGGCAATGCAAGAGTCTTGTACACTCCTCCCCATTCACTTCCCAACCATGACTTGTAATAACTGCCGCGCACACTGTCATACGGCATCATCCCATACGGCCATGGCAAGGAGGCATCAAACTGGAAGCCATCCGGATCAAAAATGGTCATCGCAACTTTTAGATCATTATTATTCGTCGCCGGCGAAAATCCAAGTGTATTCAATTTGATCTTTAATTCTGCAGTATACCCGTTGTCCACATTTGTTGTATCATTCACTGTCGAACCTGTGTTTAGGAATCCTGCTCCTGCACCCGAGTTCAATACGCCTTCTTCATAGCGGATCGTGTCTTTGTTCGTACCAATGTTCTGCCAGTACAATTTATACTCTATGTCGTCACCGACAGAATTCTTGATTTTGATGAACACACCATCTGCTTCCCAATCAAATTTGCAGATCGATTTATCGGGAGATTGGATTCCGATGTAGAGATCATTTCCCGCAGCAAGGAATTTTACTTTTGTGAAGCTTGTGTCTTTGTACGGCAGATGATAAGTCACGCCCCATGAATCAAATGATGCTTTCACATCGACGCCTCCCGTAACGGTGTTTTCTGTTCCGGTTTTTAGTGCATTCGGAGGACCGAAGATCAATGTTGGAGCATTCGTCCACGCTGCTTCATTTAATTTACCATCGAGTGTCATTGCAGTGGCTGTCACTGGAACCTTTACGGTATCAGGATTATCAAACGGTACAGTAAAGTTCACAGTTCTGTATGTTCCACCCCACTCACTGCCCCACCATGACTTGT
>CAZYYD010000012.1:31260-93511 GCA_964651225.1 uncultured Ignavibacteriaceae bacterium
CCAGCACTACCGGTGCCTCGGCATTCTTTGCGACCAACGATGTCGGATCGTCAAACTTTACTACTTCCGGTGTAAAGTTCACAGTTCTGTATGTTCCACCCCACTCACTGCCCCACCATGACTTGTAATAACTGCCGCGCACACTGTCATACGGCATCATCCCATACGGCCATGGCAAGGAGGCATCAAACTGGAAGCCATCCGGATCAAAAATGGTCATCGCAAGTTGAACCGAACTGACGTCTGTTGTATATCCCAACCGATCCAACCGTATCTTCAACTCCGCCGAATACCCGTTATCTATATCCATCGTATCGTTCGCCGTAGAACCAGCAGGTAAGTATCCTGCTCCTGCACCCGAGTTCAATACGCCTTCTTCATAGCGGATCGTGTCTTTGTCCGTACTGATGTTCTGATAATATAACTTGTACTCTTGGTCGTCTCCAACCGAATTCTTGATCTTTAAGAAGATCCCTTCTCCCTCCCAATCAAATCTACAGATCGACTTGTCGTTCGACTGCACGCCGATATACAGGTCCATCCCTTTACGCAGGAACTTCACGCGTGCCCACGAACTGTCTATGTTCGGCAGATGATAGGTCACTCCCCATGATTCGAATGATGCCTTCACATCGACTCCGCCGGTCACCGTCTGATCTCCTGCCTGCTTCTTCATGAACGCTCCGTTGCCGAACAACAACGACGGTGCGCCGTTCCAATCCGCTTCATCCAGCTTGCCGTCCAGCACTACCGGTGCCTCGGCATTCTTTGCGACCAACGATGTCGGATCGTCAAAAATAACTAGATTCGTTTTGTCAGCATTTTTTGAACCAGCATGTAAAGCTATGGTGGATGATAGCAACAAGGCTATAACCCACAATCTTCTAAGCAAGAAATGCGTACGTAAGGGATACATACAACCTCCATTAATTAGTGATTATATTTAATTAGATTTATACGAGAATAATGATTCTAAGCACGTGTCGAATCACGTACAATCAATTGCGCAGGAAGAATAATTTTTTCTCTGCCTTGCTTTCCATTCATCCGCTTTATTGATTTGAGGAGTTGCTCCATTCCAAGTGATCCCAGTTCACTAATATTGATATGTACTGTTGTAAGCGAAGGATGGATAAGACTTGAGATTTGGATATCATCAAATCCTGCCACCGCAATTTCCTTTGGAACAACAACTTTTATTTCGCGGAGATAACGCAGCACACCAATCGCCATCTCATCGTTCGACGCAAAGATCGCTGTCGGGCGGTTCCGAAGTGAAAGCAATTGTTGCGCAGCACGATAACCCGTGTGTTCAGTAAAATCACCGACAACAATATACTCGTCGTTCACTTTGATATTTGCACTCTTGAGCACAGCAAGATACCCGGCAAGGCGCTCATTGGCATCTTCGTTTTCTATATCTCCTCTAATGATCGCGATTCGT
The DNA here is from genome assembly GCA_964651225.1 of uncultured Ignavibacteriaceae bacterium. Lineage (GTDB taxonomy): Bacteria > Bacteroidota > Ignavibacteria > UBA10030 > UBA10030 > Fen-1298. Next base: position 32,705 of record CAZYYD010000012.1, read on the forward strand.
CGATGACCGAGTTTAATCAGATGTTGAGTGATCTGTTTTGCGCCGCCGAGGTTATCAATTTGGAGAGAAGTATATTCGGAATTAGGTACCGAAGACCCAAGAATAACAGTAGGTACCAGGCTAAGTTGAGGAGTAAGAAGAGTCTCGTTGTCAAGATGTGGAGACATGATGATGAACCCATCAACGCGTCCACTCATCATCTTAATAGCAGTCTCCAGTTCCTCTTTATTACTGTGCGAACTTGAAACCAGGAGATGATATTTTTCTTTATGCGCTACACCATCTGCACCACGAATGATTTCAGAAAAAAATTCGCCATACAAATCAGGAAGGAGTAAGCCGATCATATCTGTCTTATTTCGGCTTAGACTTCGTGCTGAGGCATTGGGGATATAACCCATATGCTCCATAATCAGAATGATCCGATCACGAGTCTTCTTGGTCACGAGATCACTGCCATTAAACACTCGGGAAATTGTTGCGATGGAAACATCTGCACGCTCTGCGACTTCATGGATCGTGATTTTTTTTTGTTTGCTCATGGATTTGACTTTTACGATGTAAGCGGTTACAATGTAACCGCTTACATTCTAACGAAAATACTTGCTTTTGTCAAGTACTATTTTAATGGACTATAGAATATTTTATCCATCCTCGAGAACTAAAAAGTTCCTTCCTCTTCAAAGTTTCACAAAAGAATACTCATGATTTATTTTAACGGGAATCGCCCAAAGGGATGAAAAATGGATTAATTCTTTTGGGAGTCCATTCTTTGAGATGAGACTGGACGGAATCTGTCTTGATTCAGAATAGAGCAGTAAAATAACACAAATGTTTATTTTGAATTCGTTCCACTGAGCAAGATAAATCCATTGACATAAAAACCTGCAGCTTTGCTACTTCTCAGACCTTCGATTATACACGAAAACTGATCTTCAACAGAGATAACACATGGACTCTACATCCATGTGCCGATCCCTTCAAATCATCTTCTTTGCTCGGAATCTTTCAACATTTTTCCGAGGTGCCAGGGATTGCTAATACTTTTACTAACACAATTCCTTTGATACAACTAACTCAGTTTTGCCGGACATAAAAAATGCACTTAAAGCTGGTTTAAGTGCATTACTGAACAACATTTAGATTTCATTATGACAAAACAAATTAGCAATCAGGATTTTTTGGTATATCTGAGATCGATTATGAAAACAAGAATATTACTCCCACTTCCTTTTCTTTCGATTCCACGTAAGGTCCACTTTTTTGCTTTCAAGCTCTGCTTTTACTATGCTCTCAAGAAATTGTCGAATCTCAGAAAAGATGGATGTGAAGCTATCTGTAGACGTTACTTTTGTCCGCTTTTTAAATGCTTCCCAAGAGTTTTTGAATTTCACCTGCTCCCCGAGATCAGAATCCAATAATATTAAAGCAGCATTCAAATCTGTTTTTCTCTGTTTGAACGTGTTGCTGATGGAAGATTGCAGAATAGAACTCTTGAACGCAAATTCATTAGCCAAGAATACGAGATCAAAGAAGTCCTTCATTCGAGAATTGAACGTGGTGAGTTTGACTATTGCCTCAAACTTCTCTGCTACAATCGTTTCCTTTGAATATGCGAGTACTTTTACGCCTTTCTTGTCCATCAATGTCGGATAGTCCATGAAAAGAGGCTTAGGAGTGACAATATCACCGAATCCGAAGTCGAGCTGAATTGTATTCCTTGCTGTCCCAATCTTAGCCATCAAGCGGATACGAATACCAGAATACTCCGCTTCTTCTTTTATCTCTTCGCTTTTAATGGATTCAGGAATGAAATCAACTCCATCGTCTAACTTCATAATCGCTATATCTCGAATAATGTTCTCAAGTTCTTTGCGGTTGCGTGAGACATTGATGCCAAGAAAATCAATATCTCTCGTTGGCCTTGCTTTTTCAACATTATACGCGAGAAGCAGAAATCCACCTTTGAGGACAAACTTTTGTACATATTTTGAACCTGCAAGCCGCGCAAGGAATCGTTCCTGGATATAACGCACTAAGAGAAAATTGAAATCAAAGTTTTCCTTTTCGGAGATATTCTTTAGACGTGCCAAGATGGAAGCAGGAATGTTGTTCGTTGATTTCTTCATCCCACAAGCACCTTTACATATTGAGAAATGATCCCTTTCACTCGACAGATCTCTGCAAACTTCATCAGTCTATTGAGATCCCGACTGCGCTGCCGAAGATATGTTTTAAGACCTTCTATCGCGATATCCTCACCAAGTTTATTCCTAAACCTAAAGCAATCACAGATAGTTTTCTCTACGCCATAAAGCCGTATCTGCCCTGTCTTTGTCTCGTGGTGTTCGATTCCTGCCTTGTACTGCTCTTTGGAAAAATAGTACGATTCCATGGGAGGATAGGAGAACTTGATCGGTTTATCCGATCTCGGAATGGCATATGAAATAGCGTTAGGAATGAATGTGGTAAGCTCGTGAAATGCAAGAGCGGAAGAGAGACAAATGACCGCCTTAGGCATTGCAAGACAGACTTCTACGAGTCCGTTTGATTCACCTAGCTGAAGATCTGCTAGTCGATAGAGACCAGGCTTCACTTTCACGATTTGGCCCGAATCAACACCTTTTTGGATTTCTCTTGTATGGATTCCGCTCGCCTTCATTTCCTTCATTCGAGCGTAGCCCTTTTGAATCTTGAGATATTTAAGTACTTGGTTCATTCGGATGGTTCTATATTTCTGCACTTAATATAAAGGTGCAGAGAAATAGAAGCAAGTGAAAAATGAAAAGTTGAAGAGGGTGTTTTATCCGATGGAGGCAGAATATATCCACCATGAAGGCTTTTTGTAATTTTGACTTAATCCGCTATCTTAAAATAAGGATTTTCATATTTTAGGCAAGAGAATATCCCTTTATTGGTAAAATTTAAACCACGCATCCTTTGCGAAAGGGTCTGGTCTATTTTGATTTTACGCAATTCTGACATTCCTCGTGGAGCATCAATCTATGTGAGACATGGACTTTACGTCTCACCACCCTCCTCACAATCTTCAACAACGAGAGCACCAAACAAACATCGGGTACAGTTTGTTGACAGGATTGCGTACAACGGCAGGGTACAAAAAAAGGCATCCACGAATGTGAACGCCTTTGGTGTGGACAGGGAGGGAATTGAACCCCCGACACATGGATTTTCAGTCCATTGCTCTACCAACTGAGCTACCTGTCCAAATTTTTCTGAACTTAGCGAGCGAAGCATGGCTAAGTTCACTGAAAAATTTAGGATCCCGACGATTTCTATCGGGAACCAAGTATCCTATTTTTTTGAATTTCTTCCAATCCCGCATACGGCTTCGTCTCAGCGGGATTCTCAATTCTTCTTCAACTTTAGCTGTACTTCATTTGCCATTTGGAAGAATTGGAATAAAAAACCCGCCGGACCTCAGCGGGACCATTAGAAATCTATAGAAAACTACCAGACTTTTAGCAGAAAGTCAAGATGCGAATTTTAGACTTTCCCGTTCTTTTTTAAGATGTCCCGTGCGATAACAAGACGCTGCACTTCGCTTGTTCCCTCGAAGATCTTGTTGATGCGCGCATCGCGATAGTACCGTTCAATCGGAAGCTCCCTGGAATATCCCATCCCGCCATGGATCTGTACAGCACTATCGGCAACTTTGCAAAGCTGCTCTGAGGCGTAAAGTTTAACATAAGCCGCCTGGCGCGACACAGGTTTTTTCTCATCATACTCCTGCGCAGTCCGGTACACCATGGATTCCAAGGCATAGATGGTCATCGCCATATCGGCAAGCATAAATTGAATTGCCTGGAACTGCGAGAGTGGAGCATCAAACTGTTTCCGCTCTTTTGCATACTTCGTGCTCATTTCCAGCAACTCTTTCATCGCACCAAGACACGCAGCTCCCAATCCCAGGCGTCCGGCATCCAAAGTCTTCATTGCTATGAGAAATCCCCGGCCGTCGTCGCCGATGATGTTCTCCTTTGGAATGCGGACATTCTCAAACGTCAGGGCATTGGTCATGGAGCCACGGATACCCATCTTTTTCTCTTTTGGACCGGCGCTGAAACCGGGAGTTTTTGTCTCGACCACAAATGCACTGATGCCGCGTTCGGTTCGAGCAAACACCGAAATCACGTCGGCAAATCCGCCATTCGTGATCCAGAGTTTTTCGCCATTGATAACCCACTCATTTCCATCGAGCCGAGCTTTCGTCCTCAAATTGAACGAATCAGACCCTGCATTTGCTTCTGTTAATGCAAATCCACCAATCAATTTCCCTTCTGCCAAAGGAACCAGATACTTTTTCTTCAACGCTTCCGAACCGCCGATGTAGATCGCATTGGCACCAATGGACTGATGCGCACCAATGAATGTTGATGTCGACAGGCACCCCCGTCCCATTTCTTCCTGCATCACGCAATAGCCGACTTCGCCGAATCCGCCACCACCGTATTCCTGAGGAAACGAAGCACCAAGGAATCCAATGTCCGCAATCTTGCGGATCAATTCCTGAGGAATCTTTTCTTCTTCATCGATCTGATGGGCAAGCGGTTTCACTTCTGCGTTCACAAAATCTCGTGCCATCTCTCGAAGCATCTTTTGTTCTTCAGTGAATTCGAACTGGAACATAGTAGATTCCTTTTCCCTCTGTGTATGAGTTGTTGCTGCTGATTAGTGGTGGTTCTTTTGACCTAAGAATGCGACAATGTCTTCACCGCCGTCAACGCCTAAGACGTTTCCGGATATCCAACCCGCTTCGTCCGTCGAGAGGAGGACGATAGCTTTTGCAACATCTTCAGGTGTGGTGAGCCGTCCGGCAGGATTTTTCCCACGTGCACCATCGATCATTCCGGCATTCCCTGGAATCTTTCGCAGCGCCGGCGTATCGGTGACTCCGGCCATGATAGCATTGGAAGTAATGCCCATAGGTCCTAGTTCCATCGCAAATTGACGAATGTGTGCTTCTAAGCTTGCTTTCGCGGCTGAAACCGCACCGTAATACGGCATCGCAGTATGGCCGCCGGAACTTGTCATGCCCAGGATACGACCTCCCCGTCTCATGAGATTCCGTGAAATTAATCCCTGTACCCAATACACGAGACTGTGTGCCATCACATCGACTGTCATCTCCATCTGAGCCTGGGTTATCGCTTCTTCCCCCTTTTTAGGGATGAACGACTTTAATGATCCAAATGCCAAGGAATGAAGGATAACTTTTACTGTTGCTGAGGAATCCGTACCGAACAATTCCTGGATATCGTCCAGCGTTTCGTTTCGCTTAATACCATCTGCTGCGTTGATATTGTAAAATACCGCCTTCGCTCCGGTATGTTTGATGTCCTTAATAAGGGTATGTACATTTGGCATAGTCGCCTGGCGATCAAGATGGACACCAAAAATATTCATTCCATGTCTGGCAAATTCTAGGGACGCAGCAGCTCCAAATCCGCTTGATGCACCGAGTATCAAGGCCCATTCATTCGGTTTAAATTTCGATTCCTGTTTCATATTACGCAGTCTTTCTACTGATCATACATGTGTTTAGAAAATATACAAAATAATGAGGAGATATCAACGCACTATTCAACAGTTACACTTTTTGCAAGATTTCGCGGTTGATCTACGTTACAGCCCCGGGCTACCGCAATGTAGTACGCGAGTAATTGAAGGGGAATAACTGTGAGAATGGGGGCAAACAGATCTAGTGTACGAGGTACGTGAATCATATAGTCTGCTAATTGGCCGATCGTCTCTTCTTCCTCATTGACGATGGCAATGACACGTCCACGCCTAGCTTTCACCTCCTGAATATTGCTCATGATCTTCTCATATGTTCGATCTTGTGGTGCGATAAATACGATAGGCATATTTTCATCAATCAGTGCAATAGGCCCATGTTTCATTTCAGCAGCAGGATATCCTTCAGCATGAATGTAAGAGATTTCCTTTAATTTGAGCGCACCTTCGAGCGCAGCTGGAAAATTATAGCCGCGGCCAAGGTAGAGGAAATTCTTCGTGTCTTTGAATTCGCCCGCAATATATTCGATCTGTTTTGTATCAGAGAGGATGGTCTGCACCTTTTCCGGTAGTTGTTTCAACTCTTGGACAAGTTCGACACCCTGGTCTTTGGACATTCCTTTTCGCCGTGCCAAGAGGATCGTCAGGAGTGATAAAGCAATGAGTTGAGAGGTAAATGCTTTTGTAGATGCAACACCAATCTCGGGTCCTGCGTGAATGAAGACTCCTCCATCGCTCTCACGTGCGATAGAACTTCCGACCACATTGCATATTCCCACAACTGTAGCCCCCTGTCTCTTCGCTTCCCGCAGCGCTGCCAGGGTATCCGCCGTTTCACCGCTTTGACTGATCAGGAACACCACATCATGCTTATTGAGAATTGGGTTGCGATACCGAAATTCGGAAGCATATTCCACTTCTACCGGAATATGGGCATACTGCTCCAGCATGTATTCGCCGATGAGTGCAGCATGCCATGACGTGCCGCATGCAGCGAAGATTAATCTTGGAGCATTTGCGATTTTCTCGATGATTTCATCAAGACCTCCCAGCTTGACAGTACCTTGTTCTTCCAGTAATCGGCCGCGCATAGCATTCCGGATCGTCTCGGGCTGTTCATGAATTTCTTTCAACATAAAATGACGGAAGCCGCCCTTTTCGATCTGTTCGAGATCGAAGGTCAGTTCTTCAACCTCTTTCGTAATGGCGACATCACCGAGCGTTTTCGTTGTAACTCCATCTGCCGTGACAAGCGCAACCTCACCATCTTCCAGGTACGTCACTTTTCGCGTATGCTGGATCAATGCTGAGGCATCGGAGGCAATGACGACCTCTCCATCTCCGTATCCTATCACCAAAGGACTTCCCCTGCGGGCTACGAACAGCGTGTCAGGTTCATAGGCACTCACGACGACGATTCCATACGTTCCGGTCACCTCACTGAGAGCAGCCCGAAACGCAAGATCGAAATTCTTGTTCTTTTTGTAGAATTCTTCGATGAGGTGAACGATAACTTCGGTATCTGTCTCTGATGTGAAACGATGTCCCAAGGCTTTCAATTTGGTCTTGAGTGATGCATAATTTTCGATCACGCCGTTATGGATGAGCGCAATCTTTCCCGCACAATCCATATGCGGATGTGCATTCCCATCAGTCGGCTCGCCATGGGTTGCCCAGCGTGTATGTCCAATGCCCATCGTTGCATTATTCTGAATACCCTTGACTAATTTCTCGAGCTGGGAAACCTTTCCGGTACATTTCCTCTCCTGGAGTATCCCTCCATGCAATAATGCTACTCCTGCAGAATCGTACCCGCGGTATTCAAGCCGCTTCAATCCTTCCAAGAGGATCGGCAATGCATTCCGTGTTCCGACATATCCGACGATACCGCACATACACCCTACCCTCCTACTGCCTCAGATAAATGACCGCCATCATCCTTCCAGAACTCTTTCCATCTCTCCGATAGGAATGGAACACCTGTCTTTCGCAGATCGTACAAGAATCACTCATTTCAATGTTCCGTGCGTCCACCCCTTGCTGCCGGAGTTGAGCTTCATTCTCACCTTTTAAGTCAAGGAAATACTTCTTCTTGCTGTAAGATACGAGTTTATCCCCGAACATCACAGCAACTTCCTCGCCGACTTCATAACAACATTTCCCGGCAGAAGGACCAATAAACACTTTGAGCTGTTCGGGATCTGTTTGATATTCCGTTTTCATTTTTTCTACTGCTCGTGGCACAATCTTACCAGCAGTACCTCTCCATCCTGCGTGAACAGCTCCGACCGCATGATGAACCGGATCAACGAGCAACAGCGGAACACAATCGGCGACTACAACGGCCAGTGCGAGGTGCATTTGATTGGTAACGAGAGCATCACATCCCTCGTATTCGCCTGGTTTATCAACTCGCAAGACTCTCTGGGAATGGCACTGCAGCGGAACAGCGAGTTCGCTTTCTACAATATCCATGCGGGCAAAAAAGGCATCCCGATTCTTTTTCACAAGGGAAGGATCGTCCCCCACTCTATAACTCAAATTCATTCCAAATGTTCGATCCGGATCGCTCTCGAGCTTCGTGCTCATACCGGCGCGTATTTCCGAAACATCAGCAAAGATCTGCGGCGAGATGATTCTCAAATGATCTCGTTTAGATGGGAAGCCGGATTTCAAAGATTGTTCCTGTTCCTCGCTGACTCTCACAGGATATCGTTCCGCCATGATCCTCAATCACTCTCCGTGCTATGGCCAATCCTAGCCCCATTCCTTCTGTCTTTGTGGAAAAATTTGGCTCGAAGATCCTATTTCGTATATCATCAGAAATCCCTGATCCCGTATCGGAAATCTTCACAAGGCACAGGCGCTCCTGAACTGAAGTCTCGAGAGTGATCGACCCCTTCGTTTCAATCGCCTGAATAGCATTCCTGATGATATTGATAAAGACTCCCCGGAGCAATTCATGGTCGGCAATCACGGTTACAGCGGGAGAACGAAGCCGATCGATGAATTCAATCCCCTGCACCTCCTTGAAAAGGTTGATTGTTTCGTGCAGCAAGTCATCAATATGAACTCGTTCGTATTTACTTTCCGGCATCTTTGCAAACAGAGAAAATTCCGAAGCGATGCGGGAAAGCGCTTCTATCTGCTCGATCACGGTCTGCGTCACGCGCTGGAGAATTTCTTCCCGGTCTGATGCCTTGTCTTTAAACGCCTGCCGGACATGCTGCATCGAAAGCTTGATAGGCGTCAGGGGATTTCGGATCTCATGGGCAACTTGTTTTGCCATTTCTTTCCAGGCACTTTCGCGTTCATGCCTGGCAAGATCTCTCCGACTGGTTTTTAATTTGGCCACCATGTCATTAAAGGACTGGGCGAGAAGACCGATCTCATCGCGCGACCGCACGGCAACACTGACATCAAGATTTCCCTCGGAAACTTTTTTTGCGGCGTGCGTTAACTGCTGTAACGGACTTGCCAGCCGCAAGGTCATGAATCCCCCTGCCACTAACGCAAGGCCGAACACAATCGCGTACGCGCCAAACACATAGACATTGCGCTGAGCAAGTTCAGATTCGATCTCTTTCTGCCGATTCAAGGTCGGAATCGCAAGAACACCGGCAATGCTGCCATTGAGAGAGAGTGGTGCATATCCTACCACATAATTCACAGAACCAATTTTCTCATTCAGCAGTGTATAATTTTTCCCATCCAGAACAACCGAAGCGAACGCCTCGCTCTTCAATCTCCCATCCAGAAGGTCCGCACGGTAGAGTTCAGAGCGGCTACTTGCCTGGATGGCTGCATACCTATAGACGGAAAAATCGATTCCGTATTCGGCTGTGAGTGCTTCGCAAAAATCATCATCCACACCGTGTACAAAATCTTCTTCATCCGAGATATATGTTCCTATACGCTCCTGCATTTGGCTCAAATCGTGAAAGAGCATCGTCTCGACCTGTTCTTTCACGCGCTCCGCAACAAGTTGTTGGTTATAATAACTTAAAATGATCAGAGGGATCAGCGTGATACAGGCAAAGCCAAGGAAGAGTTTCCCCCGAAAACCAACCACGGAAAAGACATTCCCCTTCCCTTTTTGAAAAAGTATGTACACCCCAAGAATTCCAAGTACAAGAAGAGAGACGGAAATCTCCTTGAGATAGTTGAAAAGATCCCATCGGAAGTCCAAATCTTCAACACTGATCGCCACATCTCTCTCAGGAGTCAGGGGATCCTTCAGAAACACGGTCTGTGTGGAATATCCATTGATTGTCATGGACTTCCAGAAAGGTGCGGCAGGTGTTTGTTGAAGTTCCTTTTCGATTGTCGCCGGGAGTATCCGATCCGGAGATAATTTTTTCCCGGTGGAAAACATGAGCGTATCTTTTCGAAACTCATGAACAGCAATTTCCCGCACGAGAACGTTATTCAGACGGTCACCGAATTGTCTCAACGGTTCCGTTTCTTCGTCATGAAAAATAGTTTTTTGATGTTCCGCGAGTAGCAACGCAATACTTCCTTCAACTTGTCCATTCGAATCACGAATAGACAACCAGCCTCCATACAGTTTGCCGAACTCTCTCGTTCCGGCCCGCTCCGTTACATGTACGGCATCTTCTTCACCATCGAATACCTGTGTTAGAATCTCCCGCTGTTCCTGCTTGCTCATCCCCACCACAAATCGGTCTACCTCATTCCCGTTCGGATCATATAAAACGAGTGCGGAATTGTACCCTTCTTTCCCCAGCAAGGTCTTTGTCCAAAGAACAAAAGCCAGATTGGTCTCTTTCGCCAAAGAGCGGGAAGATGTGCTCAATTCGCGCTCCACATTCTCTGCCGATAAGCGAAGCCCATCAAGCACAATATAGGTCAACCAGCTGTCCGACGGCCTTAAGAACTCGTTTGCTGCAATTTCTACTTCCCTACGTTCCCGCAGTGCGAGCTTTTGATGAACAATGGGAGTCCCTAGAAGAAATGAGCTAAGGACTAACCACGCAAATAACCGGCGTTTCTGAGCAACTCTTTCCATCTCCTCCTTTTTCCAGCTTGTTATCCGCCCCATTACTATGAGACTCAAAGAGACAAAGAAAACAGTCCAGAAAATAAGCACAAGAGGAGTCTCATCGACGAAGGCAAAGAGTGCGATAGAGAGAACCATGAGAATGATTAAAACAATACGCCCTCGCACTTCTCCTTGCGGAAAGTGAAGAGAGAGTAATGCTTTGCTGATCCAGAAAACAGTTACAGAAAGGCACAGCAGTGAAGCTCCGATTAAAAGGATATTAAGATGCATCAGCGCGGCAGTACCGTCCAACACCATCTTTGACGGAACATTAAAATGAATGGTTGAATCAAAAACAAAACTCCTCAGTGCTTCATCAAAGCCGCGGAAGAACCACAGCATCAGCAGACCGCCAACCGAGATCAGCACCATTGATCCCGCACGACCGAGGCGTGTACCCATTCTTGAGACTGCGTCATTTGTTCCCTGACCGAAGACAATGTGTACCAAGACAAGCCAGGTGCTGAGCGCCAGCACTACCAGGCTTATCATAAGTTCTCCCAGTGAAGAACTGAGACCAAATACAAATGGCGATGCGTACAGGTTCGGACTGAAGAACCAGCCGCCTATAAGGCTGGAAGGGACTTCCAATAGTCGCCAAATACATCTTACGATCCAGAGGGACAGGATTGCTGCCATCAGGAAGTGTCGGGGACGCTGTTTGGCTGAAATCCAAAACAGGCCTGCACTTGCGAGGAAGAGGCTTCCGCAGGCTGCGCAAAGCGCTAGCATGATCCCGCTCAATTCCATGATAGATGCTATCTCACCTTCAAGAGTTTGTTCTACAACTGAGAACTCTGCAATGACAATCCCCGCTTCATCGGTCACAGGAACAAGGAATTCTTTCTCATGCAAACTATATTCCTGAGGCAGAATAAGAGTTACCGGCGTTTTTAAGTATTCTGAAAGTTCCGCACCGAAGCTTACATTTTGAATAAATCGATTGGAGATGGGTGAATTCAGTTCAAGCGGCTCACTGACAAGGACATAAAGAGAATCATCAGAAAGGCGGGTACCGGCAGTTAAGTAGGTATGTAATCCATTACGGGTTAGGCGAGTAAACCGCGCCGGGGGAGACTGACCAAGAACCCCCGAATATTTCGTCGTTATACTGGGACCACTCCATGCAAGAACATTTCCTTGAAAATCAACGATATCAAATGTTTGATCATCGCGGTCATGGTATGAATCCAATATTTGAAATGTTTTGAGCGAGGCAGTCTGATTCTGCCGAATTACCTGGCGGGCAGCGATGATATCCTGCGAAGCTTTTTCCGCCATCCGTTGAAGCCGCAGGACACGCTGCTGGAAGGTATCGTGGATATCCAGCTCAATACGCTCCCGCCACTCTGCATGATTTGAATTCCAGCGGGAGGCGAGAAACGATGGAGCAAGAATGCGAACAGCGGATATGAGAGCGGCGCAGACGAGACAAACAAAAAAGCCCCACATCGCGGGGCGCGCATATTTGGGAAAACGGTTATACATTCCCATCACAAACTCAATAAATGTTAAATTGGCTGATGACCCACCGTGATTCCTGCCGTGTGAGCGCTATATATACCTGTGCGGATTCCTGATTCCCCTTTTGAACATAAAGGAATCGACCGGTTGCATACGGAGTCGATCCTGATTCAACAACCTTGGAGAACGTGAACGAGATCGGCCGTCTGCTGGAAAAATATTTCGCAAGCATCGATACAGCCTGATTCATTGAAAAATATCCCCGTTCATCAGAAGCAATGGAGAGAGAAACCATCGTTCCGAGATCACCTTCAAACTCATGGAGAGCGTTGACCCGTATACCTTGTTCAACGTTCTTCAAGATTTCCAGGATTGGAGATCGCTTCTGTTCCTCAGGGAGCGGCATTTCGGGATGTGGCTTTTTTTGAGCCGGCCCAGGATGCTGCTTTACCTGTGCTACCATCACTGATCCCAAGAGGAATATCGTAAGAATCCAATGCATCATCCGCGTCCAAAGTATTAGAAAACGCCGAGAAAGTCAATGAATGAGAAAGCGATTCCTCTTCTCTACGTGCTCGAGGAATCGCCTTCTGTGCAGTATGCTCAATTTTATCAATACGTCTATCAGGGGTGAATCCGATCCAACCGCCGATTTCCTTCTCGTAAGACATTCGACCTTGTCAATTCAGGGTTGCCTATTGCGGTTTGATAGGACCAATCGAATACCACTCTGGCGGATCCTGTTTCTTTTATACGAACCTTTGCAAAGTGATTATCGACCGTCCAGATGACGTAGGTATGTCCTGGAATGGCTTCAGCAGATTTCGAGGGAGCCCATCCTTCATTCGGTGAAGAAGATATTTCGTCGAGCGAACTGGTGAATCCCATATCCTGTATATCGGTGTCAGACCATACCTGCAGGATCAGACGTCCATTTTTATTCACAAAGAAGACATCTGTACCAATATCATAACAGTTCAACACTGAATATTGCGCAAATCCATACCCGGAGAGATTGCGCGAGGTACTCGTATCGACAAGCGCCACACCAAATCCTTCAGGACGCGGTGTATCATATACGACATCTTTGCTCAAAGCACTTTCATTATTATGAAAGTCGTACGCACTCAAGGCGTAATAATACGTCGTGCCATTCACCGCACCGTAATCAAGAAGCTTTGTGTCGGCGGTGGAGGCGATGAATCGATACCGACCGTCATAGGTATTGTTTACCCATACCTTATATCCCTTCACATCGTCTGCCTGGCTTGGCAGCCATTGGATTTCGACAGCATTGTCGAGTGAAATAGTTCTTATACCCTGCGGCGGTGGAGGCGGTGTCGTATCAATCTCGAGTTCATCCTTGCATCCCAACATCAGTACTGAAGCAGTCAGCAGGAGCATGAGAGGTTTCATGGCAATTCCTTTCAGTGTTCATTTCATTGAATACTCATCCAAGGAATGTGCCACTCCGAGAACTGCCTATTTTCTTAATTCTGTGAAAATCTTTCTTTCTATTGTCCTCAATACAGAAAAAGATGTCTTCAATTCTGTACACTCATCTAAGAATGAGCGAACCTGGCCTTCCCATGATTGATGATGCCGACGGCCTTCCCTTTCAGTGTCCGCCCATGGAACGGAGAGTTTTTCGACTTCGATCGAAAGGCCTGTGTATCTACTTTCCATTCCATTTCCGGATCGAAGAATGTGAGGTTCGCCATTTCTCCTTCGTGAATCACGATAGGAGGCAGCGATAGAATACGTCTCGGATTGACGGAAAGTTTTTCTATCAATTGGGAGAGCGTGAGGAATTTCTGCAGGACAAGTTCCGTAATAGATAATCCGAGCATCGTTTCCAGACCAACGATGCCGAAAGGAGCTTCCGCGAACTCGACCTCCTTCTCGTCGATGGTATGCGGAGCGTGATCCGAAGCAATCACATCAATCACACCGTCACGCAGAGCTTCTTTGATCGCCTGAATGTCCATCTTCGTGCGCAGCGGCGGATTCATCTTCAAATTTGTATCGAAGCTTTCCAATGATTCATCAGTCAGCGTAAAGTGATGCGGCGCCGCTTCGCAGGTGATGTTCAATTTCTCTGCTTTTGCCCTCCGGACACAATCGATCGAACCCGCAGTGCTGATATGGGCAATGTGATATTTTGCCCGCGGAGTATATCGGAGGAGAACGATATCGCGGGTAATCATCAACTCTTCTGCAATTGGTGGGATACCGGGCATCCCGAGCCTTGTCGCAACGAATCCTTCGTTCATCAATCCATATTTTGTCATCGATGATTCTTCAGCATGCTGGATGACCGGTAAGCCGTACATGGAAGAATATTCAAAAATCCGGCGCATGAGTTCTGCACTCGCTATGGGAGAACCATCATCAGACAATCCGACTGCACCGGCTTGAGAGAGTTCTGCCATCGGTGATAATTCTTCACCGTTGCGTCCTTTCGTCGCTGCGGCAATAGGAAAGACATCTACGAGACCTTCTGAAGCCCGCCTTCCCTCCTCCTGTACATACCGTACGACAGATTCCTCATCGATTGCCGGTTTTGTATTCGGCATACAGCAAACGGCAGTAAATCCACCGGCCGCTGCAGAAGCACAGCCTGTTTCGATGGTCTCTTTATGCTCATACCCCGGTTCACGCAGATGCACATGCATATCAATAAACCCCGGAGCAATGACCCGGTTTTTTAAATCGATGGTCTCGAAAGAACGATCTGACGAGAGTGACGGTCCGATACGCTCGATCCTTCCATCTATAATCGTCATATCGGTAACAGTGTCTTTTCCTTTGACGGGATCAATCAATCGGCCGGATTTCAAATGAAGTTTCATGGTCGCTTCCTTTAGTTCGAAGTTCCTATTAAGTAGAGTACCGACATCCGCACGGCTTCACCGTTGGTTACCTGTTCGAGAATAACGGAATGCGGACCATCTGCCAGGTCTGCGGAAAGTTCGACATCGCGGTTGATCGGCCCGGGGTGCATAATCGTGATAGGTTTGGGAGCCCGGTCCACCTTTGCCTTCGTGACGCCAAAATAGCGATGATACTCGCGCAAGGAAGGGAACAGTCCGCTTTTCTGACGTTCCAGCTGAATGCGGAGAACGTTGAGCGCATCGACGTGAGGAATAACGTCCTCCAAACGATGATACACACGAACACCAAGCTCTTCGATATTCCGCGGAATCAATGTTGCCGGACCGCAGACGGAGACCTCCGCACCCATCGTTTTTAGTCCAAAGATATTCGAGCGTGCAACCCGGCTGTGTACGATGTCCCCGACGATGCAGACACGGAGACCTTCGAGCGTTCCATACTTTTCCCGTAACGTCATCATATCGAGCAATGCCTGCGTCGGATGTTCGTGTGCGCCGTCTCCGGCATTAATAACATTTGCCTTGACGACACGGGTGAGGAAATGCGGTGCACCCGATGCTGCATGACGAATAACGACCATATCGATCTTCATCGCTTCGATATTCCGGGCGGTATCCTTCAATGTTTCCCCCTTGCTGACGCTGCTTCCGGATGCTGCGAAATTCACTACATCTGCTGAAAGACGCCGCTCCGCGAGTTCAAAGGAAATCCGGGTCCGGGTTGAACTTTCGAAAAAAAGATTCACAATGGTCTTACCTTGCAGCGGCGGAACTTTCTTGATCGGTCGTTCCAGGACTTCTTTAAAGGATGATGCCGTATCCAGAATCAGTGTGATATCTTCTTTCCTGACTCCTTCCATACCGAGTAAATGACGGCTTTGCAATTTCATTGTGCGCTCTCCTTCTCATCAAGTCCTATGAGATACACCGCATCTTCTCCATCCGTTTCTGTCATTGCTACCTGGACCTGTTCGCCGCGGGATGTCGGTACATTCTTGCCGACAAAATCAGCCTTAATGGGCAGTTCGCGATGTCCGCGATCTACCAGAACCAGGAGCTGAATCATCGACGGGCGTCCAAGATCCATCAGCGCATTGAGTGCCGAGCGGATCGTTCTCCCTGTAAAAAGCACATCATCGATCAGCACGATAATTTTACCCCGGATGTCGAAGAGAATCTTCGTGCTTTTCAATTCCGGCTGATCCAGACGTCCGTGGAGATCGTCACGGTACAGGGTAATATCGAGGATGCCCACCTGTACTTTGGTGTGCTCGATTTCCTCAATTATTTTCGCAACACGATGAGCCAGAAATTCACCTCGTGTTCTGATACCCACCAGCACAACGTCCTGAACGCCTTTGTTTTTTTCCACAACTTCGTGCGAGAGACGAGTAACCGTGCGCCGGAAACTCTCGGCATCGAGTACTTTTGTTTTCATCATCATCTGCCTTTCCTAAAATGGAAAACCCCCGGTTCCAGCGATAGAGGAAAAGGGGGTCGAGAATGACGATTGAAGAATGATGAGTGAAGAATGCCTGCCCGCTGAAATGTCTCTTATAAAGACGGGATGAATGATCAAGAACTAATCTTCAATGACTATTCGTCATTCTTCATTCACGTGAATCCCTTCCCTACCTCGCCGGATAGGAATTAAAGGAACATCTCAAAGAACACTGACATCTGAAATGCTTGTTTCTTCCAGTCTATTGTCAACAGGATCTGAATAATTTATGCTCTACAAAATCTGAGCAAATACTAATTTTACGATTCCTGGCGATCTTAGCGGTTTAGCTTTTAAACGCAAGGGTTACAATGGACAGGCAAAGAACGCCAAGGGAACCGGCTTAAATTTTGAAATAACAAAATCTTTCTTAGTATCTATAAATAATATAACCAACCGCTCCAACGAAAGCAACTGTGGAAGTCTAGAACTCTTTCCTTGATACTGGAATTTCGAAGATGAAATAGTTATGGAAGTTCTTACTGTTCAATGATTTCACTTTTCGAAGCCCCTTGTGCCGACAAACGCTGCTTTCTCCATTCTTTAATGTCGGCAGGTGGCAAAAGAACCTCTCCTGCAGGTCTGCGATCCAAATGAAGTGCATCCGTTGGACATACCGCTACGCACAATCCGCAGCCCATACAACGATTGTCGTCTGCGGCAATAATTCCATCGGGGACTGAAAGTGCGTGGAACTGACATCGCTCGACGCAGATGCCGCAGCCAGAACATAAATCGGATTCGAACGCAATATGGAAATCTGAACGGGCAACAGCACTCATGATTCCATATTCAGCGATGCCGCGCATGATCCCGCAACAGCATGTGCAGCAGTTGCAGATATACTCCAGCCCATCGCGGAAGTTACCTGAAGAATGTACGAGTCCTGCATCTTCCGTACTGCGAAGGATCTGCATCGCCTCCTCTTTTGTGATCGCGCGGTCAACTTTACTCCTGTCGAAAGCATTCTTGTTATGCGAAAACACCAGGCACGCCTCCAGCGGACGGCCGCAGTCCTTCCCCAGAAGCTGCTGCTGCTTACGGCAAATGCAGTCGCGCACTCCCCATGACGATGCCCCTTCGAGTAATTCGGTTGCACGTTCATATGGATGAATATCTACCTGAAAAGGGATTGCGGTTTCAACGGGAATGATCCGGTGGTGAGCTGGCGAATCCCGTAAAATCCCTCCATGGGTTTCTTGATAGTATTGTTCAAAAAGCTCCGCCATTTCAGCATCCATCCGGGGCAATTGGCCTTCATAGAATCCAACAACAAAAGGCTTGATAGCGTATGCAAACTCCCCTTCGCCTTTCCGAAGATCAATTAGACCTTTTGCTGCCATCCGCTTCAGCGTATCGCGAGTCTCTTTTGGATCTAAACCTGTACGACAAGCAATAGTGTTTGCAGATTCGCCTTCGAGGCACATTCCGCTGGCAAGTCCTGCTTCTTCGACAGTAAACAGCTTTGCCAACAATCGGAGTTCGATACCGCTTGGGGAGGCCGGGAAATGATTCGGAAGTGCGTTCAGTTGCCGGGCAAGCCGTTGATAGACTTCATCGGGCATAACAATGATCCTTCTTCTTGCAAAAAAAGAAAAAGTGCACACCTAAAAGCGGCAATGTATGTGGGCGCTGCGGTGATCGAACCCGCGACCTTACGCGTACGAGAATTTCAAAAATTCTCTCACCTCTTGTTTTAACTTGTTTCGTGGGATTATGGACACACAAAACAAGAATATATTCTTTTTAATGGTCACTACTTTGGTGATGGTGACTAACACCATTTAACATGCATTTCAAAATATAGAATATATTATACTAAAGCCACCGCAAAAACCTCACAACCTTCGAAGGGGAATTCTCGGAAGATGTATGCGCTGGGAATTTTTGCGCCCAACGCTTTTTATCCGGGCTCAGCAGTTTCCCCGTGCGACCTCCTTCAGAATAGAATTATCGATCGTCAGATCGGCTATAACTTTTCGTAAGCGGAGGTTCTTTTGTTCCAACTCCTTACAGCGTTTGGCTTAGTCAACTTGAAGCCCGCCGAATTCTTTCCGCCATTTGTAATACGTCGCATCGCTGATTCCTCATTGCCGCACAGTCTCAAGCATTGGTTGTCCTTTTACGACTCAAACATCTACTGCTCATAGCATTGCCACGATTGATTCTACACTAAGTCGTTTCTTGCCCATCTGCCGCTCCTTTTTTGACCCACGATGGGGGCAAGTACAGTCAATGGAAAGCATCCGTTCGAAATAATTACCTTAACAGAAGATTTCCAAAGGAGGGTTCGACGTCTCAGGATAGTACAGATCGATCCGGATTATACGAGAATTCTCTCAAGGCAGTGTCGTGCAAGGAGACTATCATTTCTTATTGAGCGAAAGGAGGTATATCAATAATTTTTCTCGTAACAGCGTGGAATTCAGGTTCATCTGAAATCTTCGATTCATCGGGATTCCACACTTCGAGAAAGCAATAGTGCTTATCCAACGCTTTTTTGAAGGCTGCCAATGCTTTTACCTTATTACCCTGGATACTCAGGACATTTGCAAGCCTATAGCCAATCTCACCAGAGGCTGTATCCATCTCCAGAGCTTTTACCGCGGCAGCTTCCCCTTCTGAGAATTTTCCAAGACGGGTGAGAAATAATCCCTTATAGACCTGTGCAAGGGCATCGGCGGGATTTGCATCCAGACAGTTTTCGACCTGAACGAGACCATCCTCTAGCCATTGCTGCGCATTGTTGATTTTCATAGCACTCTGATATGCACGACCGCACCAATAGTAGTATCGATAATCTTCCGGATAGGTCTTGACCACCAATTCACAGTATTGGATGACGAGTTCCTGAAGTCCACTACTCATCCAAACATTTAACAGATAATCGGTCGTCGTAAGAGAATCTTGGGATCCCAGATGTATGACCTCCTTAAATGCACTGGCTGCAGCCGGATATTTTTTCTCAGCTTGCCAGGCAAGTCCCTGAGTCCTGTACGATTCCGGATTTTTCGGATCTTGGTCGACAGCAGCCTGTGCGTACTTCTGCGCTTGTTCTGAATTTCCTGTCATCAAGGAAAGAAGACTCATCTTTCTCAATACTTCAGGATTTTGAGGTTGGAGCTGGAGACTGTTTCCAAAATACTCTACCGCCTTTTGGAACTGCTGTTTCTGAACATAGTATTCTCCAAGGATAAACGAAGCTTCCGCGAGATTCGATTGTACCTTTAATGCGCTTTGTGCGTACTCGCGTGCTTTCTCGAGAAAGAAGATTTCTTTCGTGCTTATGTACCGGCTCAATTCCACTCTCGCTAATGCCTCCTGTGCTGAGGGAAACACAGGATCGAGATCTAAGGCTTCTCTGAATCGTTGTTCTGCTTGTTCCATCGAATCAAGAGAGTCCTGCTGAAGCTCCATAATTCCATCCAAATATTTCTCATATCCTGCAATATTTTTTGTGGGGGGACGAATCTCCGGAAGAGGTGTTCGTATCCCCATTTTTGAAATGACTGCCGTCAGGATGTTGTTTCGGAGATTGTGGAGCGATGCAAGACTTCCCTCCAGAGTGTCTTGGGAAACTACTTTCTGTTCTGCTGGACGCAGAAGGCGAAAAACGATTCTGTATCGACCGTCGTGTTCCTGGACAGTTCCGATGAGTATATACTCAACGGAAAGCTCCAAGGCGATCTTTGCATAATCGGCAATTTTTGGATCAAACAGGAATGAGGTCGTCGAAGAAATTACCTTCAGATGCTGGCATTGTGAGAGATCTTTGGAGAGGAACAATGGCAAGACGTAAGCGAATTCATCTCTGGTCGAATTGGAATCACTCCTAGTAAATCGCAGCACGGCGATTGAAGTTTTTTTTGGGAAGAACCATTCCAGCATATGCGGCAGTTCAAGTGCTGTGAGGATTATCAGAAGAATAACGACTGAAATCGTGCTTATTCTTTTTACGCGCTGTTGACGGATGTAAAGAGCCTTCGCCGCAGCCTTCCGCGCTTTCTGTTCACCCAATTTGCGTTGGAGCACAGCAAGCTTTTCGAAGCGTCTTTTCTCCTCCTCCTGCTTCGCCTGGATCCGGAGGAGTTCCGCTTTTGCCTGTTCTGCCTGCTGGACACTCTCGCTGAGTCTGTGCGCCGACGAATTATTTGGGTCAAGCAGATAGATGCTCTGGAGCGCAGACTTCGCATCTTTGAATTGTTCTGTCTCCAAATATCGCCGAGTCTGGTCAAGCAGTTGATCGACCTTCTCCTGTTGGTCCGATTTCGGCTGTTGGCCCGATTTCGGCTGTCGGCCCACTTCAACAAATTTGATCCGTTGCTGTTCCTGCCGTCGGTACCGCTCTTCCTCAATCAAAGAGAGGACTTGCTGCGCACCACCATGGAGCGGGAGGAGTCGAAACACTTCATTCACTTCAAGTTCGGCCTCATCGAGTTTCCCTTCTTTCAGGAGAACATGCGCGCGATCGACATACGCCTGAATCTGCTGCCCGATCTCATCTTCCTTTTTCTGGCGGTCGATGATTCCCAAATAATTGGGATCGATTTTTGAAATTTCTTTCAGGGCCTGTTCAGCCTCATTTATTTGGCCTGAATCAAAAAATTTTTCTGCCTGTGTATAGCGCTCTGAAATCTTTTCCCTTCGGATTTCTTCTTCCTT
Source organism: uncultured Ignavibacteriaceae bacterium (assembly GCA_964651225.1). Taxonomy (GTDB): domain Bacteria; phylum Bacteroidota; class Ignavibacteria; order UBA10030; family UBA10030; genus Fen-1298. Next base: position 53,826 of record CAZYYD010000012.1, read on the forward strand.
GATCTGATCAACCAGAGCACTCATTTCTCGCTGCTCAACATGCTGAGATTCCCGGGATTCTTCCGCTTGCTGAAGGCCGGCCTCAGCAGTTTTCTTCTTCAGTGAAGCGTCCACTGCCTTCGCAGACGGTTTGGAGAGTTCCGGAATGGAAGGAATCAGCACTTCGAAAACCTCAACAGGCTCCGGGATGTTCTTGAGTTCGAGCGCACCGAGACTGAAGACCGACAACTCCATTTTATTCCGCACCTGGTTATAGGTATCGGACGAAATACAAATTCTGCTCGGATCTGTCAGTGCCTCGATTCGCGACGCAATATTTACTCCATCGCCATAAATATCATCTCCGCGGATGAGTACATCGCCAACGTGAATCCCTGTCCTAATTTCAATCTTATCAAATTCCGATTTCCCTCGGTTGAAGGCCCAGAATCTCTTCTGTGTTTCGATCGCACATTTCACGGCATTAACGGCACTCGAAAAATCTACCATGAAGGAATCACCGATGGATTTTACAACCTTTCCGTTAAACTTTGCCGTGAGAACCCTCATGATGGCATCGTGGGTTTTGAGGAGTTCGAATGCTGCCGCCTCATTCTTAGCCATTTTACCAGAAAAGCCCTTAATGTCCGTGAACATAATGGCGGCGAGTTTTCTGGCGTTAGATTCAGAAGCGTCCTGCATTGCGAAATGATCCGTCGAATATGAAATTATGCGTGGCTGAACTATTCAAAGATACTTGGGTTGGCTTCAAATGTCAACCTGAAATTCGAGGAATCTCATGGTATATCCGGCAGACATCGATGCGCCGCATTTCCCGGTACCAATGCCTTCACCTCACTTGAAATATATCCTATCCGGGGTTTCGTTACCCTTGCGCTTCACAATATCCTTAAAGCAAACGACACTCATGAGAATCGATTATCCGGTATCGTGTCGGGAGTTTGAGCACAGGCTCAGGAGCATGATTCAGACATAACGGTTCTTATATCCGGGCGCATTTCTTTTCGACGGAGCAGTATAGTGATCAACGCAGGGTGATTGAAAAGACATGCTTTTGAACTATTCAGCTGATCAGGTCAGAAGCACTTTTCATGGTGAGAACCAAACCAAATGTCAAGAGAAGAAATTTGTGGGCGCTGCGGGGATCGAACCTGCGACCTTACGCGTGTGAGGCGTACGCTCTGAACCAGCTGAGCTAAGCGCCCAAAAAACCAAAGAACCAATTTTTTACAAGGGGCATTGAACCAGTCCGTCCATCGCTTTTACGATGGACGAGATCTCGTCGCACAGACGTGCGACGGACTGAGCTAGGCGTCCATGGTATTTCTAACAACTGTACAAATATACGAACACTTCGTTCGGCTTGCAAGAATATTTCTCGCAGGGAACCCGCAGCTCTTCGAAGGATTTATTCACTTCCTTTTTTCAACAGACAGTCCGGACATTCACAGAGGTCTCTTAGAATTTGCCAGGGATATATACCTGTGGCATGTCCGTCTCCCCACGACATCTGAACTGCATAATGACCGACCTGCTGAACACCTGTCAGAGTGTACATTCCCGGAAGTTTTGGCTTTGGTTGCGGTAGATAGGTTTTAAGGAGGATCGTTTCTCCCTGGCAGCCGGCACAGGGGCAATGATCGCGTAATGTTCGTAAAGAGATTATGCTCGCATGTCCGTCGTCCCAGGTAATGGAGAGCTCGTCAGGTGATGTTAATTTGATCTGTGCAGCAATCATGGTAAACACTCTTCTCTCAACGAATAGGAAAGAAAAAAGGACAATCCTCGAGATTGTCCTTTTCGTGGACCGTACCGGGCTCGAACCGGTGACCTCCACAATGCCATTGTGGCGCTCTCCCATGCTGAGCTAACGGCCCATTCTCACCCCAAATATACCCAAGGATCAAAGCAAAGTCAACGAGAAATTCATTGCAGCGGGAACGAGTTTTGATTATGTTGATCATGAGATCACCGGAATCATAATTTTCTCAGAAAAAAAAACTTCGATGAATATTCGCACAAGAGCTGCCCGGATCGCTTCGGTTTTCCTTCCTCATTTTTTCTTTTGGTTTGCCTTCTTCGCCTTTTCATGTGCCGATGAGAACAATCAAACGTATACTTCGGATATTGTTTTCCCCGATAGTCTTATCAGCTTTACAAAGCATGTTGAACCGCTCTTCAGACAAACATGCGTCTCTTCGCAATGTCACGGCGGCAGCCAGCCGGCGGCAAATCTCACCCTCGAGTACGATGCGTGGCATTCCCTCATTGATTATCAGCCGAAGATCGTCATTCCTTCTCATGGCAGTACGAGCCCCCTCGTCATGTACCTTGACGGAAGGCTTTCCCCCCAGATGCCTTTTCGGAATAAGCCTTTAACGACGAACCAAATAGATGGTGTCAGGAAGTGGATTGATGAGGGGGCGCAGGCAAATTAGAGATCGCCGAGTTTTGAATTGCGTACATCTTTCCCCCAGTGCAGTTTTCTCCGCAGCACGTCATAGTAGCTCGTATTCTTGCGCTTCACGAGTTTCGTGGTCAACGCCGAGCGTTCGACAGTGATTTCCAGCGGAGTCCGTATTGATGTTTGAGGCTGACCATCAGCGGTCAAATGAATTTCTCCGGGTGCAGTCTGCACCTTGAGCGTAATTAAGGATTCCTCAGGAACAACAACGGTTCTCGCGGTCAGTGTGTGGGGGCAAATAGGACTGATGAGGATTGAATGATTGGTTGGCGTCACAATCGGACCGCCATTCGAAAGCACGTATGCTGTTGATCCGGTCGGTGTTGCAATGATCACGCCGTCACCGGTAAACATCGATAGGAACTCACCATTTACGAATGTCTGCACACTGAACATGCGCGAAGAACTCGTTTGATCAAGAACAATATCGTTGAGTGCGTACATCAAGCTCCGGGAATTGTTGATGCGGGCTTGCAGCATCATTCTATCTTCCACCCGGTAATCGCCTCGTAAAATTTCGGTAAGACATTCATCGAGCTCAGCGAGTGAGACTTCTGCGAGGAACCCTAATTTCCCCAGATTGATTCCGAGGATCGGTGTGCCATGACCGCTGACAAGACGCGTCATCCGAAGAATCGTTCCATCGCCACCAAGAGAAATAAGGATATCGCACGCTGTCGCTACTTTTTTTTCTGCTACAATATCCGAGCGCCGAAGCAGGCGTTTATCGATCTTTCCGCGCAACCCTTTGGCGAGCGATTCCGGCAGAATATATCGTACGTTTTCCTTTTTGAACCGGGTAACAAGCCGTTCTACGACCTGTGGCAGTTCCACCTTATCCAGGTTTCCGCATATTCCGAATGTCATGATGGTGCCTGTTCCTTCTGTTCATCTTTTTGCTCAACCTTCTGTTCATCTTTCTGGTCAACCTTTTGTTCCTTGGTTGATTCATCGACATAATTCAGCTTCAGCTCCTGCAAAATCCCTTTCAAAAAACGGGATTCATCATCCGAAAGATTTCCGCGCGTTTTTTCCTCGAGCATATCCAGTATGTCGATCGATAATTGCGCCTGTTGAAGGTCACGTTCTATCTTATCGGATATTGGATTTTTCAGTTTTCCCATCTGCTGCATGGCGGCTGCTTGAAACGTCATCACCAGACTGAACAAGAGAGATGCGTTCTTCTCTGCTGTATTCATACATGTCTCCTTTTGTGCTGTTTCCATAGTTCACGGAGTTTAACATATTTTAAAAATACTGCATGGGAGGAGATGATGCAAATGACAAAGCCATAGTACCCGTCCATCCAACCCCCTTTGAATGCATAATCGCGTATAAATCGAAAAATTGGAGAGACGAGCAGTCGTGTCATCGATGCTTTTCGCCCTTTTTCAAACATGACGCCGGCTGAGATTTCCGTGAAGTAATCAACTTGTTTAATATGGCCGGAAATGGAATAATAACTATAATGAAGGATATCCCCTTGTAGGTATCCGATATTCGCATCCGGAGCATTCATCGTGTAGCGATCGTGCGGATTGACTCCCGTCCATTTCCCTTGTTGTTTATGAAATAAACGAATCTTACGATCCGGATACCACCCTCCATGCCGTATCCACGCGCCGCAATAATTTGTCAGCCGGTTCATTTCATATCCATCACACCGCCAGTTTGACTTGATGGAAGCAATCGATGTTCTCAGTTCATTTGAAAGGGCCTCATCCGCATCAAGGGAAAGTACGTACGAATAAGCTGTCTGATCCACGGCATAATTCTTCTGCTCGATATGTCCTTCAAACTTGTGCTGAATAACTTCTGCGCCGAAAGATCGGCATATATCCGGTGTCCGATCTGTCGAGTACGAATCCACGACAACAATTTCATCAGCAATCCCTTTGACGGAGGTCAGACATCGCTCGATGTTGTGTTCTTCATTATAAGTAATAATGACGACGGACAGTTGGATCATGTCTTCAGTCCAGCTTCATTTCCAATGACCAGGTTGACCAATTTATTCGGTACAACAATTTTCTTGAGAATGCGTTTCCCCTCGATGTACCGTTTGATATTCGGATCTTCAAACGCCATCCGTTCCAGCTCGGCAGATGCTGTATTGAGCGCCACTGCGATTTTCGATCGAATCTTCCCATTGATCTGCAGAACTACTTCGACCGTCGACTCAATACATTTTGCTTCATCATACACCGGCCATGGTTCAAAGGCAAGCGAGGTCATATGTCCCAATTTTTCCCACAGCTCCTCGGCCAGATGCGGTGCAAACGGTGCCACCAGCTGGACAAATCCCTCAAGCTCTCTACGCGGGCGGACTTCCAGCTTCATCGTTTCATTGACGAAGATCATCATCTGAGAAATGGCCGTGTTAAAGTGGAGCGTTTCGATATCGTCACCGACTTTCTTCACGGTTTGATGATAGAGTCTTTCGAAGTCTTCCGTCGGTGCAACATCCTTGATGATTCGATCGAGCTCACCCTCCTCGTTTATGTAGAGGCGCCACACGCGATTCAGGAACCGGAAGACACCTTCCACGCCGCGCGTGCTCCATGGCTTCATTTCCTCCAGAGGACCCATGAACATTTCAAACAGGCGCATCGAATCGGCACCGTATTCCTTCACCACATCATCTGGATTGACGACATTACCCCGCGACTTCGACATCTTACGGGAATCTTCTCCAAGAATAATTCCCTGGTGCCTCAGCCGCATGAACGGCTCCTTCGTACTGACATAGCCGAGATCATTGAGCACCTTATGCCAGAAGCGGGCATACATCAAGTGCAGGACCGCGTGTTCTGAACCTCCGACGTATAGATCAATCGGCATCCAATATTTTTCTTTCTCCCGATTGCAGAAGATCGTCTCATTCTCCGGATCGATAAAGCGAAGATAATACCAGCACGATCCGGCCCATTGCGGCATGGTATTGGTTTCGCGGCGTCCCTTCAATCCGGTGTCCTTTTCGACAACATTTACCCATTCAGCGGCAAGAGCTAAAGGCGATTCGGTTGTTCCACTCGGCTGGAATTTTTCAAGACTCGGCAATTCCAGTGGCAATTCTTTTTCATCGATCGCCTTCATCGTTCCATCTTCCAGATAAAGAATCGGAATCGGTTCTCCCCAATACCGCTGGCGCGAAAAGAGCCAGTCCCGCAGTTTGTACTGCACAGCCGATTTGCCAATGCCCTTTTTTTCCAGCCACGCTGTGATAGTCTTCTTGGCTTCCGGAGTGGTAAGACCGTTCAGGGAAAGCTCGCCGTTCGCAGAGTTCATTCCAATGCCATCCTCCACAAAACATTCCGGCGCATCCGGACCGCCATCGACCACTTTAATAATCGGCAGATCATATTTTTTTGCGAACTCTATATCGCGGTCGTCATGACCCGGCACAGCCATAATAGCTCCGGTGCCGTAGCTCATGAGAACGTAGTCAGCAATCCAGATGGGAATATTTTCCCCGGTGACAGGATTTACTGCAAAGCCGCCGGTGAACACACCGGTTTTTTCCTTTTCTGTTCCTCTGTCCATTTCACTTTTCAGCGATGCCTTTTTCCTGTACCGGTGAATCTCCTCCCGCCTCTCCGGAGCGGCTATCATATCCACAAACGGATGCTCAGGAGCAAGCACCATATAGGTCGCGCCAAACAATGTATCCGGACGAGTTGTGAAGACGCGGAGCTGCTCAGTTTTCCCTTTCACAGCAAAAACAACATCCGCTCCCTCGGAACGGCCTATCCAGTTACGCTGCTGCTCCATGGTTGAGGCAGGCCAGTCCAATTCTTTTCCATCTTCGAGCAGCCGTTCTGTATACGCAGTAATTCGCATAATCCATTGACGCATAGGACGGCGCTCAACGGTATATCCTTTCTCATTCCATTCGGCGACTTCCTCGTTTGCCAGAACCGTTCCGAGAGCTTCACACCAATTCACTGGAATTTCTGCCACATACGCTAACCGGAACTGTGCAAGGAAGTCATGCTGTTCCTTCTTTGACTTCTTTTTCCAATCAGCTGACGAAAAGTGGTTCTCAACATTGAGACTCTTTGTTCCGCGGGCCTCTACTTCCTGCTCCAATGTTTCAATCGGGCGTGCTTTCTGTACTCGCGGATCGAACCATGAGTGATAGATTTTCAGAAAGATCCATTGCGTCCATTTGTAGTACTTCGGATCGGTCGTATTCACTTCCCGATCCCAATCATAGCTCAATCCAAGCATTTTGATCTGACGGCGGAAAGTATCGATGTTTCGTCCGGTCGTTACGCTCGGGTGGATATTGGTTTGCATGGCATAACGTTCTGCCGGAAGTCCGAAAGCATCCCATCCCATCGGATGTAAGACTGCAAATCCCTTTGTACGTTGGTACCGGCAAAGGATATCTGTGGCCGTATAACCTTCAGGATGACCGACGTGCAATCCTGAGCCAGAAGGATACGGGAACATATCGAGCACATAAAGCTTCGGTTTCTGCTCGTTGTCGTGAACACGAAATGTTTTATGGCGATCCCAGTATTCCTGCCACTTCTTTTCGATCGTTAAAAAAGCGTACTTCATTCTGAAAAGGATCCTTCAATAATTCACTCGCCATCGTTTCCAAGCCCGGTTGCTGTCTGCCGGTATATCCGACGCCGGAGGGTTGACAGAGAATCTGCTTACGAAATTCGCTTTGATAGCGTTCAATTTACGCAAAGTGCGGTCTATTATCAATGTGGAGAGAAAAGAAGTGAGAAATTATAATGCTTTGAGCACCAGCATCGTAATATCGTCGGATTGCGGTGCACCCTGTGTGTGATCTTGAAGCGCTTTCTGAACCTGCTGAATGATTTCATGTGCAGTGAGACGAACAGACTCCTTGAGTATGGCCTGTAGTTGCTCTTCTGTGAACTGCTCGCTATCCTGGTTCATTGCCTCGCTGATTCCATCAGTATACATTACCAGGATATCCCCCGGTGCTAGGGTCACCGACGCTTCGCCGTACGGTTTCGTCGTTTTAAAAATACCCAGGATCAGTCCCCCCTCTTCCAACTCTTCCATCGTTCCATCTTTTCTTAAAAGATATGGCGGATTATGTCCAGCATTGGAATAATGGAACTCCCGCTTCTGTGCATCCAGGAGTCCCCAGAAGAAGGTAATAAACCTATTCCCGCCCCGGGTGTTTGCACACGAAAGGTCGTTGATCTGAGCAGTAGTTTCTGAAACAGACGTACATAGCGGAGAAAGCGCACGCAATGCCGCCTGCACACTTGCCATGAGCAATGCTGCCGGCGTTCCCTTCCCGGAGACATCACCAATCGCCAGGATATAATCTCCCTTCTGGCGTGCAATGACATCATAATAATCACCGCCGACTTCCTTTGAAGGAATTGTCAGGGCTGCGATATCGAAATTGGGAATCGAGGGGAGTTTTTCGGGTAGAAGTCCCTGCTGGATCTCCCGCGCAATGTTGAGTTCGTCCTCCATCCGTTGTTTTTCGATCGCTTCCTTAAACAAATGAGCATTCTCGATGGAAATAATGGCAAGATTGCCGACCGAATATAAGAATTCAAGATCGGCTTGCGTGTAAGCACCGCCCCGCAACCGTTCCCCCAGCAAAATCATGCCCTTCGTCTTCTGTTGAATATGCATGGGCACAACTGCCGCAATTCCCATGGAGAGCAGCTGTGCTGCAGCCACGCGATAGGCTTTGAGTTTTAATAATTCGTGCGTTGTTGCGGACTTCTCCAGATCGCAAAGCTGCGGAAGGATTTGCTGCAGTTTGTCGCTTCGTTCCAGTCGGGAAGCGATAATGTCGAGCGTACCCTGGTTCCGCAGACAAATAGCATAACTTTTTACTCCGATTTGTCCCAGAAGAGCAAAGGTAAGCAATCGAATGACTTTCTTTTCATCCAATCCGATATTGAACTCTTTGCTGAGATCAAATAGTGTGTTGAGTTCTTGAATTTTTCTATCCAGACTTCTGTTTACTTCTTTCACCTGATCAATGATAAGCCCTTTTTCAATCGCAGTACCCGAAAGGTTAACCAAGGATTGAACCAGGCGCTTGTCTGAAGAAGAATAGGGGGAGTTCGACATCCGCTGACCCAGCGTAATATACCCGACAATCCGGCGCTGAGAAAGGATAGGAATCACCAGCGATTGATGATGAGAATTCAGGAAAGCTGACCAGAGAGCATTTCGCTGTGCTTGTTTGTCGACAGGCTGGACAGAGCGAAACGGGTGTTCTACTTCTATCGACCGCCCGACGATGGAATGATCGACCCCCTTAGCTGCAATCACTTGAAAAGTTTTTCCGTCACGCTTCAGGAAGACAATTCCCCGAGTCACCAGCATTTTTCCCATCAGGGTGCGGAGTACTGTGCTCAGGATAAAATCGAGCTCGAGCGAGGAATTTATGATCGTGCTGAATTCAAAAAGCGGGAGCAGATCAGAGGCGTGCTTCCTGTCCGCCGGTGTGTGAGAGCGGTCCGTTGCTATCTCCCTGCAATGGTTGTGGCATTGGCCCGGTACTTGATGAGCCGAACTTCGTTTCGCTGCCCGGGATGGAAATCGTACTCCACTTTATCCATCAGCCGCTTCATCAAATAGACGCCCAGTCCGCCGCGTCGGTGATGGCCGATGTGTTCCTTCAAATCCGGCGGGCGGAGCGTAGAAGGATCAAAGGTCCGTCCGTTGTCGTAGATACTAATCTCAAACGAACGGCTGCTTGGGAGAATTGCAATTTCAATCTCTTTATCGGTAGCGTACTGATAGGCATGCTTAATAATGTTGGTACATGCTTCATCGACCGCCAGAACAATATTCGCAACTTCTTCTTCAGAAAAGCCAAAGGTGCGTGCTGCTGCACCGACAAATTCTCGTACTCCGACAAGATTATCTGTTTTGCTGAGGATTCGTTTTGATATTTTCTTTTTACGCGTTTCCATCGATTTCTGTCGCTGATGCACGTACTACGAATTCATGATTTTTTTTTTACTGTCAAATCGCGACACAGCTTCTTGCTCATCCTTGTAAATTTCATAGAGGATAGGGAAGCCCAGGAGATCAAATACGTTGTACACTTTCGGCGTCATATTCGTCAGTTTGATATCTCCTTTGTTCTTTCGAACGTCTTCCACATACGCCATAAACACGCCAAGGCCGGCGCTGCTGATATACGAAAGATCGCGGCAATTGACGACGATGTTGTACTTCTTCTCCGTCATCAGCTTTTGAAAGGCATTCTCGAGGTCGGGTGCCGTGTGAGCATCAAGATACCCCTTGAGCTCAATAACGCTGACATCTTCACCGTCCCGTTGGTGGATTTTAAAATCAGTCATGGTGGTCTCCTTCTTGTCCTTCTTTCCGCATACCCTGTTGCATCTCCATCAGCTCCATCTGTTAAGAATTTCCTAACCACTTGATGATGATAAGCGTTACATCATCAGTATACGTTCCATCTCCGATAAAAGTTTGAACATCCTGCAAAATTCTCTCCTTCATATCGGCTGCGGAACACTCTCTGCATTCACCGGCGATCTGCATAAGCCGCTCATAGCCGTATTCTTCCATCTCAGCATTTCGCGCTTCAGTAATTCCATCGGTATAGAAGATACAACTATCGCCTTTGTTGAGCGCGATTCGACGCTCTTCTGTCGATTGTTCAAATTGGGGACCGCTTGTGAGTCCGAGACCAAGCCCCGTCGGTCTTATTAACTCTGCCGAATTGCGCGAAATCAAGATCGCCGGGCAATGACCTGCACGTGCCAACGTGAGCGTTGCCTTCTGAACATCCAATACACCGTAAATAGCACTAATAAACGCATTCTTTTCTAAACTTTCCATAAGAGTATCGTTTGCGCGCAGCAACAATTCCCGCGGTGTGGAGCAAAGCTTGCTGAGGGAAAGAACGATCCCCTTGACCTCTGCCATGTAAAACGCAGCCGAGACCCCTTTCCCTGAAACATCGGCAACAATAATTCCAATACGGTTATCCGGAAGCGTGATCACATCATAATAATCACCTCCTACTTCGTAGGAGGATTCCGAGGAAGCCGCAAATTCCACACATGGGAGATCGGGCAACCGCTGCGGAAGAAGCCGTTTCTGCATTCGCTGAGCGACCATCATTTCCTGATGCAGGCGTTCTCGCTCGATAGACTTGGCGATGAGGCGTGAATTTTCGATGGCGATACTGACATGATCTGCAAACGTGGTCATGACATCGATATCATCCTGGTCAAACGCGTTCTGGAGATCTTTGGTGGCATGAAGCACGCCAATAAGTTTTCCATGGGAGAGAAGAGGCACGGTCAGCAGGGATCCGCGGGTAAATCCTTTTTCCTTGAGATGTTTCGTCCTCCGGTCAGACCAGACATCTTCAATGAGGAGTACTTTCTGTGAATCCAGAAGATAACGCCGGAGATGTGTACCATCATCAGCGGCAAGGAGATCAATGTCGTGCTGGGAAATATTCTTTTTTGCAACCACCTCCACCGACATTTCGCCGGTACCGTCCTGTACCGAAAATAATTCCAACCAGACACTTCGCGCTCCGCATACTTCTGTTGTCATTTGTGTGACGGTATTGACCAGATCATTAAAATCGAAGACCTGAGTTACAAGCCGGCTGAGGTTGTGCAGGGAATTCAATTCGGACTGCTTACGCTCAAAGACCTCGGCCGTCGGCAAGTGAAACAGTGTGCTGATAAACGTGACACCAAAATAAATTGTTCCGAAGATGGTGTTCAACTGGATGAATGCATGAAGCGGCCGGCTGTAGACACTGAGCGAATTATTGCTTCCGGATCGCTGTGCAAGAAAGATATCGAGGATCACGAGAGCGATAAAGAGCAGCACAGAATAAATAATCGAATACACCTTTTCACGTTTCGAAAGATAGACAATCCAGTTCTGCCTGAACGAATTCACTACAATGAGGAGAACCGTCAGCGAAAAGAGGATCGATGTCAACACCCCCCCTTCCCATCGGAGGAAGGTCAACTCGGTCGCGCACGTAGCAAAGAGAAGAATCAGATAGGCAAGGTAATAACGCCGGGTCGTTTTTCTGCGTTTAAACAGAACAAGATCGTGGATCACAAAAAGAAGATACATCGAAACGACACCGAGAGTCGCTGCTGTCAGGGTTGAAGCGAACATGATGAGCGCGGACTGATGGATGCTTAACGAGACCGGTGTGGGGGACGCGGCCGGCTGAAGGAATGATCCGACTGCAACCACGAACAGACTGAAGACCGCAGTAAAGAACACACGACCGATTTCTTTGGGAGCGTTCCGAACCGCCGCCTTTCTGTAATTCTCGATGAGGAGACCAATCAACGTAAATGAGATAACCACAAAGAGCTCGCGTATAAGCGTCAGACTGGCCACTTCAAACTCCACCGCTGCCCGTACAACATCATAGGCAAAAACAATCGGCAGCAAAATTGCCGGAATTGTCAACAGCGCTATGCGTCTCATTCTCGACACAAGATACCTTTAGATGTACTGAGGATGCTGAATCGTACGAGGTCTGTCACTACACATACTCTCTTTACTTCGAGAAATCCGCGAAAAAGTTGCAAACCAAGCAGCATCGATGACGAATGAACTACCTGGAGCGGAAAAAAAGGATTCCTGAAGGAAATCGGGCATAGAGTGATAGAAGGCAGAACATGATCTTTCCCGATATTAGAGGGGGATAACAAGAAAGCCGCTAACGATTTCCGAGTGATATGCACAGAAAACATGGGCGGCCCTTCTTGGCGATGAACACGACGTTAGGAACTATATTCCGCAATAAACCGATCAATATCGCGGGCGTACGAGGAAGTAGGGAATTCCTTTTTTAAAACCTGCAGAAGTTCCACGGCTTTCTCTTTCTTTCCGGCCGCTGCGTAGTTTGTGGCAGACCGCTGCAAATTTTCCGGTGCCTGCACGATCGACATATTTTTCGATGCCGCTTTTTCAAAATAGGAAGCTGCTTTTGTATAATCACCCTGACTTTCATAACAGGCAGCCATCCCCGCAAATGCCGATGCAGTAATCATCTTATCCTTGACACTCACGCCATCATAGTATTCGAGTGCTTTATCATACTTTTTCATTGCGAAATACGAATCCGCCAGATACAATTTTGCGATCTGACCAGCAGGCGTGCTGCCATGCTCATCGACAATGGCCTGAAGACCCTGTGTGCCTTCCTGGGGAACTCCATTGACCGCCAATTCATATCTCCCCTCATCATAATACGGCGTCACCTTGGCAAGCATCGTCGTCGCCTTTTCATTGGCATCCGTTCGATTTTTGGTCCAGAGGAAACCGACAGCAATAACCGCAACGACACCAAACACGATGTACGAAAGAAGTTTCTGGTTTTCGTCGATCCACCTCCGTGTCCCGAAATACATCGTGACGAGTTTATCTTCTTTGATTTCTCTTCGTGATACTTTTTTCTGTGGTTTCAGCATAGTGGCCCTTCATTCAATGAATACATGTGTAATTTGTGCGCCCGAGGCGATTCGAACGCCTGGCCTACAGCTCCGGAGGCTGTCGCTCTATCCAGCTGAGCTACGGGCGCGGTGATTTCAGTTGAGCTCGCTGCAAAACATCAAAATTTCATTCTGTAATTAATGTAGAGAAGTTTTTGAAGAGATTCAAATGCTTCGTCTGGAGGTCCGAGCTAGCGTACTTCTTTCATACATTCCGGACCTTCGTTGCGTGAGTTGTTAACAAATTTCGATACCGGATAAACGGTCATTTCTGAAGCCGGATATGGGACAAGCAGTTCCTTCAACTTCCCCGTATCCTTATTCTCTCGATCGAGCCATTCATCGAAATCTTTCTGATGCAATATCACGGGCATGCGGGTATGAATGTCAGACATCAGTTTGTTTGGTTCGGTCGTGATAATCGTGAAGCTTGGCAACTCCTCCCCTTTTTCATTCTTCCAGACAGAGAAGAGTCCTGCAAACATGAACGGTTTCTCATCCTTCATCGTGATGCACATCGGTTGTTTCTCTCTTGCCGTAATTTTCTTCCACTCATAAAACGCATCTGCCGGTATCAGGCAGCGACTGGATTTGAAATACGGTGCAAAGAGCTTGCTTTGATCTACAGTTTCAGATTTCGCGTTGAAGGTTGTAGCGTTGATCTTGCCGTCTTTAGACCAGTGAGGGATCAGCCACCATTGCATTTTTTCAGCAGTAAGTTCACCATGGCGCATTGCAACGATAGGCATTTTTTGCATCGGAGAGGCGTTGTATCGAGGCAAGTCGTTGAAGACATCCTGCATGCTACCCAGATGGAGTTTTGCAAAACTCTGAAGAACCATTTTTCCATTGATGAGGACGTATCGGCCGCACATAGAATATTCTCCGAAATATAAAATGTCCCCGGCGTACTACCATACGCCGAGGACGATTGAGGCATATCAGTGCCGTCATGTTGGTGGGAACGGCACAGAACAATATTAGAGAATGTCTATATAAATGTCAAATTTGATGGATTATGCTTTACGATCAACGACTGTTCCGGCAGGAAACGCGAAATGTACACCATCCTGCTTATAGGTATGATAGGGACGAATTTCTGTGCGTGGACTGGAAAAAGGCTGTTCAAAAATATTTTCATCCGGCTGGTTCGAAAGATGTCCGCCTTGAGGAGCATATTGCCTGGGAGATTCCTCTATCACTTGCCACGTTGTATCGATTCGCATTGATGCACCTCGCAAATACCAGGCCGATATTGGAAAATTTTGAATATTCCACAAGTCCATAATAAACTACATGTGATAATTTAATAATAGCATAGAAACAAAATTCATAAAAAAAGACGAGTAATTTTGAATATTCTTCGATTCTTTAAGATCCCCGTGGAACTGTTTTTCAAATGGATCCATTCATTGGCAGGACCTGCAAGATCAACTTTTAGCCTCGTTCAGGAAGGGTATCACTTGAGCAATGACATCCTCCGGATTGATCGCCAACATGCATTCAAAGGTTTTAATAGGACAGGTTTTTCCTCCATGAGTTGTACAGGGACGACATGTGAGCCCCTTGACCTCTATAATGCTATCCCGCGGTCCTCGAGGTGCAAACCCAAACTCCGGAACCGTTGCCCCAAAAATAGCGATGACGGGAGTCCGGACGGCTGCTGCAAGGTGCAGCGGCGCACTGTCATTGGAAAGCAACACCTTGCAGCGGCGTATCAATTCGGCAGATCGGAGCAAGGAAAGCCTTCCGGCAGTATTCCTTACGTTGGTTTTGTGAGTCAGAGAGATGATCTCTTTGCATAACGCATGATCTTCATTCCCGCCTATAAGCAGGAGAGCGTCGCATGCATCTGAAAGCTGAGAACAGACCGTTGCAAATTTTTCAACGGGCCAACGCTTGGTATTCCATATCGTCCCCGGAGCCACCGCCACAATGCAGGAATTCTCATCCAGGTGAAACTCTTTCAGCATCGAGTCGATAACATCGCAATCTTCCCTGGAAGGATAAAGAGACGGAAGGAGATCCTTCCCTTTCGGAAGTTTAAATGAGTTCAAGAGGGATAGGTTTCGATCAATCTCATGGAGTGCTGGTTCATAACGAACGGTCCGTGTGAACAACCTTCGACCGGCACTTCGGTCAAACCCAATGCTCACGGTTGGTTTCAGCATCCACGTCAGCAGCGCACTTCGCAGCGAGCGATGTGGAACGATAACGGCATCATAGTTCGCAGTTCTCAACTGCGTAAGAATTCTCCAAAAGCCCTTGAACCCTTTATCTTTCCTGCGTTTATCAAACGTGATGATGTTCGAGATCGCCGGATGATGTGAGAATACCTCTGCGGTCCGTGGAACAACCACGACATCAAGCAAGGAATTCGGAAAGTTCTTTTTCAACGTCTGCAGGAGCGGAAGTGTCAGAATAGCATCACCGATAAAAGCCGTCTGAATGACAAGAATATTTCTGAAAGGCTCTCCCACTATGCTGTCTCCACCCGATCCGGTACATGCTTCCAGCGTTTATGCATCCACATCCATTGTTCCGGATTTTTCCGGATTACATCTTCTGTTGCTTTCACCTGACGCCGGGTTAATTCGAGAATATTTTCATCTGACACACCTTGGAGATCATCACTGGGAACGTGCACGAGATGCATGCTATAATCTCCACTTTCCTGGCGTACTGCGCAGGCCAAGATAATTGGCGCGCCGGTCTTGAGAGAAAACACTGCCGGTCCCTGGAACGTCGGTACCTCGCGTCCGAAGAACTCTACCATGACGCTTTCTTTTGCTGCTGCCTGATCGGCAGCCAATGCAACGATTCCCTTTTGCTGCAGCGTTCGAAGGATCTCCCGCACACTGATACCCATCGGAATAATTTTTAATCCGAGCATTTCCCGCCAGTGATTTATTTGATTATCGACCAGCATATTGGACTGTGTCTTCGCGATGGTACAGACGGTAGTGCCAGACAGGACCGAAATGGCCTGAATTGCAAGTTCCCAACTGCCAAAATGTGCTGTGAGAAGTATAATCCCTTTGTCCTTCCCTCGAAGCCGTTCCAGTGCTTCAGGGTTCTCGATATGCACTCTGTTCCTGATTGTTTCTTTCGTGAAGTTGGGAAACCAAAGCAGCTCCAGGAAGGTCGTGCAGACACTTTGGAATGAACGGAAAGCAATTTGTTCTCTCCTTGATTCTTCCATTTCCGGAAAAGCATTGCGAAGATTCCGTAGAGCTACATGTTTGCGCGATGTGAGCAGCGGATATGACAATCGTGCGACAACAGACCCGGCGTGATGAAGAATCTTCAACGGCAGCAGGCGAACCACAAAGCCAAGCCCCTGAAAGAAGATATATTCGAGAATATGCCTCGGCCGCTTCGACATAGATCCTCACTTCACCTGAATTAAGGTAGACAGAGTATGCTTCCTTGGCCGCGACATCTCATTCCCCCATCACTTTCACGATGAGACGCTTCCTGCGCTGACCGTCAAACTCAGCATAATAGATCTGCTGCCAGGGACCGAAATCGAGTTTACCCTCTGTGACAGGGACGATCACTTCATGATGGATGAGAAGGCTCTTCAGATGGGCGTCACCGTTGGTTTCACCGGTCCGATGATGACGATAGTTTGGGTCAAAAGGGGCGAGTTTCTCCAGCCACTCATCAATATCCTGGATCAGCCCTGATTCGGCGTCGTTGATATAAACACCGGCGGTAATGTGCATTGCCGAGACGAGAATCATCCCTTCCTTGATCCCGCTCTTGGCAAGGATTTGCTCTACATCAGACGTAATGTTGATGTATTCGCGGTGCTTCCTGGTATTGAACCAGAGGTGTTCGGTGTAAAATTTCATGGTTGTTCCTTTTCAACTCCCGGTACGAACATCCGATAGCCGAACGGCTCCAGCGGAACATTCAGCAAGGAGTCTTCCGCATGAAGGACAGTTGACGAAAGTTCATCTTTCCAGACGCTTGAAAAACCTGCCGGCATTGTCAGATGAACTTCCTTTTTCTCCCGAGCGATGCTGATGATCGCAAGAACGGAGTCTGGTCCGCTTGAGCGCAGAAATGTGAATACCTTTTTGTTCTCTGAATTCGTAAGAGCCGTATAGGAGCCGGAACGGAGCGACGGATGAGCACTCCGCTGTGCTCCCAGCCTTTCATGCAGCCGTCTCATTTCCGATCCCATCGTCCAATCTATATCAGTCTTATTGAAAAGATCTAATCGTTTCCTGCTGCCAATTTCCTCGCCGTTATAGAGTATTGGCACACCCGGAAAAGTAAACATCAAAACCGCTGCGGCCTGAGCGCCTGCCGGTGAAAATCTCTCAGCTGCCGGATCTTCTTCCATTGTTTTCTCCGGGGTTGTGATGAAGTTCAGATGGAGAGATCCCCGGGGAAATTGAGATCGTTCTACGTTCAAGGAATCGTTTATTGATGAAACGGAGAGACGATCATTTGTAATCGCTGCGAGTGCGTTATACACGATCCATGAATCACTGAGATCGAACGCAGTAAGATGATATTCAGGAAGAGCACCCTCGGAGATCATCACCACCGTTTTGATCTTGTCTAATTCTCTGCGTGCAACTTCCCAAAAATCCGTCGGGACCAGGTCCGCCCTGCTGCACCGGAAGCCGTCAACCCCGATATTCTTCACCCAATATTTCATTACCGCGATCATGTACTTCCTCGGTTCATGCTGACCGTAATCGATTTTGGCGACATCAATCCAATCCGGATGCGGGGAAACGATGGCTCCTTCCTCATTATGAACGAACCATTCTGGATTTTCCATCAACAGTTGACTATCCCACGCCGCGTGATCCGCAACGAAGTCGATGATGATTTTCATCCCATGTTTGTGCGTGGTCTTCACGAGTGATTGAAAATCGTCCAGCGTGCCAAATTCAGGATTGACTGCCAGGAAATCCTTCACTGCATATGGACTTCCCAGCTTTCCCCGCCGATTCAGCTCCCCGATGGGATGGATGGGCATGAGAGAAACGATGGTGACGCCAAGTCTTTTTAATTCCGGAATTTTTGATTCAAGCGCTTTAAACGTGCCCTCGTTCGAAAAGGAAGGGAGGTAGACCTGATAGATAACAGCCTCTTGCACCCACACTGCACTCGGACGTGCGTCTTGCTCAGCGTACTTCTTTTTTGCGCATCCGTTATACAGGAGAGAACAACAGAACAACGCAGTACAGATTACCGCACCCAAGAATCTCTTGTTCACAGGGCTCCTTTTTTCAGGAATCCAATCATATCGTCCCAAATTTATCAAGCAAAATCATCCTGCCTGTATCAGTTTTTTCGACTTTGATTTTTCGACTTAGAGAAGGGAATTCTTCTCCTGGATTCCAGCTTCCTTCCGCGCCGCTGTTCGTATATTTATACTCGATTTCTGCACCAACCGGCAATTGAACTTCCACCGACCAGATACTGTCGTCTGCCACGATGTCTCCATGTGTGCCGTCATTATAGAGGCGAACGATATTGGGGATCCAATTCCCGAGGACTTCATGGTTCCCGACAATATAGATGGATTTCCTGACATACATTCCGCGTGCATCGCACTGGAAAATAACGGTTACGATATCTTCCCTGCTCTGTACCATCGTCCCTTGCGAAGGCTGTTCGATGATTGCAAGAGAAACATTTGTTATCGGTGCAAATTCTCTCTGGGGCATCTTGCCGCCGGCAAGCTTGGCAAACTTATAAATATTCTTCAAGTGTGTGATATATGCGAGATCGAAGGGCCTCTCTCCCGCAGGAGCATTCTGATCCGTTCCATACCACCAGAACCAATCTGACCCTTCTGCAGCGTAGAGTGATTCCCACGCACGATAGGCATACCATGCTTTGGTCTTTTCCTTGGCAGGCGCTTTCTTGGGTTCCGGCTGGGCGAGTCCGGAGGATTCCATATCCTTCCGTGCTAAAAGAAGATATTCCCAAGCCCGATTTTCCTCGTCGTGACCGATCCACGTATCATAATTCGCATTGATCCATGAACCGGGCCAGAGCCATTCGACTTTTGGCAGAGCGCCGACCGGATGAGCCGGAATATTTCGGTATTGATTTCCATTGATATATTCGGTCACCGTCGTTGTGATGACCTGGCGAGTTTCGTGCAGCTTTGTCAGTTTTCGGTAGAGCGCATTCTGGAATGTTTTGCCGTCGTTATCGTACTGATACCACTCCCAGGCGTTCTCTCCATCAAGAATGACGGTCAGTAATCGATCCGGTTCATTCTCATGTGGCACATAACGCAAGACACCCCGGATAAAATCATCTGCCGCATGTTCACCCTGATAGCTCTTGTACACGAATCCGATTTTATCAGAGAGTTCTGTCTCCCTGAAGACAACAACGATAGCATCCTTCGCAGCAGATTTTTGTTCCGGATACGCTGCATAAGGATAAAAACAAGGCTGTCCCCCCGGTTTTGATCGTTCTAAGATCTTTTGATCCGTCGCCAGCCATTTAATTCCCTGGTGGGCAAACACCGGTATAATATCGTGAGCCACTGACCCTTCAGCGGGCCACATGCCTGTCGGCTTCATTCCGAAAGTCTTTTTATACGTATAGACTGCTTTCGCGACCTGAACTTCTGCATCTTTGGGGTAATGAAATCGCGACGGCATAACATCGTTCGGCTGGCAAAGCTTCGCCAGGTCCGAATCATAAATCAACGGAAGAATGGGATGGTAATACGGAGTGGTCAGAACTTCAATCTGGCCTTTATACGTATTGGGATGATACATCAATTTCTTATGGATGGGGATGATTGCCGCCAGGACTTTAAACGTTTCAGCGATAATACGGTTGCACTCTTCTTCCGTAATCCGTTTTTTCAGTATGTAGGTTCCATCCGAATTTTTCTGGATGAGATCAGTGAGATCTATCGCTGCACCGGAGGCGAGTTTATGCGGATGCTCGAAAAAATCCGGATCAAACTGCGAAAGATAGAACCAATATTTTATTTCGCGGAGTTCCTGCTCGTTAAGGCCTTCTTTTCCAACCTGGGTATATCGTTCTTTCAGGCGCTTGTATTCAGGAAATCGCGCAATAACAATGTCACTGACGCCAAAGGCATTCCAGACATTTGTCAGAAGGAATTTCAGGTCCTGTTCATGGAACTGGCTTGTCGGTTTGAGGGCAAGATCGATCCAGGGATCGGTTCTACCGCCATTTTTCTCAAAATATTTCTTTGCGTCAACGCTGTTCTTCTTCACATTCACAAAGGGAGCCAGACGATCCACATAATACGTCTGCAATTGCAGGAGCAGCGATGAAGTCAGGTTCACGGTGAAATGAATATCCGGATACTTCTCCAGTATGGCAGCCATATCATAGTAATCCTTGGTGCCGTGGGTACGCACCCATGGACCCTGCAGCTGGTCTGTTTCAGGATCAAGATATAATGGCTGGTGCTGATGCCAAATAATATTGAGATAAAGAGTTTTTCCGGTTTTTGGATATTCATCGTCCATTGCTTGTCCTTTCCTGATTTCAGTTCCCCAGACGCATCAGATCATGCAGTTCACCAAAAGCCTTCATGAGGACAGATTACAGAGACAAAAAAGGCGTCGAGACTCGATATCCCGACGCCTTGAAAGTGTATGCTGAGAAAGCAGCCTATTTCTTCAACACTGCTTCTTTTGCTGCCTTTGCTACTCTGAACTTCAAAACCGTCTTTGCAGGAATATTGATCTGTTCGCCAGTTGCTGGATTGCGTCCAATACGGGCTTTTCGATCGACTAATACTAATTTGCCAATGCCCGGCAGAGTAAATGAATTCTTGGCTTCACGATACGCCAAACCAGCAATCTCTTCCAATATGCCTACTGCATCTTTTTTCTTCAACTCATACTTGCTTGCAAGATGAGCTGCAATCTGGCTTTTGGTCATTGCTTTTCCCATAAGAGTCCCTTTGTTAGTGGTGAATTATTTATTTGTTTTATGAACTACCATTTTGGCCAAGCGAGGATGCATGCCCGCCTTTCCGTTCTCAAATAGATGTTGTCGAAATATATGCTCTTTTTCATTCAAATGTCAATAGAAAAATTCATTTTCATCAATGTTTTCAGTAGTTTCATAAACAGCTGCCGAGGTCAAAAAAACCTTGAATGCTTCCATCCCGGATAGGATCGTATGTTCAGAGACAAATGGTGAAGTATAATTCTTTCATGGTCTCGCAAGTGTACTCCTAAAGAATGTCAAATCATTGTTTTGAAACTAAAAAGTCAATTTTTCTCCACGTACGGGTTTTAGCCCATCATTCAAGATGGTCTTTTTTCCCGAGGAGAGAATAATCTTGCTTCGAGGGACATTATGCATTAAATTATATAAAAGATTTACATGGGGTCGTAGCTTCCCGTCTCGCTTTGCTCGACGGAACAGGCAGTCCCGCCAGAAAACGACGGGATGTCGTGAAACAGAAAAGCGTTTCACTCCACTTGGTTAGATTTACATATTGGGGTCGTAGCTCAGCCCCGCTAAAAAGAAGCGGGACTTATCATTAGTTTTCTTTGTTATTCCTTCGGGGTCGTAGCTCAGCTTGGTTAGAGCGTCTGCCTGTCACGCAGAAGGTCGAGGGTTCGAGTCCCTTCGGCCCCGCTTCGAAAACACACAGCCTTAGCGTTCTTAGCTAAGGTTGATCTGTTTTCAGCCCGTCTGCCCGCTTCGCGACACTTATTCAAAGGTTTTCGGCTCCTAAGAAATTTGGGCATTTTCATTAGCCCCTCCTCCCTACGCTTTTAAGCCAGAGTCAAGATTGACATTTCCTCCGGAAAATCCTAATTTTACTCATTCACACATTGACCCCGGCTGTCCTCACCAGAGGATTCCTACTAGTGGGCATTACAATTTGATAAAACTAGGAAGGCTCTGTTGGCGAAAGCTGGTGGAGGCATCTCTGTTTTTGCTCTACCATTGAGTTCTGAAAGTCTTTTTACTCTTGAATGTTTAGGCTTAAATCTCAGCAGCATTATTGTGCGGAGTCGATGCCCAAGCGAGCAAAATATTCTGGAATAATTTGCAGCTACCAGACACAGAGAACATCACGCTCTTTGCGTCTCCCCTTTCTCCTCTGCTTGTTGTATTTATTCCTGATCGCCCTGCACGCTGACGCAAGCACACTACGCCGAGTTCCGCAGAAGTATAAGACGATTCAATCCGCGATTGATGCTGCAAGGACTGGCGATACGATTCTCGTCGATGAGGGATTGTACTATGAAAACCTCCACCTCTACAAGAATATCATCTTGGCAAGCCGCTTCATAGTGGATTTCAATAATGCGCACATCGCTCGCACGATGATCGATGGAAGCAGAGCGCAGGATAAGCGGATCGCATCGACGATCTTTATCAACGGACCGACCGACACGACCTGCGTTGTGCTCGGTCTTACGATTCGTGGAGGCACTGGTTCGCACATCCACATTCCGTACGCGCAAGTCGGATTTCAAGACTGGATCTCAGGAGGCGGAATTTTGGTTGTGGATGCCGGAGCTCGCATCACGCACAACATCGTAACGAAGAATTCTGTTGGCACGGTAGGGTCTATCGACTGCACTGGTGGGGCTGGAATCGAATGCATTTATGTGCGGAACACATTGGCTCATCTTCCCTATGTGATCGTTGAACAGAACATTGTGACTGAGAACATCGCTACTGGTCGCTGGGTCGAGTCGTGTGGAATCGACATCGCCCAACATGGCATCGCACGCCAAAACGTCATCACATACAACCGAAGCGTCGCTCGCGCCAGGGCGCCGAGTGGCGGACTGGGACTCTTCCTTAAACAAGGATACGATGTCGTTGCCGACGGTAACTTTATTTGTCACAATGTCTGTGGAATCGGCGCCGGTGTGCTGGTTGGATCCAATCCACCGCATCAGGGAAACGCCATCCTTGTGAACAACATCATCGCCGATAATGAAGCCTTCGAAGTCGGAGGCGGCATCCATGTCGCAGAGAATTCAACGGCCATTCTCATCAACAATACTATCGTTGGAAATCGAGCAGGGGTAAATGGCAGTGGACTCAATGTTGCCTCCGGGGGATCGGCGACAATCATCAATAACATCTTCTGGAACAACGAACCTCATGCGCTGTCGTCTCACACGAATATCAGGGCGATCAACAATCTGATCGGCGGAGGATTCCCGGGAAACCAGATGTTGAATGCCGATCCGTTGTTCCTTCCCGGTGACTCAATCTATCGCTTGTCTTCCTCAAGTCCAGCCATTGGGGTCGGAACCTCGAACGTCATTATCGCCGGAAAAACCATCGATGCACCTCTCACCGATTTCACGAGAGTCTCACGTCCATCACCCGGAATGAGCAATCCCGATCTCGGAGCGATGGAATCGTCTCTTGGATCGAATGAACGCACAGCCGATATTCTCGACGATTGGGCGGATGAGACGGGGGCCCGTCTCAAATTGACGCTCTTCCTCAAACAGACAACCTCGCCTCAGTTCAGTAGAGACAGTCTGCAGATTGTCCACGCCGGACTGATGACGGCACGTGCGGTGGCAAATGACTCAAACGAATATGTTATTACCGCAGAAGGGCCTGTTCCAGAATTCACACTCCCGCCTGGAAAGAATGTTCTCGAGGTTGAATTGATCGCCCGCGGGCGTAGTGAATCAAGGCATCTCTACAGTATCCTGCGCATTGAAGGGCTGGATCCGGTGTATAGTAGTATGACCAGTACGCGCGAACACATATATAGGCGATACGCCGATATTCCGCCCGGTCTCTACACTTTGGTGTTCTATGCCGGCGACGAGGTTGGATTAATCGATGCCATCAACAAAAGATCGATCCGGATCATCGTACAACCGTTTTGGTATCAACGCTGGTGGGCCTATGTGCTTCTGACGGCAATAGTGAGCGGGTTTGTTCTTTTCTTTTCACGGATGAGGATCAGGCAGCTTCGGAAGGAGAAGAAACTCCAGCAGCAATTCACCAAGCAGCAGCTGGAGACGCAGGAAGCCGAGCGAAAGCGTCTGGCGTCGGAACTACATGATGGGCTTGGACAAGATTTGCTTGTCGTCAACAACGAGCTGCATCAGTTCATGAAAGACCAAGCTTATTCACGAGAAGATATTCATCATGTCTCTCAACTCGTACAGGAATCGATCGAAGCGGTTCGCGAAATATCCTCCAATCTTCATCCGCACCATATCGAACGGCTCGGTTTCTGTGCCGCTGTTGAAGCGATGGTTGAAAAGTTATCACACTCGACCTCAATCAAAATTCATTGTACGTGCAGCGGTGTGGATAACGTTATAGCGAAGGAAGCCAGAATACACGTCTTCCGGATCATTCAGGAATCACTGACGAATATCGTGAAGCATTCGTCCGCCACTGAAGCCTGTCTGACAATTTCCAAGAAGGAAGATTTCATCGAAGTCACGATCGATGATAATGGGAAGGGCTTCGATACCGCACGATTTTCCCTCCCTGCTTCCAGCCACGACCGACATGATCGGGTATGCGGATTTGGCATTACGAGCATGAATGAGCGTGCACGAATTGTGGGTGGAATTTTATCGATTGAGTCGGCTCAAAATCACGGAACGAAGATTTCTCTAGGCCTGCCTGTTTCGAAAGGATAAGTATGGATTCCAAACTCCGGATTCTCATTGCCGACGATCATCCAATTTTCCGCGAAGGACTGGTCAAAACGATAGAGCGGCATGATTCCTTTTCGATTGTGGGACAGGCGGTGAACGGAGCAGAGGCGCTCGAAAAGATACGAAACCTTCATCCCGATATTGCAATCCTCGATGTTGAAATGCCGGCGATGAACGGCATCGATGTCGCACGCACCGTCTATAGAGAAGCACTCCCCACCGACCTCATCTTTCTTACAATGTATAAAGATCCTGCCTACTTTAATGCGGCTCTGGACCTTGGTGTACGCGGATATCTGCTTAAGGACTCCATGATTGGCGAACTTGTGCAATGCCTGAACGTGGTATCTGAAGGGGAATATTATATCACCCCTTCTATTTCGAACATGCTGGTTGAACGGCAGAAGAAGAAAGCGGCACTCCTTCATACAGTTCCGGCTTTGAGCCACTTAACACCTGCCGAACGTTCCATCCTGAAGCTGCTTGCCGATAATCTCACGAGTAAGGAGATTGCAGACAAACTTTTCGTCAGCACACGGACAGTGGAAAACCATCGCCTCCGTATCTGCCAGAAACTGGAGATCAAAGGACATAACAAACTCTTACAGTTTGCACTAGAGAATAAATCGGCGCTGTAAGGTAACCTCTATGGAGCTATAGACGTTTTGACATTTCCACAGTTATTAATAGTAGGCCTATTAGAGACATAATAGCACAGAGTCCTAAGTTAGCCTGTATTAGATTCCGTCTTACCCGCTTGCACGTTCCACGCTTCTGCGGGCAGGCAATCCGACGGAATGACAAATCCAAGTTCCCCCTTTTCCTCCCATTTTCCTCTTTCTCCCTTCCTTCATTTTCCTTTTTACCTTTTACTTTTCTCCTCTCATAATTGAGTACTTCTACTCAAGGCAAAATGAGTAGTTGTCTCTCTTGATGTTTTCCCCTCTGACAGGTAGTTTGCCCCTGACTTTTTTCCTCAGGTTCTTATGACATTTCTGATTGCAGACGATAATGCCCGTATGCGTGAATCGGTCATACGATTCCTCTCGAGAAATATTCCTAATCATCACACGTTTTATGAAGCGGCAGAAGGCAGCAAGGCAGTAAAGCTGTACGATCAGCACTCTCCAGACTGGGTCCTCATGGATATCGAGATGGAGCCGATGGATGGACTGACAGCATTGAAAGATATCCGAGTTTCACATCCGGGGGCAAAGATTATCATACTGACGTCATACGACGATATTCGGTATCGGAAGAAAGCACAGGAAGCCGGCGCGCTGGCCTATGTCCTGAAGACACATATTGACGAACTTGAGTCTCTTATATTTTCTAAAAGTAATTGAACGGGAACCGATCCATAGACATTCGACATACCTGATGGTCTCATCTCACTATTCATACACATCAGTATTAGTAGGAGACATTATGAAACACATATTCTGCATCTCATTGGTGTTCATCCTGTTCTCATCCTTCAGTTCGTCCCAAAGCATCATTCGCGTTCCGCAGGACTACACCACGATCCAGGGGGCAATCAATGCGGCAGTTAACGGCGATACGGTGTTGGTGGATGCAGGAACGTATATCGAGAATATCCGTTACAACGGTCGTAAGATTACAGTCGCGTCCCACTACCTCCTCGCGGGTGACACGTCGCTGATCTCTGCGACAATTATAGACGGAAGTACTCCGACGCATCCCGATTCGGGGTCTGTTGTGCGGTTCGATGCAGGGACAGATTCGACCTCGGCGCTCATCGGGTTTACGATACGAGGAGGTAAAGGGATAAAGCTTACGAATCCCGGGGACGGCTGGGTATGGTATGTGGGGGGTGGTGTCAGCATAACCGGTACTGGCGCCCGCATCGTGCACAATAGGATTGTCGATAATGTTGTTTCGGGAAAGCAACACGTTAGAAGCGGAGCGATCTCCGCATGGAATTCGGCTTCAACAAATGAGAATGCAGCGACGATCATCGTTGAACACAACGTCATCGAACACAACAGGATCGACGGGACCTTTGCCGAGGCAGGAGCAATGGGAATCGGTATGAGCGGACGATTGGTGGGAAATGTGATTGTTGACAATGAGGCCAATGGAACAACATCCTTCGCCGGTGCCCTCAGTATCTGGGGAAACGCTGAAATCCAGATTGTCAACAACATTATCGCGCGCAACAACGGAGGAAATGAAGATGGCGCTATGTGGATCTATAACTACTCTGGACGGTATCCGGATATCACTCTTGTGAACAATACGATCGTCTACAACCGGGCGAAGTTCACGTGTCGCGGCATCGACTTTACGGGCTCCACGATCAGGATGATGAATAACATCATCTGGAATCCCGGACCGTTCGAAGAAGTCTTCGGATACACCGAAGGCGCATCGAGCAACCTCATACGGAGCGGGTACTTCGGGACGAATAACATCTCGGCGGATCCGTCGTTCGCCGACATGAACACCTATGAACTCGCCGATAACAGCCCATGTCTCGGCGCCGGTAGTAAGTCGCTGATGTTGAGTGGAAGGATAGTGACGGCACCCGAAACAGATATCGACGGCAATCTCCGACCCACACCTGCCGGGTCGGCTCCTGATCTTGGCTCGCGCGAATCCGGTGTAACGGGCGGATCCCCTGCTGCTGGACAGCCGCACTATGTGAAAAGATCGATGCGCTTTGGCGGAGTTGATCGGTGGTACTACCTCTATCTTCCGACGGCATATGACGGGGTCAAGAAGCTCCCCGTGGTGTATTTCATGCACGGAAGCGGCGGTTCTCCATCGGCATTGATGCTGTTCGGATTTTCCACCCTCGCTGACTCGCTCGGGTTCGTCTTGGTCTCCCCAAAGTCTCTGGATGTCGGATGGGATAATCCCTTGGACGTCAACTTCTTGTCCACACTCATCGATACGATCAATTCACAATACGCCGTTAATCCTACCCGGGTCTTCCTGACAGGGTACTCCAGCGGCGGCATCATGTCATTTCGGATGGCCGCGCTCTCGTCCCGAAGGATCGCCGGCATCGGACCGGTCGTTGGAGCCATCCCCTACGACATTGGGGGCGGTCGGCCTCCGCGAGAGGTACCGCTCATCTACTTTGCGGCCACCAATGACCAAAGCGTTTTATGGAACGGTACGGGGGCGTTGATGAGCGCTCCCGTCTCCGTCGCGACGTGGCTTGGATTCAACGGATGTTCAGCGGATGCTGATACCGTCAATCTGCCGGACATTGATCCGACCGATGGCGTGACCACAACGCGGATTTCTTACAAATGCGGTACACCGATACGCTGGTATATTCTCAATAATGGCGAACATGGATGGCCTGGGCCGTATCTCATGGCAAGCTATATGTCACGGGATATCAACGCAACGCTCGAAATTCTGAAGTTCTTCGCCTACGTCGATTCTACCACAGCCGGAGGGATCGATTTCAGCCAGTCATCAATTGATTTCGGAAACGTTATTCTCTCTACGGCTGATACAGCCGAGTTTGTCATCACCAATGCGAACCGAATACCAGTGAGCATTACATCGGTCCAGCCTCAGCGTTCTGAATATTCGGTCGTTTGTACCCCTACCCTCCCCGCATTGATCAGTTCGGGCGAGGCGTTGAAGGTGCGAGTTGCCTTCCATCCAGTAATGGCTGGTATGGTGTACGACTCTCTCCAGGTCCTCAGCGACGACAGCGCGAGCAAATGCGTTTTGATTCCCCTGCGGGGCAGAGGGCTCGAATCTGTGGTTCATGCCGCAGAGGGAGTGTTGTACGCAGTACAGGGGGGCATTGCCCAGAGCGGATTGTATACCATCACACTGCCGTCGCTGCAGACCACTCACCTCGGAGATCTCGGAAACTGGACGATACGGACCGCCGTCATACATCCATCGTTGCATGAAATTTATGCCGTAGGAATGTGGCAAGGTTCGACCAGTCTTTTCCGTATCAGTGCAGATTCTGGGGCAGCCGTTCGTATACGCTCAATTCCGATTTCCAATGTGGAAGGCATTACGTTTGGCAGAGGAGATACACTGTATGGGGTAGCAAGTGACGGGGGCCTCTTCCGAATTGACCCAGGAACCGGGGTAGTAACAACTATCGGAGAGAAGAACGGCTTCGCCTACTCGGCGCTTGCTTTTAGTCATACGACTGGACAATTGTGGGCCGCGGCCGGGCACCCGAAAGACTCGCTGTATCTCCTGAATCCGACAACAGGCACGGCTACGCGGAAAGCCAAGCTGCCGTTCGACTCTCCGACTCTCTCACTGGCGTTTGATAATTCGGGAACGCTGTATGGATTGCTCGACAATGGTTCTGGTGAAAACTATCTTGTCACGATTGATACATCCTCCGGAGAGGCGTCCGTTGTAGGTACATCATCGATCGTGCCGGGAAGCATGAGGGCGATCGCAATATACGGAACAACAGTAAATGTGGAGGCTGAGACTCAATTGCCGACATCGTATTCGTTAGAGCAAAACTATCCCAATCCGTTTAATCCAGTGACGAATGTAGAATTTAGAATAAAGAATGAGGGAAAGGTAAAGCTCGCCGTATATGATCTTCTCGGCCGCGAAGTAGCGGTGCTGGTGAATGAACGGAAACCGGTGGGGAGATACGAGGTGACGTGGGATGCTTCGCGAATGGCGAGCGGAATATATTGTTATAGGTTGATGACCGGGAGTTTTGTTGGTGTGAAGAAAATGATTTTGCTGAAATGACAACCTCGATTATCAAGAGAATGTTTGTTTTGCTATAACCATAATAAAAAAGGTATGTAGGAGGATATATGAAAAAAACATTGATACTGCTTGTACTATGTTCCTTGTCACTTCATAGCCAATGGAAAAACTCAAGGATACAAGGGGCACCTCCGGTGAATACACTTGTTGCTGCGAAGTCGTCATCAGGCGTTTTAAAAATCTATGCAGGCACACATATGGGTATGTATTGTTCGTCAGATTCAGGTACAACGTGGGTAGCCTCTTCATCCGGCTTAACCTCCGTTTGTGTTTTTTCTCTCATGGCGTTTGACTCGGTTCTGTTTGCAGGAACATGGGGACATGGTTTTTACAAATCAGTCGATGAAGCTCAACACTGGATCTCTGCTAATAGTCCTACAACGCAAAATCTCACAGTGAGATGTCTCAAATCTATGGGGAAAGTCATTTTCGCCGGGACTAATCCCGATGGCATTTTTCGGTCAACAAGCGGAGGATCCGATTGGATGCAGGTGAACACTGGGTTGACGAATAAGACAGTCACAGCATTGGCAATGAACAACTCTAAGATCATTGCCGGTACAAGTGGAGGAATTTTTGTCTCCGCCGATTCGGGCGCACATTGGATACCGGCAAGTTCCGGGACAACAAAAAGTATTCAAGCCCTCACTTCGGATGGTATATTTGACTTTGCAAGCACGGTTACAGAAATTTACCGTTCAACGGATCAAGGTGATCATTGGACGCTTGCCGGTTCCGGAATCTCCAGTTACCCTATCACGGCATTTGTCGCATTGGTTGACAACAACGGATCCAGATATTTATATGCCTCCTCATTTAAGGGGAGAATATTTCAGTCAACAGATGATGGCATCAATTGGTCGCAAGTAGCAGATCTTCAAGACACCCTCATGACACTTGATACATATAAACTTCAAGTATTTGCCGGTTCGCAGAGCGGTACAGTGTGGCAAACAAATGTTACCCAGATTGGAACAGATGTCCACTACGCTTCATCGGAACTTCCAATTCAATTTCGACTATTTCAGAACTATCCCAATCCGTTTAATCCAGTGACGAATGTAGAATTTAGAATGAAGAATGAGGGAAAGGTAAAGCTCGCCGTATATGACCTCCTCGGTCGCGAAGTGGCGGTGCTGGTGAATGAACGGAAACCGGCGGGAAGATACGAGGTGACGTGGGATGCTTCGCGGTTTTCTAGCGGCGCTTATTTCTGCACACTCCAGGCGGGAGCGTTCCGGGAAACGCGGCGGATGATCTTGATGAAATAAACCTTCTACGCTTTTTGTCGATTAATAAAGGATTACCTAATATGAAACATCTATTCTGCATCTCATTGGCTTTCATCCTGTTCTCATCCTTTAGTTTGTCCCAAAGCATCATTCGCGTACCGCAGGATTATGGGAATATCCAAATGGCGATCAACGCTGCTGCAAACGGCGACGTTGTCCTTGTCTCCGAAGGGACGTATATGGTCAATCTCCGGGTGAACAAAAAGATCACTCTTGCAAGCTTGTACTATCAGGACGGAGATACATCACATATCTCAAAGACGATTCTGAATGGAAGCACACCATCGCATGCTGACAGCGGCTCGGTTGTCACGTTCGGCCCCGGGACGGATTCCACCTCGACGATCATCGGATTCACGATCACGGGAGGAAAGGGGAACAAGCATCTCTCCTACGATACTGATCCACCTGGACCTTTCATGGCTGGCGGAGGCATCGATATCTCCTGGGGAGGCGCATCCATCCTCCACAACATCATTCGTAACAACAGTGTCACATCGAACGCCGACAGCACAGACGGCGGAGGCATTAGTGCCGTCACATGGAACGTCACAGAACCGAATATCTATGTTATTATCGAGGACAACACGATCTCCCACAATTCCACAACGTCCCCGGGTGTCTCCATGGGTGGCGGCCTACATTTTTGGGGAACGAGCGGTCGAATTGCAAGGAATCGAATCACCAATAACACAGCAAGCTACAATGCTGGGGTCATGGCGTGCGCTGCCGCGAAATGGGGAATAGACACAGTCATCATTGAAGGCAACCTGATCCAGGGAAATGTTGCGTCCGTCAATATTGCCGGCCTCGGTGTGGATGGAGATGGAAATGTCTCCTACATCAGGAACAATGTCGTACTCGACAACGTGGCAATGGGAGCAATCGGAGGCATTGCCGTTGGGGACAATTCGTATGCAATTGTGGAAGGAAATTACATAGCGAGGAATGCGGGGGGCAATCCTGGAGGCATCTACTTCTGGACAACGAACAGGAACAGCATCGCCCGGAACAATATCGTCGTGAACAATTATGGCCATGGGATCAGGGCGCTGTACAGCACCTCTGCGATGCTGGTCAATAACACGATCGTTGGCAACACAGGATACGGCATCAGCGCTGGTTCTCCCGCGACCATTCGAGGAATGAACAACATTGTCTGGAACAACGGTGGGGGATCGATTTCCGGGAATGTGTACCTGTCGTACAGTCTTGTGTCGGGAGGATTTGCCGGGACAGGAAATATCAATGCGGATCCAATGTTTATCGCCGGAGATACGTTGTATCGACTTCAGACGACGAGCCCCTGCATCAATGCTGGAGTCCAAAGCGCATTGGTTGGAGGCCTCACACTTACCGCACCATCGAACGATTTTCTCAATACACCTCGTCCAAGA
Organism: uncultured Ignavibacteriaceae bacterium; assembly: GCA_964651225.1. Classification (GTDB taxonomy): domain Bacteria; phylum Bacteroidota; class Ignavibacteria; order UBA10030; family UBA10030; genus Fen-1298. The sequence continues at coordinate 85,860 of CAZYYD010000012.1, forward strand.
GCAACCGGAACAAAACCTGATATCGGTGCAGTAGAAAATGACCATCCTACTATTGTCCAGAATGTTACGCGTCTTGATACAATATATACTCCCGCCGGATATGTGGACGGTGTATTTACTGCTTCGATATTTATTCCGCCACAATCAATAGCAAGGGGGATTGGAATTGTTCTAGGACATGGACTAGATGATACTCCGCTCGACGGTTTAGGAGTCTGGTGTGATACCCTCGCTGCACACGGATATGTTGCAATGACAATAAGTTTTCTTGAATTGGATGAAACAAAATATCCTGTTCCTGTGCGAGCATTTAAGACCGGCGTAGAGTTCCTTCGCCGGAATGCCAAACGATTCGGCATTACAACAAATAGAATAGCTGGATTGGGGATTTCGCAAGGTGCAATTATATGGGGGGAAACAATCATATGGGATAATGACGACAAGTTTTTTGGAACCGATAGTTCTATTGACGACCACATAAATTCCGTGATTCTTTTATATGGCATATATGACAATTATAAATATCTTCTTTCATGGGAGAATAATATCTTCACGAACTATTTTTCATTAAATCCGGATTTACGTGGGACCAAAGGACAATGTTTATCCAATGTTGAAAATATTTCAACCCCCGTTTTACTAATACATGCTTCTAGCGATCCGACTTGTAATATCGCTCATTCACGCATGCTTCGAGATAGTCTCACGATATACAATAAACAGTATCGATACATCGAAGTGAATTCCAACCTTCATGTTTTTGATGTTGTGTATGGCAATCCAAAAAGCACATCATTCACAACACTCGGTTTATCAATAAAAGATAGTGTGTTGCAATTTCTTGACCAGTCAATGCTGACTCCGGTCCGAACTGATGATTGTAATACAAATCCAATATACTTGGCATTATCTCAAAATTATCCCAACCCCTTCAATCCGACGACAGCTATGAGTTATGAGTTACCTGTCGCGAGTTCTGTTAAGCTGGTGGTCTATGATCTTCTCGGTCACGAGGTAGCGGTGCTGGTGAATGAAAAGAAGCCGGCTGGGAGATACTCGGTGACGTGGGATGCTTCGCGGTTTTCGAGCGGTGTGTATTTCTATCGTTTGCAGTGTGGACAATATGTCGAGACAAAAAAATTATCACTGCTGAAGTAATATTTGATTCTGTGAAGGTCTCATTATCAACCAATAATTAAGGAGGTTTTATGAAGCTATGTATAGCTCTGCTGCTCCTGCTATCAACATTTCTGCATGCCCAATGGCAATACTCAAAAATACCCAATACCCCTCCTGTCGAAGCACTTGTTTGTACAAAGACCTCTTCGAGTAGTATGAAAATATTCGCTGGCACCGCGCTGGGTATATATTGTACGCTCGATACAGGCAAGACATGGATTAACTCATCGCAAGGTTTGTCCACCCGGGTTCGGGCCCTTACAGTGTCAGATTCAGTGCTTATTGCGGGCACATTTTCAGGGGGATTCTATAAATCCATCGATGAAGGGCTGCAATGGACCGCTTGCAATACAGTAGCAACACAGAATTTGTGGATCTCTTGCTTTACTTCACTAGGAAATACCGTTTTCGCAGGGACATCTCAGGGAATATTTCGATCGACTACTGGCGGATCTGATTGGATGCAAATGAACACCGGATTGACAAATCTGACCGTTCGGTCGCTGTGCCTGCATGGAACAAAGGTGATTGCAGGTACGAATGCAGGTGTTTTTCTTTCTGCCGATTTAGGTGCGCATTGGATTCCCGCAAGTTCTGGTATGTCGAATAAGAGCATTGCAGCCCTTCTGTCTACGGAAGAATTTGATTTCGCAAGCACAAGTTCTGGAGTTTACCGTTCTACAGATCAAGGAGATAATTGGAATCTGGCTACAACTGGAATCACGAATCTGCCGGTTGTCACGTTTGCTTCCGTAGTTGGTGCCGACCAAACAAGACATTTGTATGCCGGCACGTTCAAAGGAGTGATCTTTCAATCTACCGACTATGGTTCAAATTGGATTCAGGTTGCAGATCTTGCTGACACTCTCGAGGCGATGGTGTCATCCGAAACATTTTTATTTGCCGGAGCCCAAAGTGGAACTGTATGGAGAGCAGTTGCATCCCAAACAAGTAACTTCATTGATTCCCAGCGCAAAATAATTCCAGAAGATTTCCAATTGACCCAAAACTTCCCCAACCCCTTCAATCCATCCACAACAATTAGCTATCAGCTATCAGCTGAAAGCCGAGTGCTGATTGCCGTCTATGATCTCCTCGGCTGCGAAGTGGCGGTTCTGGTGAGTGAACGGAAACCGGCTGGGAGATACGAGGTGACGTGGGATGCTTCGCATTTTTCCAGTGGAGTGTATTTCTACAAACTCACTGCCGGCAGTTTCGTTGAGACACGCAGGATGATGCTCTTGAAGTGACGGATCATACAAAGTGAGGGTGGGCATTCGGTGCAAGCAGGGAATGTCCGTCCCAGTATTTCATCATGAAACGGAGGAATAAAAGAATTCGTTGAGTCCACATTCACCTTGTGTATTCCGGAATGCTCAAAGGAATTTGTGTATTTTCAATTTTCTCCTTCCTGTGCTGTTAAATCAGAGTAAATATTGACATTCCCTCTGGAAAATCCTAAGTTTATGCAATAACATATTGACCTCAAATGTCCTCGTTTGAGGACTCCTCTATGCTGAAAATACTATTGGCGAAAACCATGGAAATACAATTGAAGGAAGTTAGTACCTTGCGTGAATTGAAACAATTTGTTTCGTTTCAATACACTCTTTACGAAGGGAACCGGTACTGGGTGCCTCCGCTTCGTGCCGAGGAACTATTCACTTTGAGAAAAGATAAAAATCCTGCGTTCGATTTCTGTGAAGCCAAATATTGGCTCGCTCTCAAGAACAAAAAGATCGTTGGTAGAATCGGGGGGATCATCAACAGAAAATACAATGAGAAGTGGAATGTGAAAGCTGTTCGATTCGGATGGTTTGACTTTCTTGACGAGAAAGAAGTCTCCTCAGCACTTCTAGATGCTGTTGAAAAATGGGGAAAATTAAAAGGCATGACCCGTATTCATGGCCCTTTGGGCTTCACAGACATGGACGGGGAGGGAACGCTTATCGAAGGCTTTGAAGAAGTGAGTACGTTGGGGGCCATTTTCAATTATCCTTACTACGCCTCACACATTGAATCCGCAGGGTATTCGAAGGACTGCGACTGGGTTGAGTTCGAAGTCACGATGCACCCGGAGGTTGTGGATAAAATAGGAAGGGTAGCTGCAATTGCTCTAGAGAGATACAACCTCAGCGTCCTAAGAGTCAAAAAAGCGAAAGACATGCTTCCGTACGCAAGAGAGGTCTTCTCTGTGCTTAATGCCGCATACAAAGGTCTTTATGGATTTGTTGAATTATCAGACAGGCAGATCGACATGTACGTAAAGCAATATTTCGGCTATATCATTCCGGAGTACGTGCCGGTTGTCCTGGATTCGAATCATAAAATTGTCGCATTTGGAATCGCCATGCCTTCCTTGTCTGAAGCGTTTCAAAAATGCAATGGCAGCTTGTTCCCTTTTGGATTTATCCATGTGTTAAGAGCATTGAAGCACAACAGAAAGGTAGATCTTTACCTGACAGCAGTTCGTCCCGATATGCAAAACAAGGGCGTAAACGCGATCCTCATGCACGAAACAAATAAGGTGTTCGTAAAGAACAAGATTGAAAAAGTAGAGACGAATAGGGAATTGGAGGAAAACTTAAAAGTCCAGGCCCAATGGAGATTCTTTGAACACCGGCAGCATAAAAGAAGAAGATGTTACAAGAAGGATTTGGATATTCTCTCATGACGAATCAGACAACTTCCAGATTGTTGTTGGATCTTTGTTTAGTTCCTAGATTACCGCTCGACCAGATTCGCTGGTTTTTCAGATTTTTCCTTCTAGAGTGAAATTGAGACGGTGAGAAAACGAATGACCCTTTAAAATCGATATGCGACACCAAGTCCTCCGGGGTAAGGATATAATATAAACGATTGAGTTTCACTTTCTTCGACATTGAAACCGGCATAACCAGCCCCCACCACTTTTCCAATTGAATATCCGATGAGTCCTCCGGCCACTACATCAGATAGCCAATGGATGTTTGTCGACACTCCCAATCCGACAATCGTTGCACAGGCGAGCGACGAATATTTCACGGTGTTATCATCAGGATAGAGTTCTATCAGTGTCATAGCCATAGCAAACGCATTCATGGCGTGCCCGCTTGGCCAGCCATTGAACGCTCCGCGGTTCAGAATTCCAAATTCGAAATCATTGCTGAAATCCGTATTGCCGCGTTCCTCTTCACGATGAGGAGGCGGTCTCCGTCCTGTTAACCCCTTGATCGTTGATGATACGATACCGGCGAGTAGTGCGGCCTGACCAAGACCGAGTCCTGTTATTTGAAGCTTTCGATCGTTATGAGATCGTCCGTAGAGATATACCCAGAGCGGTCCAACAAACGGTGCAATGCCTCCAGCAACAACTGAGACGTAGCCCACGGTCGATATCCCTTTTTCATTGGCATACTTGTTCCACTCCCAATCCGTACCGCTCTTTACAAGGCCATAGCTTAACGCAACAGCGAAAAGATTGTTCAGACCGTTGTTGTACGTGAAAGAACCCATGAGATGATTGTCGATATGATAGAAGAGCGTAGAGAAAGGTACTGCTGCTGAGGTATCGGATGGATTCTGCGCCGCTGCAAAGCCCGAAAAGAGCACCATGAACAGAATCAGCACAAGCGTTAAAGAGATTTTCATCCCGTAGTTCTCCATGCCTAAAAACGTAGGAGATGGAACCGCAAATAAAAGTAGGAAAAACATAAATCTTTTGCACCTTTTATTTGTGTTTAGGAATTCACTCTCCTGCCGGCACGGAATCCTTCTTTTACGCTATGACCATAGAAATTTCTTCAGACCTCGCGCTTTTCCTTTGTTTCTTTATTGAATATTCCTTATTAAATATTCGTAAACAATTCCATTATGTAAGGACCTATCCAGAAAGGAAGAACGTGGCGACAATTAAGATTGTACTCAATCCTATCGCAGGAATGGGTTCGGCAATAAATAAAATCCCATCGATTAAATCCTTGATGGAAAAATACCATCTTCATTTTGAAATGGTTCTCACCGAACGAGTGGGGCACGCCATGGAAATTGCTGAACAGACAGGTCCGGCTGACTACCCGATCATTATCGCAGCCGGTGGAGACGGAACGTGCAACGAAGTTCTTAACGGTTTGATGAAGGCAAAAACGGCAGGACGTGCCATCCCCGCGATGGGAGCATTCCCCATCGGACGTGGAAATGATTTTTCCTATGGAATGGGACTCCCTGGAAATCTTGAAGAGAATGTGAAGATTCTATCCATCGGATTCAGAAAATATATGGACGTAGGAAAAATTACCGGCGGTCTGTATCTTGAAGGCAGGTACTTCGGAAATGGCATCGGCGTCGGTTTTTCCACAATTGTAGGATTCGAAGCTGCAAAAATGAAACGTATCCATGGTTTTGCCACCTATATTATTGGTGCCTTGAAGACACTGTTTCTCTACTATCATGCTCCCCGTCTCACCATGGAACTCGATCATCAGACGTTGAATCAAAAGACCATCGAGACCTCGATCATGATCGGCCGGCGGTTTGGAGGCGCTTTTTTTATGGCTCCGGAGTCGATCAATGACGATGGACTTTTTGATTTGTGTATCGCAAATAATCCCCCACGGCGAGAGATGCTGAAGCTCATGGCAAAATATTTGAAGGGTACACAAAAAGAAAGCGTATATATCTCTACTAGACGTGCAAGAAAAGTCACTCTCTCGGCATTAGAAGGCACGCTGGCTATCCACGCCGACGGGGAAACGATTTGTGAAAACGGAAAGCATGTGGTTGTAGAATGTTTTCCCCGCCAGATTGAAATTATCTGTCGTCAGGATCCAGCCACCCCGTGAACGATTCCCATCTATCCTCTTCCGGCTTCGATTTTTTCGATGTGGATCACACGGTGATTCGTGGATCGACAAGCGTACAGTTTCTGGTCACCGGAATCCGGCTCGGGCTGATTTCCAGCCGGATCATCCTTTCCGTCCCGCAGTTCTACTGGCAATACTACATCAGCAAGATGGATTTTAGAAAAGCACAGCAAAGCCTTCAAGGATTCAAAAACATCCGGGAAGAAGATATTTCCAGGATCAGTGCGATAAATTTTCAGAAGAAGATTCGAAAAATGATTATCCCCGGAGTTGAACAGATTATCCGGAAACTCATTTCGTCAGGAAGAAGCGTTATCTTCATCACATCCTCTTTTCATCATGTCGTTCAGCCGCTGGCCGAATATTTAGGTGTCAGGCATGCACTCGCCAATTCTCTTGTCTATGAGGATGGGATTTCAACAGGAGCATTTCAAGAGCCATTTCTTTTCGGAGAGGAGAAGAAGCATCAGGCTCTTTCCTTTCTAAACGAGCACAACATTTCACCGAAAGCGTGTTCCTTCTATACCGACAGCATCCACGATCTTGCTCTTCTCGAAGCAGTCGGAAAACCTGTTGCTGTGAATCCCGACAGGAAGCTCAGAAAAGCAGCACAGGACAGGGGATGGCAAATTCTGACGTTAAATTCCTGATCGACCGTGCTTCTGGTCAAAGAAGATCGCTGCACCTTGCGGCATCAGGACTTTCGCAAAAAGTGTTCTTTCAGCAGAACTTCTCCACTTCCTCTTTCGCTGTACGACCCCCAAGGATTCTAACATTTTCTGCAACTTCTTGTTATATTCTATTGTTAGACAAAATGAATATGCTGAATTCAATGAGGAAGTGCAACGATCTTTTTGAAGACTTCCTTTAGTGTTAAGTAATGTAATATTTTTCTTGGTGTATTGTTAAGTTTACGTTCTAAGCGTTTTACATCAGCTGTAGAGACAAGGTCGAAGTTTGTTTTCTTCGGGAACGTTCTGCGAATGATTCCGATCGTATTCTCGACAGTTCCTTTCTCCCAACTGTGAAAAGGCTGACAAAAATACGAACGTGTTCCAAGTGTTGTGTTCACGATCACGTGCTCGACATTCTCTTGACCATTGTCATATGTAATCGTTCGGCGAAGATGTTTCTTATATCGACTCAGGGACCGGTTCAATGTTATCCGAACCTGTTTTGCTGTTCGCCGTTTCAGTCTGGCGAGCTTTGTATATCGTGATTTACGTTCTACTGTTGCCAGCAGCGCAGCTTTGCTCGTTCGTGCGATGACAGTATCGGTTTCCCAGTGTCCGGCTTGTTTTCTGTTCTGTACCACTTCCGGACGCTCTAGAATCGATTTTCGCTCAGGAATATGCAGCATTCGATGAGTTTTGCGTTGTCCTCGTCGATTCCGGATCCTGTGAGCCCTGGGAAGCGCCGGAACAAAGTTTTCTTGACGCCGAACATCTGGGTCGTATATGAATCTGTAGATACTTTCAACACAGATGCTATGTTGTGGATACTTGACTCGCAGTCGTCCTGCGATCTGTTCGGGTGTCCACTCCATCCGCAGATGTCGTTTGACATAGTTGCGAATAATTGCATTCTTTAACCGAGGACGTTGACCGGCTTGTATCTTTCGTTCCTTGGCTT
>CAZYYD010000013.1:0-90792 GCA_964651225.1 uncultured Ignavibacteriaceae bacterium
CTTTTTTATTGTCTAAACACTCATATTATTTACACACACTTTGAATGTAACTCTTACCTCTCCTTAAACAATTGTTTATGGTTAGAGAATTGTTTAAAAAATTTGTCTTGTTTGTCTTACCTAAATGTCAGATATCTTTCAAACCTGTAGACGCGACCGTTGGTCGCGTTCAAACGCCGACGTCATCCGCCCAATAAGACGGCGGACAGGGCGACGTCGGCTGCAGTAATATCAGACATTTTACACCGCGGGTGTCTGAGATTTTTGTTCAGCGGTGAATGTGAAAAATTCAAGAAGTGACTGTCGCTAGCTTAGCCAGACCAAGATAGGAGTTGTCACCTTTTTTCTGCCCGTGCAAGTTCTCTCAAAGGCCTCTTTTAGAAAACCTGCACGTTAAAAACAAATTAAGAATGCCTCCCCGCCAAAATGTTTTTGGTGCAGGCGGGAAGAATGACGAGTGATGAAATCTTCTTTCTCTGGATTAAGATACTGGTATTTCCGGCGAGAAATCAAGAACTTTTTAAAAATATATACCTGGGTGTTTGCGGGCTGCGGTCAGGTGGCTGCATATGACCTTGTCAAAATTGCCTGTCTGCGAGATGCCCCCCCAATAGGCTGGGAGGGAGTTTCTATTCCCGACCATCTTGGCTGGTCATTCTATCTATGTAGAAGTGGCTCGCCTCGCGATTGGAATGGGAAACTCCTTCACAACTTTTGGAGGGTGTACTACACTAATTCATTAAATTGTTCAACAGAAAGGCCAGCTTGGCGAATAATAGCCCTCAATGTACCACGGTCCAATTCCTTATGATCTGGAACGACAAGTTGAGCAAACGGTTCATTCCGACGGAGAATGATATGACTCCCTTGCTGGCGTCGAATGGAGAATCCAACTTTTAAAAGTAACTTCACACATTCGCGGCCAGAAATTTGTGGAAGAGTACTCCTACAGCTACCAAGAGAGCCTCGAATCGCTCTGGAGGGACTGTAAGTTTATCCTCTTCAAGTGCTGATACATACGCCAGAATAGCATCACGAATGTTTGTGATAGCTTCTTCCTTTGTTGTGCCTTGACTGATGCATCCTGGAAGGCTCGGGCATTCTGCTACCCAATAGCGATCTTCTCCAGGATAGACAATAACCTGTCTCATAGATGATCTCCTCTCTATTCCTCACCCAATATACTATTCTAATCCCTCCCTTTCCAATAACCGTCATTGCACATATACTATCGGTCAGGACGTCCGCCCAGCTCGCCACACAACATGGCGGGTAAATAAGTCCGAACAGCACTGGAATGGTACCCCCATCAGGATTACGAGAACAATTTTGACCGAACCACACCAAGTTTAGTGAGCCGAAAAAGCAGAGCCATTCCCATGCACCCGAAGCCATACTTCAAGCTCCGGAGAAAGTTGATCGAAGAGGCTTCGGAAAAATATTTTGTCGGGCATGTGATCTCTCCGACACGAAAACCGGCATAAATGACCTGCGACAGGAATTGATTGTCAAAGATGAAATCGTTGGAATTCTGTCTCCAGGGAACCTGCTCAAGCACTTTCCTCGTATACGCACGATAACCGGTATGATACTCGGAAAGCTTCGCTCCCATCAGCATGTTTTGGATCAGGGTCAGGATGCGGTTGCTGTAATATTTATAGCGCGGCATCCCTCCTTGCAGAGCTTTGCCCCCCAGGATTCTCGATCCCAGCACAAGATCGTATTCTCCCGACGCCAGTAAATAGGCCATCGCACCGATGAGTTTAGGTGGATATTGATAATCGGGGTGAAGCATGACAATGATATCGGCCCCGGATTGCAGCGCAAGCTCATAACAGGTTTTTTGATTTCCCCCATACCCCAGATTGTTTTCGTGTACCTCCGTCCGGATATGCAACCGCCGGGCAACCTGAACCGTCTCATCTGCACTGGCATCATCCACTAAAATAACTTCATCGACGATATCATGAGGAATCTCCGTATAGGTCATCTCAAGGGTTTTAGCGGCGTTGTATGCGGGAAGAACAACGACGATTCTCTTATCTCTGATCATGGGTTTCCTTTTTGTACGCAAGAGCGCGCAGTGTAAGATATCCGTGCTTCCATCATCTCCGAGATGTGCGAGAGTTTCTCAACTCTCTCTGTGTATAATAATGGAATCACTCAAGAACCGCAACTCTGCTCTTGTAGGAAAAATACCATGGGGGTGGTTTGTCCGCCAACTTCCGAGACGGCCATTGAATCTTATCAAAGTTGCCAGGATCATGCTTGGTAAACTTTGACAAGGTTACACTATTTTGCCGGCTACAGTTTAAATCGTACTGAAGCTTTCTTTAGACGAGCGGCAATCATTTCTTCGTACTTCCGGTCAATCAGTTTCGTACGGAGTATTCCCTGCACTTCTTCAAACGGAACGCAGCCGGCATCTTTCCGTGACCGGCAAATCAATAAGCGCCAGCCTTGCCCCTTCTTAAGCCATGTGCTTACAGCGCCTTCACGTGCTGTATCTGCGAATGCGAGGAGTTGAGAATCATCTTCCGAGTACAACGATCGTGAAGCGTCATCAACATGGATCACCGAACGCTGGGCTTTATTTTCCTCCATCCATTTGGAGATCCTCCCGTTTACATCCAAATTCGTTCTCACACCTGGTAGAGAATCATCAGCGGTGATGATCTCTACATCGACACTATCACGGCGTTTAAATCTCTGCTTGTTCTTTGTATATTCTTGACGGAGAACTTGTTCGGTCAGCGTATATTTTTCACCCAGCTTTTCTTTCACCTTAAGGACCATCATGGAAAAACGATAATCGTAATAGCCATCCTCGGTATATTGCACCGGGCCGTAGATAATTCCCCCTTCTGCTTTGACCTTTTTTCTTCGTTCATTCTCCTTCTTCCACTCTGCAAAAGAGGCTTGATAACTCGGATCAGCGATGACACCAAACTCCTTTGCAACTATTTGCTCAATCTTACGGCGAATACATGGCTGGAATTGTTCCAGGGAAGGATGGTTTTCTTTTCTTCCGGGTACTAGACTCCTACAGAAGTCGATTTCTCTTTGCACGACTGGCTCCCCGTTCACCCAGCACACGATGGAATAGTTGGTTTGACCAAGGAGCAGGAATGGAAGACAAAGAAAGAATAGTATGATAATCCGGTTCAGCATTGATGTTTCTCGCGGTGGAGAGAACGACTACTTGTAAGGAACATAAGAAGAAATCCTGACCACGGCAATGGATGGAACATCAGTGTCCATTCAGTTCAGGAGTAAAACTCCTTCACAACCAGGGGGTGTTCAATTCATTTCAGGAGTAGAAATCCTTCACAACTCGGGGGGATATAATAAGAAATCCCGGCTAAAATATCAGTCGGGATTTTTATAATTCTCGGTCAGCTCTCTCCTTATTTCAGAATTGTAAAACTTCCTTTGAGCCGAATATCTTCAGAAGAACTTCCGACCATCACGTTGAATTTCCCAGGTTCAACGACGCGGAGATTCTCGCGGTTGATGAGAGATAATTGATCGGGGATCAGTGTAAAAGAGACACTCTTCTTTTCGGCGGGAGCCAGCGATATTCGTTGGAATCCGCACAGACTCTTCACATACGTTGTGACACTGCTCGTCTCATCATTCAGATAGAGCTGGACGACTTCGTCACCTGCTACACTGCCGACGTTTTCGATATCGCAAGTGACTGTCACATTCCCCTGTGCATGTTGTTCCTGCGGCGTGATGGTCAGGTTTGTGAATTGGAATTCCGTGTAACTGAGACCGTAGCCAAACGGATACAGGACTCCCCTGATGCCGGTCTCGTCACCTAAGTCGGAGCCCGGTTTGTACGGAAAATCGAGAGGCACTTGTCCGACAGTCTTTGGAAATGTCACCGGCAGTTTCCCTCCGGGATTATAATCGCCAAAGAGAACTTCCGCCACTGCCGTGCCTCCATGCGGGCCGGGGAACCAGGCTTCAACAATTGCCGGAACATTGTTGTCCACCCAGTTGATGGACATCGGCCTGCCATTGAGAAGCACGACAATCGTCGGAGTGCCGGTTTCGCAGACGGCTTTTACCAGATCGAGTTGATATCCCGGAAGATCCAGACTGGTGCGGGATTTCGATTCTCCGACAATACGTTCATCCTCACCCACCACAACCACGGCAACATCGACCCCTTTCGCCAACTCCCTCGCTTTTTCAATTTCCTTTTTTTCTTCCTCCCCGGGGGGCAGCGGCAAAATTTCACTCTCCGGCCAGCGTGCATCGAACAGTTCGCATCCCTTTGTATACCGGACATCCACCTGTTTCGACACACGGTCTTTGATTCCCTGAAGTACGGAAACCACCTTGATTTTTGACGGACCATACCTGCTGATAGACGACTTCATGGCGTCGGCATTCGGGCCGGTCACCAGAATCGATTTCATGGTTTTCTTCAGCGGCAGAAGTTTGCCGGCATTCTTCAACAGAACAATCGATTTGCGTGAAGCTTCCAACGATACTGCATGATGCTGTTCTGAGCCGACAATTTTATCCGCACGGTCGGGCTGCTCCACGTAGGGATGATCGAACAACCCTTCCCAAAATTTTACTCTCAAGACGTCCGCCACGCGTTCGTCGAGCGTTTTCATCGGGACTGTTCCTTCACGGACCAAATCACGGAGCGGGAGAATATAATCGGCGGGAGAAGTAAATTCCGTCCGCACATTCAATCCAGCTTCGATCGCTTGCCTTACAGCATCTTTTTCATCCGCGGCCACATGATGCTTGGTGAAAAGATACTCGACCGCTTTGCTATCCGACACGACGTATCCTTGAAATCCCCATTCCCCCCGGAGTTTCTTCATGAGGAAATCGCTGTTCCCCGTGATGGGGACGCCGTCATAATCATTGTACGAACTCATGACTCCCAGCGCGTTTGCCTCCACGAATGCTGCTTCAAACGGAGCCAGATACATCATCTCTATTTCCCGCGGCGCGACATGCGGATCGGTTCGGGCTTCGCCGTCTCTTCCCCCTTTAGGCACGCTATAGACAGCAAAGTGTTTGACCGTGGCGACAACTCCTTCCGACTGTATACCCTTAATTTGTGCAACGCCCAGTCGAGAGATGTGGTATGGATCTTCACCATAACATTCCACGACTCTGCCCCAGCGTGGATCGTGCGCAAGATCAAGAATCGGAGAATAGACATTGACAAACCCGAGCGCCTTGGATTCCTCACCGGTGATGGAACCAATTTTTGAGACAAGGTCGACATCCCACGTTGCACCGACTCCCAGCTGAGACGGGAATCCGGTGGCACCTTCCTGACAGATTCCCCGATTTCCCTCGTTTGTGAATTCTGCGGGAATTCCCAGCCGTGTTTTTTCAACAAAGAACCGTTGTGTTTCGTTGATCGCGCGGGTATGTTTCGACGGCGGCCACGAATACTGTGTCTGCGTAGGGGGTCTATCTAATCCATTGAGGTGCTCATCGATGTTGGCAATACCGTCTTTCCAAATGGATTCTGACCAGGCAGGGGTGGGCAATTCTTCCTTCAATACACGTCCGAACCCGTAGAGTGTCGCGGTCTGGCAGGTTTTTTCTTCAAGCGACATTTTGCTCAGCAGGTCGGCAATCCTTGATTGCGTATCGAGCTTTGGATTTTCGTACGGGTCCATGATGCCGTTCTTATTAAAATCGATCCATCCTTTGTGATAGATGTTTGCGGAAGACTTTGTCAGTCCGTTGGGCTGCGCAACAACAACCGTAACGATTACCGCACTGAAGACACACATCAAGAAACTATATTTCTTCATATTCAACTCTCTTTTCATTTCGAAAATTAAATATTCCCCCGGCGGTAGTTTAACTAAAATTCATCCGTCTGATCAGCTTCAAGAATAATCCCCCTTGCTCCCCCCTTCGATCCCGTAAAAAACACAGGACGCTGGAAAACGCGGAAGGGGGATATGGGGGGTTCTAAGCTTTTACTTCGTGAGTACCATTCTTTGCACGATACTCTTCCCGCTATACTCCAACCGCGAGAAGTAGACACCGGACGCCAGTCTGCCTGCGTTGAATGTTGCAGGAATGTAATGGCCGGCCTGAGCGATACCGCTAAACAATGTCGCAACTTCCTGACCGAGCATGTTATACACCTTCAGGGTTGCAAATCCATTTTCCGGGACCGAGAAACGTATATTCGTCTCTGGATTAAACGGATTGGGGTAATTGCTCAGAAGTTCGAATCCTCTGGAGACTCCGACATCGACCTGCGTGGTTGCAGAATATTTATATGCCCCGCTGTTATCGATCTGTTTCAGGCGATAGATATACACACCGGGAAGCAGGTTGACATCCTGATAGGAATATTCTCTCGGCGAAGTGCTTGTCCCTGCACTGGTGATGAAGCCAAGTTTTGTCCATGCCGACGTATTTTCCGCCCGGCGTTCAACTTCAAAACCATTGTTGTTGACTTCCGTGGCTGTCGACCACCTCAGTATGGCACTATTGGCGCTCTGCATGGAAGCTGTAAAGGAGGTCATCTCGACAGGCATGGGTGAATTACTGGTTGATGCAAAGTAGTATGTAGAAGGCAGCGTTCCCTCGGTAAGTCCTGACCGATTCACTACAGGAGCCGTTGTTGTACCTGAAGAAGCAGCAAAAGTGCCGGGAGCGGCGCCTGCGGCGCCGGAGACGTTCAAATCGACAACCGCATTAATGTTAGGAATTCCGGCACCATTGATTGCTAAGGTAATAGCAGCGCATGCCAATCCATCACCTACACTCACACTCCAATTAGCATCAGATCTATTCACGAAATTGAGAGCATTCTCGATAAAGGAAATGGCTGACACAGAACTTGCATCATTATAGGAGATGGAAACTGAACCTCCCACGGAAGGTACTCCACCTATGAGTATTGCACGATTGTTGAATGCACCCGTGGTAAACGGAAAGTAACCGTTGTTTCCCCTGCCTGCAGCGCTGCTACTGGCATCTATTGTCGAAGCGGCAAACCAGCGTTTGAATGTGCCGGAGCCCGAAAATCCGCCATAACTATTCGTAAATGTGATAGAACCCATCGCGGGTGCGGATGTTCCAAGCGTCACAGTATTTCCATTGAGCGACATCATGCCTCCCACCTTCAGGAGACTATTGACAGCCAGGTTACTGCTTAAAGTAGTACCGCTGGTATTTGCAATGATCAAATTGTTGACCGTTGCTGGACATTCTGATCCGGTTGTTTGCGCAGATGTGCCGCAATACGTCAGATTTGTTGAAGCACCGAATACAGGAGCAGCATCAACTGTTCCATCTGCCCTGACAATCGTTGCCCCATTCCCTAATGTGAGGTTACCAGCACTCGACAACGTCCCTGAAGCCAACGTCAGACTTCCGGTAACCGTCAGGCCTGTCGCTGGCAATGTTACCGTTGTGCTGTTATCTATGACAAGACCCGAGATCGATTGCGTCGGAAGATTTGTGGGAGTGATACTTCCTCCAGCGTTAAAGACTAGAACATCATACACACTCGGTGATGTACGATTCGGTGACCAGTTTGTCGAGACTTGAAAATCAGTACTCGTGCTCCCTGTCCACACGTATTGCGGTGCTACAGTTGTTGCCCAGTCTGTGCCCATTCGTATGCCACTAACAAGCACGCGTGGAGCACTCGTTGCACCACCTTGACGTATGGCAACTCCAACCCACGCCGCAATGTCGTTTCGAGCACCATCTGTGAAATTGGCAATTGTCGCTGCTGGCTCCGAACCAGTGATTGCAGGATTAACCCAAAAATCAATTTGGTCGTTTAACGTACCGCCAATAAAGGTATATTTCACAACAATGAGATAAGTCTGCCCGAGTGTACGAGCAGTTGTTTCATAGGAAATTGGAGTACCCCCTTTTGAAACTCCAAAATAGAAGTCAGAGCCCGTTTGCTGAACATACACACGTGCACTAAATGTATTGTTATAATGCATGCTGAGGAAATAGTCTACCGTCGAAGTAACAGTCTGAACATTCACCAATGCTGCCAGATAGACACTGCCGGAATTGACATACGTTGCAGGCAACGCGGTACCTGATGTTGTATAGTTCGCCCAATCGATACTATAGTCGTCGCCGTCAGCAGTGAGCGAGTCACTCATTCCAATTCCTGAAGCTGCATATCCTGGATAAGTGAGCTTTGTCCAGGAAATGGTTTGCTGGTATGCGCCGCTGGAAGCTCGAACATTATAAGGCAAGGTACTAACAAGCCTCCCGGGAGCGTAAAGGAAATTCTCCTCCAACAAAGGAATCTGACTCCAAGCCAGTGTTACCACGAGCAAGGTCAGTAAGAAAACCAAAAACGTAAAGCGTTTCATGGGAAATCCTCCTATTGTGTGTGGATATTGTTTAGTGATTTGTATTTATTTTTTGTAACTTATCAAAGCTTTCTCAGCCTTCTTTCCTGTTTTACTTATTTGCAACGGGGCCATCGAAATAATCGATCATCCGATAGACCCGCTGGTTCAATTCTTTCATCCTCTCCATCAATGGTAAATACGGTTCAAACCGGATATTCACGATTCCTTTATTCGAATCGTTGTTGGAAGGATCCACTTTTTTATCCTCCGGATCGTTATCCATATACTTGAACCAGTGCCACCCGACGCATCCTTTAAATTGCAACAGGGCAAGCGTATAATTTTGATAGAATAATCCTCGATCGTTTTGCGTCGGGACGATCCAGCCGGCACCGGTCTTGTTGGGCAAGCCGGCATCGGCACCTTTGACATACCACTCTGTAATAAGAATCGGTTTCCCGGTCCAGTCGACCCATTGCTGCATCTGGTTTAGGTCGGGTGTCCATTTGTCATAATAATTAATCGAGACGACGTCCAGAAAACGTCCTGCGGCGACAAAGAGCGGCTTGAGCTTGAGTGTGTAACCATAGAAGCGTGCGCCGATAAATAAATGATTCGGATCGTACTTTTTGATCGCGCGGGCAACCGTACCAAAGTACCGTTCAGCGACGAATTCCAGGAATGCCGATCTCTCTTCGTCGGTGATCGATACGGTATCGAGGACACTACCTCTACGTTCCTTCAGCCATTTCTCAGTTGCCTGATATCCGGGGTCGGACGTTTTCAACCGGAGATACCGGTCGAGTGCATCCTCAGGAAAGGGCATTTCGTTGTCTGAAAAATATCCAAGGAGGAACGGGTCATTCTTATTCTCGGAAAGCTTTTGAGCGTACCAGTCGCAAAACGATTCAAATCCCGGATCGAACGCAAAAATACAATCGTTCGGATAGCCTGTATGACCAGGCTGCATGTACGTTCCGCCGCGGCGCTTGCCGTAGCTGCTCATGAAACTGCAGAGCACCGTATAGACAAGGCGCGGATTCGATTCTTTGATCGCCGCAACATCACTCCATGCACCGGTACCATTGAATCCATACTCTTTTAATAACCGCGCGGTGGAATCCGCCCATATATTTTTCTTGCCGAATCGTGTCATCAAAGCTTTTGACGCATTCGGCGACGTCCCCACGGTGACACTCACCACGGAGCGATTATAGCAGCGATTCCCCAGCGGATCGATCAGCCACCAGCGGTCACCGATTATTTTCGTGTAGAAGAAACCGGTCGCTTCCGTCCCTTGACCGATTTTCCCGCCGTAGATATCAAGATTCTGATCTGTTGCTGCGAACGGAAAATCCGGGAGCGTGCTGATGGTGCGTGTGGGATATTCTTTCCACGGTTTATCCGGTTTTACCCTTGCTTTGACAATGACGGAACGAGAAGCATCTACCATCTGAGAATACGAACTTTGTGAGACGACAATGCCAATCAGAGACCAAGCTGCGGCAAGGATTACCGTTTGATGTACAAGCGCTGGACAAAAATATCGAGTGACAGTTTTCATCGGAGTAATGTTATTTTGTTGGTGATAATACGATTCTCCAATTGGAGTTCACAAAAATATATTCCACTCGGCAATCCGTTTGCATTCAATTGCACTTGATGATCGCCCCGCTCCTGTTTGCCTTCTACCAATACCACAGTCTGACGTCCGCGCATGTCATAGATCCGCACCCTGACAAAACCGGCTTCCGGCAATTGATAGCGGATGATGGTGGTGGGATTGAACGGATTGGGGAAATTTTGAAACAATGAAAATACGTGTACACGACATGGATCCTCTGCAACCGCAGTGAGTGTTTCAGAAGAAATGGCAGTTATAACAGTAGAAATACCATTGCTTTTACTAGTTCCTTGGTACCCGCTGATGTAAAAATATACCGGTCCGGTTCCCATTATAGGTGCCGTCCAATTAAAAACTGAAGAATCGACATCGTTGGTTGGAGAGTGCATACCGGATTCCGTAGAGCCCGAATAAAGAACTGCATTGGTAACGGCTGTAAAACTTCCAGCAACGGTGGTTGTAGTACCAACTCTCATAGATGCATTATAATTGCGAATTTTTGTGCTGCCTGTATGTCCAATAACAATTCGATACGTTTGACCTGGCTGATAAGACGCCGGAATACCGTTGGCGGTGATCGTTCCCCCATTCGGGACACTGTGGCAGCCGGAAGCTGATGCACATGATTTTGTTCCCGGTGCACCAGACCGCTGAGTATAACTCGATCCCGCAAAGGCGCACAAGGACACACTCAGCACTTGCATCGTTATCAGGATTCTTTTTATCCATGTTCGCTTCAAAAGCATACTTCCTCCTACGGTTGCTATTTGAGAACCATCATCTTCTTTACAAGCTTATAAGAATTGGTCTTGAGAGAGTAAAAATACTCGCCGCTGGAAAGTGTGCTCGCATTGCAGAGAACAGTGTACAAGCCCGCGTCCTGATCCGAATCAACCAGCGTTTGTACACGTTGACCGCGAAGATTGTACAATTCCAGCGTAATCGATGTTCTGACCGGCAGTTCATACGTTATCGTAGTGACCGGATTAAACGGATTGGGATAATTCTGATGCAAAACCGTTTCCATGGGAAGAGATCCGACTTCGATCTCGATCGACTGCACGTATTTGTACGAACCATTTGTGTCGGTTTGTTTCAAGAGGTAGGCATACCTGCCCAGCACAAGGTTATGGTCCGTAAACGAATAGATGTGCTGGATATGGCTTGATCCAAAACCTGTAACTGTTCCGATCACCCGCCAGTTTTGATCAGAAGGTGCAGAGGACAAACGGCGCCGCTCGACTGTAAATCCAAAATTGTTGGTTTCCGTTGCCGTTGTCCATTGAAGCGTGACATCGGTTTTCTGAGCATGAGCAGTAAACGAGGTCATCTCTACTGCCAATGTTCCCTGGTATTCATGCGCACCGCGGCTGGGAGCCGAAACAGGCGAGACTGAATAGCCCCAATAATCCTTACCACCATTATTGGGAATGACTTTCCCGCTGCCGATGGCCGGCGACCCCAACTGGAGTTTGTAACCATCAACAGATGTGAGACTCACTCCGCTGCTGGGATTGACGAGCTTCGGATCGGTTGTCAACTTATGCGCATCGGCTGGCTCGCTTGATGGATTGATGCTATAGAAAATGTTGTAATCGATCGTTCGCGTATAATTTGCCGACTGGAACAAGTACGTCGCCAAATTATTGTTATTGAAAATAATATTATTGTAGAAATAGTATGTCCGTCGGGTTCCGTATTGCGGAGACCCATTATTCCGTTCGGAAATTATATATTGATTTTGGAAGCCGGAAAGATAGACTGTATTATTATAAATGTAGATGGAAGAATCCGGATAATTCAGGCAGAAGATATTCCCTTTGTCGTTTTGACTGATATTATAGCGGCAAATAATACCGCTATCCTGTTGAACAGTGCAGACCCAAAACAAACCATGCGAGTTATCGTGACTATAACTGTACTGCCAGATCGTATTGGGACTTCGGAGGTCGGCATCGTACAGGCTGCCATCACCAAAATTTCCCCCCTGCAGCGATGCCTGATTTAAGTACCCCTCGTTATACTGACACACAGTACCATCACAGCACATAGTACAAATCGTATTTCCTGTAGTCCCTGTTGCGGTATTATAGAACAGATTATGCTCCACGACTCCACCGTCAAAGAGACGCAGAAGCATTGCATTCTTTGAGATATGATGAAAAATATTGTTCGATATTCGAACGTTCGTGAATCGTCTGTTCATCCAAGCTGCAGTCTTGGGGTAGTCGGTCCGTGCCACACCGTCCGAAAAGAATCCTTCATTATCACAATATGCGATCGTGCAGCCATCGATAAGAATATCATCAAACCGCGTGGGAATTGTTTCTCCCGTGACCACGATCCCGATGCCGCCGGTCTTTTTTTCTGTATCTGTATTCCCGATCAATCCTTTGACATTATGTATCGAGAGGTTTTTGAGAACCCAATGATTGATCATACCAAAATTCGATGCCGTGATATACACTCCGCGGCGATCCGCTCCCGAAGCACCGTCATTGACAATTTCGAGGTTGTTCAGTTCCCAGTATTGCTGATTGTTAAAATAGACAGCAGCAGTCCCTGTTCCGTTCGCACCATTCCCATCGATGATGGGTTGTGCAGGTCCTCCGTACACATCGATAACGATTGGAGCTGAAGCATTGCCGGATCCTTTCGGACTCAGCGTTCCCGTCCATGTGCATCCGGATTTGAACAGGATCGTATCCCCCGCGATGAATGTTTTGCCGTTTACCTTGGATAGCGTTTTCCAAGCCGTAGAAGTTGATGTACCGTTGGCGGCATCATTTCCCCCCACGGCATCCACATAGTACGTAGCTTGTCCCAAGGCAAGAAACATCGGGAAGAGACTTGCGCAGATCATTTTGACACTTTGACGATTCCGGATGATCAATGTTCTATCCTTATTTCACGAGCAGCATTTGCTTTGTTTGTGTGAAGTCGCCGGCTGTCATTCTATAGAAATATACTCCGCTGGGCATGTTCGCTGCATTCCACGATACGGAATACGTCCCCGCCGGTCTCTCGGCATTCACCAGCAGTGCAGCTTCGCGCCCTAAAAGGTCGTAAACGACAAGCTTTACTGAACCCGCAACTCGTAACTGATAACTGATAACTGTCACTGGATTAAACGGATTCGGATAGTTCTGCTTCAGAGCGGTTGAAGAAGGAACGAGATTGCTCCCCTCGGTTACTCCATTTACTTTTTGATATTCAAACGCGCCTAAATCCACCACGCCATCGGACGGAACCGGATTCCCAAGATAGTCCTTATCGGGCCGGCCGGAAATTGCCAATCCTGCATTGATCGCAGGAGATGTTGACATCAATGCGAAGCCTGCAACAGAATTCAGTCCTGTGGTAAAGCCTGATGCAATACTGACAAATTGTGGATCCGCAGTGATCTTGTGTACATCTTCCGGTTGGTTGGCCGGAACAAACCCGTAGTATAAATTATAATCGATATATCTGGTATACCCCGATGTGCGGAAATCATATGATTGTGCCGTCGTACTCATGTTATAAATGATGTTATTGTAGAAGTAATAGGTTCTCGTGCCGGCATTCATATTACGCTCTGAGATAATCCGCGGAGACGTGGAAGCTCCGCAATACACCGTGTTATTGTAACAATACACCGAAGTATTCGGATAGCTGATGCAGAAAATTACACCCTGATCGTTCTTGCTCACATTATACCGGCAGACAACATTCGAGTCTGCCTGTTCTGTGCATGTCCAGAATAAGCCATGCGAGTTCTCATGACTGTAGCTGTACTGCCAGATCGTATTCGGACTTCGCAGGTCGGCATCGTACATACTGCCGTCACCAAAATTGCCCAGCCGGAGTGAGGCCTGATTGAGATATCCTTCGTTATATTGACATATGGTCCCGGTACATCCTGTAGTGAAGATCGTATTGCCCACAGTACCGGTAGCAGTATTGTAACAGAGATTATGCTCGACCACGCCGCCGTCGAACAGACGCAGGATCATCGCATTCTTCGAGATGTGATGAATGATATTATTCGATATCCGGACATGGGTGTACCTTCTTGCCGTCCACGCGGTTGAACGAGGATAATCATTCCGAACAGCTCCATCCGTAAACAAGCCCTCATTATCACAATAGGCAATCTGGCATCCGTCAATGAGAATATCGTCGAAGCGAGTGGGGGTCGCATCGGCGACGACATTAAATCCAATCCCCCCCGTTGCTTTTGGAGGATCGTCATCCCCTATCAATCCTTTGACATGATGGATATTCAAATTTTTCAAATACCAGTGATTCACCAATCCATAATTCGATGCCGCTATATACACTCCCCTGCGGTCGCCCCCAGTCGCGGCATCATTCGTGATCTCGAGATTGTTCACTTCCCAGTATTGCTGATTGTAAAAGTATAGAGTACCGAACCCTGTGATACCATTGCCGTTGATCACCGGCATTGCACCATCCCCGTACTTATCGATGACGATAGGGGCACTGGAATCACCGGAGCCTTTCGGATACAACATTCCCGTCCATGTACATCCGGATCTCAGGAGAAGGCTGTCTCCCGGTTGAAATACTGTCGAGTTCACCTTCGATAAAGTTTTCCAGGCTGTTGCGCTGGTCAAACCATTAGCACCATCATCCCCTGCAAGAGAATCGAGATAAAATGTTCTATGTGTGAGAACCTGAAAACTCGCAGAAGTCACCTGCCAACTGCCTGAGGAGGCGGTCAGTGTTACTGATGAGCCCATCGTTGTGAACAACAGCGAATTGAAAGAGGCCGCACCATACGATGGAACGACGACGACCGGAGATCCTGATAAGTCTGCCCCTGCGGCTGTCATGCTGACAGATGCGGTATAATCAAAATCAGGGTTATTATTTGAGTCTGCAGCAGCTACCACAACCGCAGGTTTGATGGGATATCCTATCGTGGTGCTCGCAGGCTGTTGAAGGAACGTCAGTTTTGTCGCTGATACCTGAATAATGTTCTTTGCACTATCCGACATGACGGGAGCAAATGTTGACATTTGGGAACTGGTCGAATCACTCTCTGTAAGGATGCTCTGCTGAGAAAGTGCAAATTGAAATGCCTGATGGTCAGTCAGGCCGGAGTTTTTTAACGACATACGAAGGGTCAATGTTTTCGATCCATTATCCGCTACTGTGTCAGAGATCCCTGAGAAGATCATAGATTGTGCATTGACCGTTCCGCTAGCAAGCCTCGTCGGACCGTCGAATAAATCCACTGCGAGAATACTTCCTAACCAATACATCACAGAATTTGCGGGCCCTTGTCCGAATGTCATTTGGGTGACGATCGTTGGCTTGGCATCACTGTCTCCCGCTTCCCCTCCATCACGCACCATTACCTGCCATACCTGTGCACCGGAAGTGGAAGAGAGTGGTGAAGCATCGTTCAGGAGGGAAGAAATTTGAGCTGTTTCTGAAGAGGCAACAGCAACGACATCGCTATTCATCGAGGCAAGAGGTACCAGCGTCGTTTGGCTGCCAACAAGAGGATCGATGGTGAGGTAATTATTGTTTGAACCAAGTCCATTATATGCAAACACTGCATAGTAGTATTGTGTACCGAAATTGAGGTTAGACTGGGGGAACGATGTTCCTGCGCCCACATATACAACATCCGCATCACCAATGACATCACCGACGACATATTCCGTTCCATCGATAGGAATTCCAGTTGGCGCCAATCCTTCTTTCCGGAGCACAAGATATCCGCTGACTGTGGGGACAGCCGCTGTGAAAGAAACCGTCATCGAGGTGATTGTCACTTGTGAAAATGAGAGGTTGGTCGGCTGAGTGGTTGGTTCAACTGCTGGCTGCAAAATTGGTTGAAAACTCACTGAAAAATCATCCGCCGCCAACCCGCAACTGGACGTTCCCTTCTTGGCCCAT
Organism: uncultured Ignavibacteriaceae bacterium; assembly: GCA_964651225.1. Classification (GTDB taxonomy): domain Bacteria; phylum Bacteroidota; class Ignavibacteria; order UBA10030; family UBA10030; genus Fen-1298. The sequence goes on from CAZYYD010000013.1 coordinate 15,877, forward strand.
CGAAACCAAATTTCCTGGCCGTTCGCCACAGTATCAGGAATCGTTCCTTGTCTCAAGGTCCTGTTGTCGGGGGCATTCCCATCTAATGCGCCGATTGTGCTCGTCTTCAACGGCGAAAAATCCAGGGAAGTATCCGGCGTCCATATTCCCCCCGTGATTGATACCGCATTCACTTGATATTCAAAAACCAATTTGTTCGTTCCCGTGTTCTGCTTCCATTGTTCCCCCCAGTACGAAACGGAAAAAGCCCTTATGGGATTGCCGGTAGTATTAACGAATCGTACTGCAAATGCATAGAGAATAGTATCAATAGTAGATGACTTTTCACCCAACGCACGGTCTGAGGAAGGATTTGTCCCGCTAGTGTCATCAAGAGTTCCGTAGCTCCGAAGTCCCCAATAGTCCACTGTAGCGTTGCCATCATCAATAATATAATTGGGAGGCGAACCTGGAGTATAACTTGCCGATTTTCTTCCGTGATAGGCATACCATCCGGGTATTGTCGTATTATCGGTCCATGGAACGAGCCTGTCAACCGGGCCGACACCAGACAACGTGTCGAACGATTGATAGTAGACCGTATCTGTCGTAAGGCTCACCTGTGCACGAAGAAGTCCCTGTGACATGGCAGCCAGACACAAACCGAGAATTATTTTTTTCATGATTTTCTCTCTCCTTTCATGTCCATGCAGCTAACATCAAATCTGAATACAATTTTTCTTCTGCGGTGTGAACACTGAGGTTCATGGGTATCATTTTTCTCTATGTCTTTTATCCAGGATCGTGTACAGCCATCCGCTGAAATCAGTAAAAGCACTGTCCAGTTTCTGACGGTTATTATCCAGTGTATGGCCCGCTCCATAAAACGGCCGCCACCCTGTCGGGATGCCAACCTGCCGCGCCCGTTCATAGATACAGTAACTTCCATACTGCAAGCCGTGACGTGAAAAGGATGAATCATAGGGGACCGATTTATCTTCCGTTCCATGTACATTGTAAATCGGAACACCGCCCGGTTTGATCCAATTCAAATTACCAATAGCCCCCCAGCAATTGATCACTCCCTGCACGCGAGAGGAATAGCCGGGATTCCCGCTTGTGCCTTCGATCGAACCCAGCGTTGCTTTGACATAGGCCGGGACTGCATCATCGTTGAGACAGGCCATATGGATGGCTGTCATTGAGCCCGCTGAAGTTCCCATAACAAAAATTTGCGATGAATCAATGCGGTAGGTCGACGCATGCGCCCGGAAGAAACGGACTGCCGCCTTGCCATCCTGCACGGCCCGAACGAGAGCTTCAACATAGGCTGTATCACTCTTTGACGGCGCCAAGCCCAGCCGATAATTGATCGAGGCACAGACATACCCGCTCCGTGCAAATTTGGAAAGCCACGAAGTCGACATCGCACCGACTTTATCGTTGCTGACAAATCCGCCGCCATGGATAAAAAGTATGAGAGGGCGCTGAGAGACAGTATCAGTCAACGGAGGAGAATAGACATCGAGAAGAAGCTCCTGCATCGTACCTTTTCCATCGAGGCTCTTCCCATACGGAATGTTGCTCTCTATCTGATATGAGGCAAAGAGCGTATCGCGGTACCGCCTCTCGCCGGCGCACACATGCGCCGAGGTAACAATGAGAACCATGAAGGTCAAAGAATATAATCGGCTGTATCTCATCCCGTATTTAAAGTCTTCCCAATGTGATCTTGTTCCCTGCATCATTCTACGAGTTCATCATGGACTATGGAGGTCTCCTCGGCCCCCAGCACATCATTTCTTACGCAGCCCGATAAACCTTTGACATTGCAAATGAGAATCTGACAGAGCCGCGAAGACCGTTTCCATACGACTCTGTTTTGTTCCATCGGCACCATTCGCTCTCAGCTTCATTGCTGCCTGAATGCAGATGAGGTTTACTTATTTCAACAGAAGCATTTTTTTCGTCTGAACGAAAGAGCCTGTGTTGAGTTGATAAAAATAGATCCCTGAAGCAAGCCGGGAAGCATCGAACACCACCGAATATCTTCCTGCTGGTTTCGCTCCATCGATAAGCTTCGCAACCTGCTGGCCAAGGATATTAAAGACGATCAGCGACACTTTTGAATTCGTGGCCAGATCGTATTGAATGGTCGTAGCCGGATTGAATGGATTGGGATAATTCTGAGACAAGGCAAATGCCGTCGGCACCATGCTTGGCACCTCCTCAACATCGACTGTACTTGCTTTGAGGAGCGTATACAACCAGGCACTAGATTCCTTATAAGCTTCATCCTGTTTTGCAGAGTTATTATCGAGCGTATGACCGGTATTCGTGAAAACTTTGAGACCGGAGATAATTCCTCTTTGCTGAGCTTCCGCATAAATGTATTTGCTGGAATACTGAAATGGTCCATCAGCGGGAATTGCATCATAGAAAACGGTTTTATCAGAGTCTCCATGGACACAATAGATAGGAACAGTACTATTTTTCATCCATGCTGTATCACCAATGGCACCCCAGTTTGCAATTACTCCGGAGATGCGAGTAGAGACACCCGGTGTTCCGCGATCCGGTCCGTCAAAAGTACCGCCAATGTCGCTCCAGTTCACATAGGTGCTGGGCACCTCCGCGGAATCGAGATATGCTATATGCAGCGCTGTGATGGAACCGGCAGAACTTCCGGTGAGGAATATTTGCGACGTATCGATTCCATACAGGAGAGTTCCGTTTTTCCGCAGGAACCGAATCGCCGCTTTGACATCCTGCTGTGCTTTCAGCATCGTCTCAAAGTGAACGGAATCGGTCGGGATGTTTGACGTTGTGCGATAATAATTGATACTTGCAACAACATAGCCGCGCTTGGCTAATCCACCGCAGAGGATGCTGCTGAAACCACCGGGGGGATTTACCCCTTTAAATCCGCCGCCCGGAATAAAGATCACCAACGGGCGGTTTGTCTGGCTGTCGCCTGTGCCAGTGTATAAATCCAGTGTCTGCTTCGTATCCGTCCCATAGGGAATGCCTGCCTGAATTTGATACGACGAAAATGTTTCGCTTTGATATCTTTTCCCTGGAGGAGGAGGCGGCGCAGCGGCTCCTACACCAAGGGCGAACTCACCAAATTTATCAACGCCTGCCTGGCTGAGCACAGGAACACCACCTGTACTGGAATAGGCAGCAACGGTGCCCACTGTGTCCCATGCTTTGGTATTATCATCTCGTTGAATGATACGCAATGTGGATGAATCGGCAAATCCTAAAGGAGTGTAGATGTCTAGTTTGTATGTTGGGTTTGTTGCACTATCGCATGCAATCTTCCAATAACCGCCTTTATAACGATAGGTGATCCCCACAGGGAATCCCACTGAAGCTGTATCACCGGAGATAAATTGGAAGTAAAGGTTTCTCGATCCAGCCGGTGTGCTTTCAAACGTCAGTGCTGTTCTTCGAAATTCTGTCGCTGAACCAATCGGCATTGTTTTGACCGATGTGTTAGCAACGGGACGAATGAGTGCACCAGTACCGTTGGTGACGACATACCCGTCATCCGAATAGGAGCCCGGATTGGCAAAGTAAAGATTGAAATTCCCCAGTACACACTTACCAAGATTAAGGCTTAAATTTCCGGTGGCCGCCACAGACTTCGAAAGCGTGGTCGTAAGTTCCCGGTTGGCCATCGCAACAGAGAGATTCACGACGGTATCAGGAATTCCATCACCCGTCACCTGATTGACCTGCCCGGCATATGTATAATTGCCATAGCGGGAGAATGTTCTGGTGCTTGTTTGGATATCTCCTGCACTGCCGGATGCGGTGATCCCAACCGGAGAATTAATGAAGAGCGTACCGGTGGAATCCAGGACGAAGGTGCCTGAACCTGTTACCTTATTCGCACCGCAGTTCAATTTGCCTTTCACTGTCAGCGTGTAACTACCGACGTTGAGATCTCCATTCTTCAAAACATAAGAGCCCGAACTTTGAGGCAGTAGTTGATCGCCTGTCAGCATGAATCCAGACACATTATCCAAATTGACTGTACCGGCGTTGTTGCCAAATACCGGCCAGTAAAGATTGTCCGATGCTTGCAGGGTCAAAGATGCAGAGGCAGAAACATCGATAATACCATTCAAATATCCCGAGTTGCCAATAACCATATCAACCCCGGAACCGACAATGAGCTTGGAACTTGTTCCGGAGATAACCCACATTCCATTGAGATCCAATGTGCGGGGCACAGAAGGTGTTGCATTCCGAATCAAATACCACTGATTATCGGAAGCAAAATCCGCCGGATGTGTTCCCGTGCCGTCGATGTTCACACCCCAGTTAATGACATCGGTAGGATCGCCTGTACCGCTGAAATTATAATACAGCGGAGAAGGGGGTAGAACGGTCTTCCAATCTGATGCAAATCGAATTCCACTGATCCAATAAGTCGGCGAGGTTCCTTGGGTGTTTTGAATAATAGCAAATCTATTCATGCCAAGAGTTGAGAAATCATTCGAGGCATCCGTCGAATTGACCACCGCCGGATTGGCATCGTCAATTTTTCCAAAAGAGCTTGTACTTGGATCCACCCAGAGGCTCACCATCGCATCCGTGGTAGTGGCGGTATTGAAATCATATTTTGACACAATGAGGTGAGGAACACCTAGTTTATATTTTTTTGTTGAATACGTGCCGGAAGTGACCGAACTTCCCTTACTGACTCCAAAAAAACAAGAGTCCTCATCGGTAGCCGAGCGCTTTGCCCATCCGCGCCACCGATTATGATTGCTGGAATTCCGCACCATCCAGAAATAATCGCCGGTCGTAGAAACCGAATCGACTTTGAGCATAAACGCCACATAATACACTCCGGTCATTGCTGTGGTCGAGAACGAGACTTGTGCATCCTGACCATAGCCAACCAGGTATGCTGCATTCCCCACTCCCGATTCGATGTAGCCGGGATATTGGAGCCCGATTCCGTCATAGACTTCAATATAGGGAGGACCGGAAGTTGTTGAACCGACGTTATTCACGAGCGTCCATCCAGCAGTGGTAATATCTGTGGTTGGAGTCATAAAATTCTCCTGCAGCAACAATTGCCCATGGGCAATGGAGGCAAGGAAAAAGAGCGCGGTGAAGAGTAACATGAAAAAGGGTTTCATGGCAACCTCGTGCATTAATGGATATGGAAGGGTTTAATAAAAAATTTCATCGGTTGTTAGAATCTCAATCCCAGAGTAAATATTTGAGCCCCTTGGAACCTGCCTAATTTTGCATATGCATAATCGACTTTCACAACAATGGATTCGGCAACCGCATATTCAAAACCGAAGCCGAAGGTATAGGATTCTTCGTCGTAATTGAATTTATATCCGCCGCGGAGATAGATATTTGAGAAAGCAAAGTATTCAACACCGACACGGTACTTATCTGCACCATCATTCGGTTTCACATACTCCGCCGCGAGTGTCAGGCGCTGGCTTCCTGCCCCCTGTGTATCAAGAATATCGTATGCAGTTCCTAAAATGAACTGCATCGGCAGACGTACTTTCGCAGGAGCGACTGCCTGTCGTCCCGAATACTCTTCAAATTCTCCATCGGAACCGAAATTCCTGCCCAGCATGGAAATGCGCAAGCTTCCCAATCCCGTCCAATACATAGTCCCGATATCCACAGACCACGTCGACATTTTCGCATCGTCAATGAGTTCTTCTATATAGCGGAGTGTACCGCCAACCTGCAAGGCATTCGTGATCTGCCGTGAGAACAACACACCGACAGAGAGATCGTGGGGAGTAAACGTCCCCTGATTATCCAAGAGAGGAATGATACCCAGGCTTGCGCCGGTATTGGGATCTGTTCCCTCTCCCACTCTGGTTCTGATCATCTCGCCGTAATTCAAGTAGGTATAATTCACACCAATGGTCCCGAGAGAACCAAGGTTCTTGACAATCGCAATGCTGCTGTATTTGATATCGGCCACCCAGTTCATAGAAGAAAACTGAACATCCATATCGGGGACATCGACTGCTGATGCCGGATTGTTCAATGCAGAGCTTGCATTACCATAACCTATTGCGGCCTGGATACCCCCCATAGAGGCACTTCGTGCATCCGTCGACAACTTCAAAAATTGCCAGCCGGCACTCCCTACCCGGCTTAAGGACAACGGCTGTACACCCCAGTCAACAGTATTACTGGCAACCTGGGAATAGCCGCTGGAGGAGGCACAGACCATGATTATTCCTGCATACACCCCAACCTGCTGATTGAATCTTCTCAGCTTCATAGATTCACCCTTCATCCACATGCGTTATTTAATGATGGCAAACTTTCCGACAGATGTTTCTCCTTCATGCCCCGAGACATGAGACTCGATCTGATAAATATAAATGCCAGGTTGAACATTCTGCGCAAAATCTGTCAACATATAATCTTTTCCTATCTGAGAACCCCACGTTTCAATTCCAGCTCCGGTCTTATGTTCTATCGTCTTCAGCAGATCCAGGGCGAGCGTGTAGATACGAATAGTGCAGTACGCCGGAATATTCACAAAGGCCAGCCTTTTGTTATCTCCTTGATCGGGGAATCCGCTCACTTGTTTGAATGGATTAGGAACGACACGCACGTCACTCTGATTGTTGCTGGGATTTGGCTCCGCCGAAACGGGATAAAATGTGTAGCCGGTCATGGCGCTTTCATTTTTCCCTGTATCAATACTCGTCACACAATAGCGGTAAGGAACATTCGAAGGCGCAGGGACAAAGTATTTTACCAATTTGTAAGCACTTGTGGTCAAATCATTCGTTACCGTGAAACTGTCTGCTTTTAACACCGGAATTGAATCAATCATTGTCCAGGGACCTTCAATGGAATTGTTCGAGCGATAAATCTTGTATGCTGCGAAATCCGCTTTCCTGGTAAAAGGATCGACGTAGCCTTGATGCACCGCCCGCCATGCTAATTGAACACCGCCGATACGGACACTATCCCCGCTGGGAAGTTTCTGAAAGACCGCCGAAGGATTCACTTTCAATTCACTTGAATCGGCATCGAGTGTTCGCGGTGTGGTGCAGGGTGTCGATGGTGGAATGGCTCCGCGTATTGCATTCGGAATAAAATAATTGCCTGCGATCAACGCACGCGCATTCCTCAGGTTTCTTTTCAGATCAACAATACCCTCGCTTTTAAATCGACGAGTCGCTTCATAGCCGCCAAGCATGGAAATGTTTCTCTCCATCTCTCCTGCTGCAAAAATCTCTCTCCATCGTAATGTTCCACCGGGAGGAATGGTATACGGGCCGATGGCATACAGATAGCGGGGGTTTCTTTCCCATAAGCTTCCGGCCCCAGGAACAGAATATCCTCTCTGAATGGAATCATAGGCTGTTCTCCAGCTCAGGCGCGGCTGCTCATGGGTAATCGTCGCCACAAAGGTATTATAGTTTGCCATTTGATCGTACCGGCCCGGCATCAACTCTTCATTATCCTGCGGTGCTGAATTTGCTGAAAGGATTCTCCTCCAGATCTTTTTTACTCCATTCTTGTTCACTGGTAAGGATGCCAGATCAAACGTGTAGGCATACACATAAGGAGAATACAATTTGTTATCGCGCGACCCTTGAACGCCAATGTTGCCCGGATCTCCAGCATCTCCCGTGGAATCACCCGGAGGAATAGAATAACTGGGCCAGGAAGAGGTCGGCGGCATTGATGTCCCATCATAAAAGATGAAGCCAATCGTATCACCCATCGATGCATCCCATTCATATTCTTTATCATAACCGGAACTCACCGTTGAAGGACGATATGGACCGTCCGGCGTGACATAGCGCGCATAGTAAAAATCATTAAAGGTGGAGTCGTCTGTATTCGTCAATGTGCAATCCATTATGACAAAACTATCGTATCCCGGCTGGCTCCATACACGTACGGTGCCATCGATCTTATATGACATATGACGATTTCCGCTTGCATCAGTTTTAAATGAACCGATCGTTCCAGTGAGATATTCCTCTGATCTTCCCGTATTCACGAGATCATAATTCCTTGATACGGCTGTAGGAGTAATGGAATAAATATTCGTACTGTTAAATTGTGCTGCACGGTAAAACCACGCTGTGGGCTGCCCAGCGACAATCGCACCATTGTAAATTGCCGATTTATCCCAGCCTCCGGCAGATTCTGTACGTCCGTTGTAATCTCCTGGATAAAGAGATTCCCATTGGTTGGGAGTCGTTTCACGGTCCAGTGCACCATTTGGCAGACATTTGATCCAATACTTTCCGCGCATCAGTTTCATCGGGTCAACACTGCCGCCTGTTTGAGCAGCTGCTTGCTGGCCCATCCAGAGAGTGAAGAATATACTCATGATCCCCAGGAACAGTATCCGAGCTGAAAAATTCTTTATGTTCATGATTTTCCTTTAACCCTAGAATTCGATGGTCGTTCCAAAATAGATCTGCCGCGGATTGTTAGTATACCAATTCCACTCTGTTGGTTCTTTTGTCGTCGATTCATAAGGCTTCTCACCCGTTGTATTATACATATCCAGATCGTTTCCCGTAAACAATCGCAGCCATTGATTATTGAAGAGATTCGTTACTTGAACAAAGAATTTAAGCTTTGCGCCACTTCGCAATGGAATGCTTTTACTAATATTCAGATTCGTCACCCATCGATCATCCCATTGCTGATTGTTCGGCATCCTGACTCCGTTATAATCAGAAGGGTACCATGTGTACACCCGACCTTGCGCCCAGCGTGTTGAGGTCGACAGGCTCCAATCACCAAACACATAAAAAGAGCCGAATGCAGGACCAAAGTCGGGCGGGCTCATCGCCGAGATTTTCAACAATGCGCTATTATGGGGATTCCAGACAGCATCATCAACGCCAGTTCCGCCATTATCGGAATTATTCGGTCCGGCGAAAGTATTGTCGGAGATCGGTTTTCCATTAAGGTCTGTCGTATAGATTTTACTGTCATAGTACCTGCCGGTAGCCAAGTACGATAAGGTATACCCGAAATCAATATTGATCCATTTCAATCTTGATTTTAAACTGATCTCAATACCGCGCACATTCGCCCATGCACCATTGAGAGAGGTCGTAAAATTACCGATGTATTGCCCGGGAATTCTATTATCCGAATTTGAAAACGATGTCGGTTCTCCGTACAACCGGGTCTCGACACCGGCACCAGAAGATGTCGTATTGGACATCCCCGGTCCTGCATCAATGCCGAGATTGGTGAGGTTTGTTCCTTCTTTATAATACATCGTCACATCCAGCGACACAACATCATAAATGTTCTGCTGCAACCCGACTTCATATTGAGTCACTTTTTCAAACTCTAATGCTGGATTCCCGGTTTTGGGTCCGTAGTAACGATAGGTTACGAGCAGTGAATCTGGCACATTAAAATCCGAATTAAGCCCGCCGTAAACTTTGTATAGACTATCGAGGCTTACCCCTCTTGTATAATTCGTTATACTCCTGTTATCCGTCCACACCGTTGGATTTGCCAGCATCTTCACCCACGACGGACGCTGATTGAAGATACCGAACATAAAATGCAGGACAGTTGTCTCAGTGATGGGATGTGAAATTCCGATACGAGGCGAAAATGCATAACGTGTTGGTGTGTGTACATAGCCGGGTCCTGAGCCATCAGGATCATATCCTGCCATTCCAGTTTGGCCCTGATTTCCAGTTCTCGTCATTGTCGTTGAATCCAACCAGGTCGTATATTTCGAGATCATGAGAGGATCGAAGAAGTTTGCAGAAACGGTTTTATTCGCATTATAGAAATCGAATCGAATGCCGGCATTGAGCACCATGCCGCCAACTTCTACCTTGTCCTGAATATAGAATGCACCTTCATACGGATTATTCTCTATGTCGATCATGTTGTTGACTTGTATATAAGGTGATTGTCCGGAAAGGTTGTTCCCCTCATGCGTAAACGAGTTCATTTGATACAATGAGAAAACCGCTCCCGTTTTCATAAGATGGCTCTTCAGAATCTGGCTCGTCAGGTCAGCTTTGATGCTGTAACTTTTCGTTATGGTCTCGCTTCGCCAAACATCTCCTGCCACTCCCCATCGGGAGGCATCGTCAATGAGCGAATTGGGAAATTTTCCATACGAGGGAAGCATGATCCCGTAGGAGAACAAGGAATCACTTGGCAGCGGAAATCTATACAACGTATCGGCAGGATTCGGATTTCCAAAACCTCGAAAGTTGGCGGTCAAGGCAATATCCCGGAAATCCAAATTATACTGCATTTGGCTGTGCTGGATCGCCACATCCAAAAATGTTTTGTTACTGAATACCTGTGTTAGTTTTGCCTGAAGATTCAGCATCTGTGCATGTTCCGGAGGACGGATGGTTGTATTGCCGGTATTCCCGGCACTGCTGCCATTTGTTGACGGTCCATACATCCAATACTTAAAGCGATCATACGGATCGGTGATGTACGGTAACGCTTGCGACGCAATATCATTCACATTGGTTTCTGTTGATTGGTAATTCGTCCGGGGTTCTCCCGAATTGATAAACTTGGTAAATAACCCGTTCAAGCTAAGAACCGTTGAACCCGAAGGACTCCATTCCAGTGAGCCTTGAAAGGTCATATCGGGATTATATTTATAGGCGGAGGGATAGATGGGGACACCTTCTTTAAAGCGAGCAGAGAATAAGAATCCTAAAGAAGGAAGGATGGGACCATAGAGTGTTAATTCTCCCTCCCACTCTTCGCGAGTCGCATAATCAAATTGAGGGAATCTGGTATGGTCATTCACAAACTTCTTAAACCAATCTGCCATTGCCTGTGCGGTGTCCGGAACAGGACCGAATGCCTTGATAAATGCTGGAGGTACAGGATTCCCTTTCTGACTTTCATTCGCATTCATCCAGGGAGTACGCCATGTTGCCGATGTATCCCAGTATTCCCGTGTTGTCATGAGCGTGTGGTACACATCATTTTGATCATAGATATTTCTTCCCCAGTGGTACTTCCCGGGAGGGCGTGTTTTATATGTTCCGATCGCATGGATACGGTCAGACGCTTTCCGGGTAACAATATTCACAATAGAGCCGTTTGCCTGGCCGTACTCTGCATTCCATCCACCGGTGAGCACTTCCACTTCTTGAATGGTAGATAGGTTGACAGAAGAGAAATTTGTATTTGAACCTGCGTCGCGCAGGTCCAGCCCATCCATCCTGTAGGCAACATCCCCGCCAAAACTGCCGCGTACCCCGCCATTGATATTGGCACCTGAAATGTCAGAAATTATATCTTTCAAGTCTTTTGCCCAGGCATTGGCAATATCTTCACGGGACATAGATTCTTTGCTGGCCGTAAGATCAAGTTCAACTTTTGGTTTCTCGGCGACGATAACGACTTCCTGCGTCTGTACGATGTCTTCGGTGAGATCAAAGTCCAGCGTTGTTGTCTGATCCATCCGAACTCTCACTCCGGTCTGAGTCATTCTGGCGTACCCGACAGACGAAGCTGTAATATTGTATTCACCCGGCGGAACATTAAGAATAATATAGTCCCCATTGATATCGGTTGACGCCCCTAATGCCGTACCGCTTACAATAATATTGACACCGATTAAGGATTCTTGTGTCTTCTTATCCTTAACCTTACCTGAGATCTTACCGGCAGCATAGGCAATTGTTGTACTTCCTACCAGACAGAATGCACAAAGACATGCTGTGAACCAGGGTTTCATTGAACCTCCATACTTCAGGGGGATTGATGTATGATCAGACGATAACAAGTTATAGTGTCTCCCCCTTGCAAGCAAGATAAGAACAGTTACTATAGGGTAAATTAACCAATTATTGATGCACGATTGATTGAAAAAACAACATCCAGAGAGAATGGACATCCAGTCAAATTTGTACCAATATTATAAAATCTTCATTAATAGACGAAGAACGACGGTAGAATCTAGAAATATCATTGAATGGCTCGAGGAAAGATCCTTCCGGCCGCGTGTGCAAAGCCTCCGGGCGACACCGGTCAAGCCCGCTTCCAGGTTGTTGCGGATCGCAAAATTAACATGTAACTTAACACCGGAAATCACACGAATGGCAAGTCCAGAAAAGGTTCTATACCAAAAAGTCGTTGAAGACATCCTTCAGAGTCCTGAATTCAAAGATTCAAAAAGATATCAGGAATTGCTGCAATTCTTAGTGGACGAGACACTTGCCGGCAGAATTCCCAAAGAGATCACACTCGGAATGCAATTCTTTGGGAAGGACGCCAAATTTGATCCCAAGGAAGATCCTACCGTTCGAGTCTCCATCAATAATCTGAGAAAAAAGATTGAGCACTATTATCTCACACAGTCAACCCCCTACGCGATAAAATTAGATATTCCAAAAGGACATTATCGAGTAGAATTCATCCCCATCGATTCAAAAGAACCTCTCCCCCCTCCTCAAGAGAAGAAACTGAATACGAAAATCATCGCAATTGCATTCAGTGTATTACTTCTTATCATTGTTGCTTTTCTGGTCTTTTATGAAGGGATCTTCAGGAAGAGTGTCATTGATACGAATCCCATTTGGGGCGATTTTGTAAAAGCAAACGGGAAACCCACGCTCATCGTCCTCGGTGATTTTTTCTTCCTCTATGAGCGGTCCGCCGAAGTCGGGCAGGGCAACTTCATACGGGATTGGCGCATTAACTCTCCGGATGACTATCGGCAAATGGTCAGCCGGGACCTCAAGTTTGCCAAACAGTTTGTGCCAAGCGATTTTACGTTTCTTCGGCCAAGTGCAAGCTGGGGCTTAGCTGAAGTTCTTCCCATTCTCCGAGAATCTCTCAATGGATATTCGCTCAAGCTTGCTTCTGATTTTACTATGGAAGACTTCAAGACCAATAATATTGTTTTTATCGGGTCATTTAAAAGCCTCTTCAATCTTCAGAAGATTCTCCATGTCTTTAATATCGATTATAGCCTTTCCCCTATGAGGTTTCGCATCCAGGGAGATCATCCGGACTCCGTCAGGACCTTTTCCCCCTCACAAATGAAGGGGGGCAACTACGAAAAGGACTTTTCCATTGTCGTCAAGGGTATAGGACCGAATAACAGTGCGGTCGTACTCATGATGGGATTTTCCGATAGCGGCGTCATCGAAGCGACTCGAGCGGCGACCGATAAAAAAATGATTCAGCGTCTTGAAGAGGAATTCATTAACAAACGATCCTCTGAGCCGTTAAGTTTTACCTTTGTCGTAGAGTCGGAGGGAATCAGCCAGGCAATCTTTAAGGCAAACATTCGATATTTCCATCAAAAACCCCCACAATTGAAACCGTTTGAACTTTCGGGCCCTGATTCCTTGGCAAAACCGTAATGTTTGATACCAATGGTTTCCAGAACAAAGACGCCCGGCTGACCGGGCGTTTTCATTCTCTTCGCTTCATTCTGCGTCAATCGTTATCGGACCAGCGTCTGAATCCTGTCGAATAATTCCTTTTGAGATTGTATGTTAGTTCGTTTTGCCTCTTCCCTACGCCTAGGTTGTGCTGATGTTCATCTCCGGCATAGCGTGATCACAACGCTCTCTCTCAGCGACATGATCGTTTCTCTCCTTCATTGCTTCGCTTACTTGCTTAAGGAAAATTCATCGAACAGTGTACCGGCGGCGGTAAAGGATTTATAGTCCAACGTATTTCCTGCAACACTAATGACCTGGAAGAGCTGCACATTGCCTGCTACCTTGGCCATCAATTCTTTGTATTCGGAACTGACCACATATTGCTTCGGTCCGCTGACAGAGAGAATGTACACCGTTCCTTGTTCCTGGTCCGAAACAACTTTCCCATTGTTGATCTTGTGTGAGCGGGCATAGGAATGGTCATGTCCGGTGAGCACCATATCCACATGATATGTATCAAAGATATGCTGGAATGCCGTACGCGTTTCTCTTTCGTCCCGCTCCTGCGCATTGGAATACAACGGATGGTGGAATGTCACGACCGTCCATGTGTTTGGATTAGCGGCCAGCAAGTTTTCCATCCACACCGCCTGCTCCTGCAGCCGGTCATTGCTGTTGAGCATGATGAACCGGACACCCTGGTAATCGAATGTATATGACACTTCCTCGTAACCGGGAATTCCATTTTCGGGCAGTGTGTAATGAAGATTCCAGAGTGGAGAGACATTTTTTGTCCGTATTTTTTTTCCGTTTTTATTGAGTACGATCTTGCCATATTCCGTTTTATATCCCATATCGTGATTGCCCGGAATCATCACGCTCGGAGTCGTTCTTAGCACAAATCCAGCGGCGGTGAACAACTCGCCAATTTGGTTATCGTCGGGCTCAGAGGTCATGTCGCCGCAGAAGAGCCAGAAAGCGGCACCACCGGCGGTTTGAAACGCCTGTCGGAATACTCTGGAGCAATGTTCGGTGATATCATTCTGCGGATCGCCAAAGAACACAAAGGAAAACGGCTCCGCTTTGTCGCTGCTCGTGGAAAACTGATTCCATTCACTCCAAGCGGAATCGCACCCCACTCGATAGACATACCGCGTGCTGGGTTTCAAGCCGGTGATTATCGCGGAATAGTGAAATGCGACCGCTCCGTTTCCAAGGTCTGCTTTCTCCATTTTTGCATTCCTTGGCGAAACCTCTTTCTCAAATTGTTTCCATGGCGTTGATACAGCATACTGAATACGGGCATTGTTTAACGGTGCATTCATGCGCCACGTCACTGCGATACTGGTCGCAGGCTTTGCAGTAAGATTGAGAATGATTCGTTCCGGCACTTGAGCTGTGAGAAATATCGGAACACACAGGAATAACAGCATCAATCGTTTCATTGTTCTTCCTTCCAGATAATTTTGAGATGACCCCTTCAACGCCGAGTCACGGTAGGGCTGACACCGTTTGAACTTCCCGTCCGCGACTCTCTTCCAAGACCTTCCTTGTTGAAAAACTCTGACTTCTGAAAAAGATAACCGCCTCACCGGGCGCTTTCATTCCTTTCTCTTCGTGATACGGCAATCTTTACCGAACCAGTTTTTGAATCTTGCCGAAGAGTTCCTTGTGAGACTGAATCTTATCTTCGTTGCCATATACACAGACCGCTTGCTGATCCAAAATATCAGCAACCATCTTCTCCATGGCTTTGACATCGTCCAGTGTTGTGTGAATGACTTCATCTCGTTCACGCTGAAGATCTTCCGGTCTTGTTTTTTCGAAATAGTACTTGAACGCTCCATCGCCCCGTTGTGAGGGAGTCAATGGATTATCCATGTCTGCAATGGTACCCAGGATATAGCGGGTCATTTCCTTGTCGCTGACTTCAAGCTTCGAGAGGTAGTCAGGGATAGCATCATAATTTTCCAGTGTTTCTTTCAGATTCGGGTCACGGTAGGAACCGAAGACAACCTGACCGCTCGATGCAAACGAACTGAATCCGCCATAGGCCCCGCCCAGCACACGGATACGATTCTGGAGCCAATCAGAGGAAAGGATTTGACTGAGAACGCGCATTTTCCCTGTCCATGAATATTGCAAATTCTTGAAATTATATCCCTTGAGAACATATTGCACCTTGGAGGCCGTCAGGAACCCTTCATTCTTTTTCTCAAAGGAAAATTTCCACTGCTTGAATTCATCCTTCCCCGAAGGCATCGCGGCTCCGAATGACGTAAAATTCTGTATAACATTTGACAGATCCTGGATACCGCAGGTGAACGCCGCAGTCATATTCCCTTTTTTGAACAGCAATGAAGCCGTTCGAATGAGCTTCTCACTGATCTCCGGTGCATTCTTTTCGAGGTTGGCGACAAGATCCGAAACAAACCAATAATATTCGATACCGTTCGTCAGTTCGGTGAACATTCCTGCATTGCTGAAATACGATAGGAGCCGCCGTTGCGCATAGCCGTACCCGTTTTGTTTGACTTGCGCATCGAGCCGTGATTGATGACGTATGAGAATAGCTTTCAGGCGGTCGATATCGGCGTAGCGTGTATGATTCACCATCTCGTTGAGTAATTCGAACAGCTTTCCGGTCTTCTTGTTCATGACCTTCGCACTTATAACGAACTTAGGAACTATGGAAGTATCGCTGCGGTTTTCGAGGTATGATGCGAGATACGAACTAACTCCGCCGGTATGAATATTCAGAGCAACATCCAGATCGCCAAAGGAGTAGTGATCGGTGTTCTGACTTCCCAAGACTTCAGCGAGAAGTGCTGCGTAGGGAATCAACTCTGCCGGAAGGACGCGCATATCAAAAAGCATGCGTGCATAGACGACATTGTTCGTAAATTCTTCATGGTAGAGTACGGGTACATCAGCGATACGCTGTTCCTGTACCGCATACCACGGTGCACTGGGATTGATATCCTTTCGTTCCAATAATGGAATGGTGGCAAGAGCCTCCGGCGTGTCCTCCCGTTTCTGATATTCGACCAAATCCCGGGTCTCGGTGACTAATGCCTGTTTCGCTTGGGCAGAAAGTGAAGATTCATATTTCTTCAGTTCTTTCTCCATCTTCGCGATATTCTCTTTTTCCATTCCCGGCTTGGGTTTTAATGTCAGGAACAGTGCATGCGGATTATTGATGATGTATTTCTGCACAATGGTTTCCAAATAGCGGCCACCAAGCGCTGTCTTTACCTTGGCCAGCGGCTTCTCATATTCGAGTGTCAGCAAGGGATCATCGGCAAAGAACCATCCGGGAAGAATTTGAAAATTGTACGTGATTCCCTTCTGAGCATCATTGCCTTCCCGCAGCTGGAACTCGGTCCGGTTAATCGCCCCTTCGACCGCTTTTTTCTCTAATCCACTCTTCACGACTTTGCGGAGCGTCGCCATCACGATCTCGCGGAACTTCTTCGCATCTCCCGGGTTAGCATTCCGGACCTGGATCTGGAAGACATTCTGGCGCAGTTCATCCACACCGGCATTCACATCCTGTCCAATGCCGGCTTTTTGTAACGCCAGGCGTACAGGCGCAGCTTCTTGATTCACCAATAGATCACACAAAATATTCAGTGCCATGGTGGTCGCCCTATCGGTATTCAAGCCTGCCACAACACTCATGGTCAGATAGGTTTGGTTCTTGGTTTTGCTTCCTTCCGCCGCCGGATAGAATGCGGTCATTTCTTTCACTTTTTTGAATGGTTTTTGAAGCGGAAAACTTTTCGGGCGGGATGCTCCGGAATAATGCGCAAGGTATTCCTCATCGATATACGCAAGTTCTTGGTCCAGGTCAGCGTTTCCATAGAGCATAATGTGACTGTTCACCGGATGATAATATTTCTTATAGAATTTGACGAACATCTCCTGAGTCAGTGTGGGGATCAAGGACGGATACCCGCCTGCCGTGAAACGATATCCATTCCCGGGGAAGAGATTTTTATACACCTGATAATTCAGCTCCCGGATAGGATTCGAATACGCCCCCTTCATTTCATTATAGACTACACCCTTGTACAGCAGAGGACCGTCAACCGAATCTAATTCATAATGCCATCCCTCTTGCTTGAAAATTCTGGGATCACTGGTTATGAGCGGATTGAATACTGCGTCCAAATAGACATGCATCACATTGAAGTAATCTTTGTCGTTCATACTGGCAAAAGGATAACATGTGAGGTCATTGCCGGTAAAGGCGTTCAGGAAGGTGATCAGTGAACCCTTGTTCAGCAGGTCGAAGGGGCTTTTAACGGGGAAATTCTTTGATCCGTTCAGCACGGAATGTTCTACAATATGAGGAGCACCGGCATCAGATTCCGGGTCAGTCTTGAAGGCTATACTGAAGGTCTTGTTGGGATCATCGGCAGCGATTTTGAGAAGACGCGCACCGCTCTTGGTATGTTCAAAATACAGACACTCCGCATTTACTTCTTTCACAAACCGTTTTTCCAGAAGTTTGAATCCATGGTAAGTCTCTCCTTTTTTATATTCAACTGCGAGGACGTTAGAACTGGCCATGGCGAGCATCACTCCTGTTATGAATATCACCTGTGGAAGTCTCATGATTGTTTCCTCCGGATGTGTGACAGATCATTGGATATTTTTTCTGCGGATTAAGATACGAGAGAAAGTACATAGCATGGATCACTCATCGATAAGCGGTTGTATCAGTCGATAAAAGGAAAACGAGTATTCTGGAGTTCATTGTCCGCTCCACCAGAAGATAGAAGAACCGTATACAAAAGCAAGAATATGATAAATATAGATCAGGGAATTTGGATTTTTTTCTTAAGCAGACAAACCCTGACCGCAATTCACTGATTCAACCTGAATCGTCGTGTGCTCGATCCCGAATCGATCGCGCAGTACCTTTTTTATGGCAGACATCCGCTCGGCGGTCGCCCCGTCAAATTCTGCACAGATATGAACGCTCAATGCCGGATATCCCGAACAAATACTCCAAATATGGAGATCGTGAACGTCGCGCACGCCTTCAATCTCTGCAATCGCCTGGGTCACTTCTGCCAAGGAAATACCTTCGGGAATTCCTTCGATCAGAATATGAACGGAACTTCGGAGCACCCGCCACGAACCGGCAAAAAGGAAAATGCCGATCATCACACTGATGATGGGGTCGATGATCATCCAGCCGGTGGAGAGCATCACGAGACCACCGATAATGACTCCGACGGAGGATAGGGCATCTCCGACGACATGAAGAAACGCACTGCGCACATTAAGGTCATGCCGATGGTGTCCTTTCAGGAGCTGCGCAGTGATGAGATTCGCGATCAGTCCTACCGCAGCAATGACGAGCATCTCTGCACTATGAACAGCAACCGGTGATTGGATTCTCTGCCAGGCCTCGTACAAGATCGCGATGGTGACAGCAAACAGCGAAATACCATTTGCAAGTCCGGCAAAGACTTCCATCCGATGCCAGCCGTAGGTGTGCCGATCGTCGGCGGGAAGTATGGAAACCCGCATAGCGATATAGCTCAAAGCAAGTGCGAAAAAATCGAGGAAGACGTGTGCGGAATCACTCAGAAGAGCGAGACTTCCTGTCCAGAATCCCCCCGCTAATTCTGCAAGAAAAATCAGCGCGGTGATAATGAGCGAGAGTCCAAAACGATGTTGAAGCGTTTGATTCGTATGATTCATCATTTTAGCGGTTCACATATCTTAACAACCATCGGCGGACTATGTTTTTATCTTGTTCCCCATTGCCCGATGTTTAGGACGATGTCTGTGTCCATCTTGAACTCCGATGTGAGATGGAACTCAATATCCGGGAACATCTCCTGGGCCGCCTTGAACGACCACGTCCCCTCGGCAAGAAAGACGGGGTGGCCGTCCTTGTCATACGCAATATGAAAATTATGAAAAGATTGGAAGCGTTCCAACTGTTCTTCGTTCTCCGAGGTGAACCAGAACGCTTTGTAGATATTCATGCCCTGGAGATCGCATTCCGCGCCATACTCGTGGAGCAGCCGGAATTTAATAACTTCAAATTGCATCTCACCGACGGTGCCGACGATCTTGATGTTTCCCTGCTGGCGCAGGAAAAGTTGCGCAACGCCCTCGTCGGAGAGCTGCCGGATGCCCTTGTCCAATTGCTTGGACTTGAATGGATTTCTGTTCACCAGCTGCCTGAAGAACTCCGGCGAAAATCTCGGGATGCCCTTGAAATTCAACTGCTCTCCCTCTGTGAGAGTATCACCGATCTTGAAAATACCGGTATCGTACAATCCCACGACATCGCCGGGCCATGCTTCTTCAATAATGCTTTTCTCATTCGCCATGAAGCTTGTCGGGGTAGCAAAGCGCAATTCCTTTTCCAGGCGTGTATGAAAGTAATATTTATTGCGCTCAAACCTCCCGGAACAGACGCGGCAGAAAGCAATGCGATCGCGATGGTTGGGATCGAGATTCGCATGGATTTTAAAAATGAACCCGCTGAACGTGCTTTCTGCAGGATCGACCCTCCGGATGTCTGTTTCTCTCGGCAGAGGAGAGGGAGCAATTGTCACAAACGTGTCGAGCAATTCCTTGACGCCGAAGTTATTGATGGCGCTGCCGAAAAAGACCGGTGCAAGGTACGCATCGCGGTAATGCTGTTCATCGAACTGCTCGTAGACCCCTTCAATGATTCCAATATCGTCACGAAGGTGTGCCGTAGAATCTGCACCGATATGTTCGTCAAGGAGAGGACTTGCAAGATCGTCAATAGATACGATGTCATCCGAAATCTTCGTCTTATTCGGAGAAAAAAGTTCCAGTTGCCTTTCGAATAGATTGTACACCCCTTGAAACCGGGGGCCGCTGCCGATAGGCCATGTCAGGGGACGCGTATGAATACCGAGTTCACGCTCCACTTCATCGAGAAGAGCGAATGGATCGCGCCCTTCTCTGTCCAGTTTATTGATGAATACGATCACGGGTGTACTGCGCATCCGGCAGACATCCATGAGCTTCCGTGTCTGTTCCTCCACACCTTTCGCAGAATCGATCACCAGGATGACACTGTCCACAGCGGTGAGCGTTCTGTACGTATCTTCTGCAAAATCCTTGTGACCCGGTGTGTCAAGGATGTTGACTTTATATCCTTTGTATTCAAAGCCCATCACGGATGTGGCTACAGAGATACCGCGCTGCTTTTCAATCTCCATAAAATCCGAGGTCGCAGCCCTCCTGATCTTGTTGCTCTTCACCGCACCTGCCGTGTGGATTGCACCGCCGAAGAGCAGAAGCTTTTCTGTGAGCGTGGTCTTCCCTGCGTCCGGGTGACTGATAATACCGAATGTCCGGCGTCGTGTAAGTTCGTTCAATTTCATCAATAAATTAGTCTTCAATAGAAATCTTGGTTTGTTTTGAGTATGGAAAAAATGGGGAAGGAAATTCACCCCGGAGGAACGGGGAAGTCCTACGGTGGCGTAAGTTTGATATGGATCGGGAGCATATTCATTTTTCTTTAAGATACGGAAAGTTCAGGAGAGAGCCAAGCGACAATACTTTAACAAAAACCCAACGTCAGCGATATCGGCTACAAATGATCTCCGGAATGACCGAACTGCCTTTTCAATCGCAGGGCTACGTTGACCAGCGTGATCAGTACCGGAACCTCTACAAGTGGACCAATGACCGTCGCAAAAGCAGCTTGAGAATTGATTCCGAAAACTGCCACCGCAACGGCAATGGCTAATTCAAAATCGTTGCTGCCTGCAGTGAACGCGATCGTGGCCGTTTTTTCATAACCGAACCCCATCCGTTTCGCAATAAAGAATGTTGCAAAGAACATTCCGGCAAAATAGAAGAAGTACGGAATGGCCACCCGAACAACATCTAGCGGAAGCTCGACAATCTTTTCGCCTTTGAGTGAGAACATCACAAAAATGGTAAAGAGCAACGCCATGGGAGTGAGAATCGAAATCTTTGGGACAAATATTTTGTGATACCATACTTTATCTTTGATCTTAATCAGGCTCGCGCGGGTTATCATTCCTCCAAAGAATGGTATACCTAAATAAATAAGAACAGTAACGGCGATTTCGCTAATAGATATTTCTACTACTGCTCCTTTGAATCCAAAAAGCGGAGGTAATACAGTTATAAATACGTAGGCATAAACCGAATAGAGAAAGACTTGAAAGATGGCGTTAAAAGCAACGAGTCCGGCTGCAAGCTCAGAATCACCTTTTGCCAGATCATTCCACACCAGCACCATAGCAATGCAGCGCGCAAGTCCTACGAGTATAACGCCAATCATCATCTCCGGGTTGTCCGGCAGGAACACGATTGCGAGAATAAACATGACCAACGGCCCGACAATCCAGTTTTGAATTAAGGAGAATGAGAGCAGTTTTACGTTTTTAAACACCACGGGGAGATCTTCATACTTCACCTTTGCGAGCGGTGGATACATCATCAAGATTAAACCGATGGCGATGGGAATGTTGGTAGTCCCTGAACTCAGTGAATCCCAGAAGTCGGCAATGCCCGGGAAGAGTGATCCGGCAACAATCCCCAGGAACATTGTGAGAAATATCCACACCGTGAGATAGCGATCGAAAAACGATAGGTTTTTTGAGACTGATGCCATGATTATTCTTTTCCTAATGTTGAAGTGTAGAATGAAAAGAATTTTTCTTTTATTTCATCGCGCACGCGCCGAAATTCAAACAGAATTTCTTCCTCCGTCCCTGTTGCCTCTGCAGGATCGTCAAACCCGATGTGCAGGCGATGCTTCACACTTCCGGAAAAGTTCGGACACGTTTCTTTAGCATGGTCACACACGGTAACGACATAATCGAATTGTTCTGAGAGAAACTGATCGACGTTTTTTGGCGTGTGAGAAGAAATGTCAATGCCGATTTCTTTCATGACTGCGATCGCCCTTGAACTCACGCGCGATGCCGGCTGTGTGCCCGCTGAAACAATCTGAAGCCGGGCATCAAACGACCGAAGAATTCCTTCCGCCATCTGGCTGCGGCAGGAATTGCCGGTGCAAAGAATCAGTACTTCCATTGAAGCTTTCTCAAAATGAATTTATTTTGCAGTACAAAGAATTTGTCATGGTTGTACTCCCCTTCGAGGTCTACGTGTTTCTTCTTGCCTTGCGGGCGCGCAATTGGCACGCACACGAGCCTGTCAGTTTTTCATTTTCCTCTATGAGCATGGGCATATCATCTCGTTCCCACTCCACCATTCCGCCGGCAAGATTTGAAAGCTGCGTATATCCTTTCTTTCGCAGGAACTCATACGCTCCTTTGCTCTGCACACCCGACGTATCAGCAACGATGATCCATTGGTCTTTTGGCAGTTGTTCGAATGTTTGAGGTAACTGACTGAGAGGAATCTGAATTACAATTGAAACTGCGAATTTTTTAAATTTGTTGATGTAGTCTTCTCGGACATCAAGGATGAGAGATCCTTCGGTGCACCACTTTACGGCCTCGCGTGGTGAAAGATTATGCATACCCTGAGCCGTGACAAATCCTGATTGCGATCTCTCGAAGTTCATACACAGACACCTTTTTTCTCTATGATGTATAAAGCGTATAAATGCCGCCAGAGATAACAAGAAGACCCGCAATACGTTTCGTCCAGAGAACCATGGTCGATCGGTTCGTCCAATCAAGATATGCTTGAACGCGAGAAGCAAGCCCGCCCGCTGCAACAATAACGCTGCAATGTCCAAGTCCGAATGAAAGAAGGAGCGCCCCTGCTGCTATCGCGTTTGTGCTTGACAACTGAAAGACTACACCTAACACCGGCGCCATGAATGCAAATGTGCACGGGCCAAGTGCAATTCCGAAAATCAAACCCAAACTGAACGCCGAAAGAGAGACCGATTTTGTACAGAAGGGTTGCAACTTCACTCCAGCGTCCGGCAAGCGGATAATGTCCATCAGGTATAAACCAACGACGATGAAGATGACCGTAAGAACATATTTTCCATACGGACCGATATCGCCCATGATTCTACCTAACGCCGCAGTGATCATTCCGATGATGGCAATTGTCAGCAGTATACCAGCAGCAAATATGAACGCGAAAAGTGCGCCCCGTGATGTCTTTTTCTCACTTTTGGATGTCAAGAAACCGATGATCAATGGAATACTGGAAAGATGACACGGACTGAACAGAATACTCAGCACTCCCCATGCAAATGAAGCAAGGAGTGCGAGAGAAATACTTCCATACATTGCTTCAGTCAAATAGGTAAAAAGAGCATCCATCGGCTATTCTTTTCCGGGCACTTTTGGTTTAAGGCCTTTCGACTGCAGGAAGGCATCAATGTCTTTTTCCGGAAAGTAGCCTTCGTGACGCATAAGTTCTTTTCCGTCTGCATCGAGAAATACCTGTGTCGGTATCAACCGGATATTATAATCCTCCGCATAATGTGCCTGATCTTCTTTCCATACATCATAAAAAATAATCCTTATCTGAACGCCATATTTTTCTTCAACACCTTTCATCACCTTCTGCATGGCTTTACATGGAATGCAATTAACGGAACCAAGCTCAATGAACGTGACGAGAGGCTTGACAGAAGTTATTCCTGCATCCCTGGCAGGAGGGGCCGGGGTTGTCGCACCTGTCGTTTTCTTTGATTGCGCAATTGCCCGTATTCCAAAAACAATACCGAGCAGCAGGAGCATTACCGTCAGTCGTTTCATTACGAAGCTCCTTTCATCCAGGTAAGCAGTTGATCGTCTTTTGGGATGGAACCGACGCTTTTAACTACACCGTCGATGACCAGACCAGGAGTCATGAGAATTCCATATTTCATGATCTCCTGAAGATCGGTAACCTTTTCCACTTCGATCGGCAGTTGATGCTTCTCGGCCAAATGACGGATTCTTTCTTCAAGTGTTTTACACTTCGCACAGCCTGACCCAAGGACTCGTATCTTCATTTTGTAATCCAATACTAATAGACAACATTAAAAACATATCCCACCATGATGATACCGGTAGCGACGACGCCAACAAAGATGAAGATTAATGGCATCTTCAGCACTTTCCGCAAGATGATCGTTTCCGGCAAAGATAATCCGATCACCGCCATCATAAAGGCGAGCGTTGTTCCCAGCGACGCACCCTTTTCGAGTAATGCATGAACAATAGGAATGATGCCTGCTGCATTCGAATAGAGAGGCACGCCGATGAGCACGGCCACGGGAACCGACCACCATACGGACTTGCCCATGAGGCTTGCCATAAAATTCTCCGGCACATAGCCATGAATGCCTGCTCCGACACCGATACCGACAAGAAGGAACGGCCACACTTTGGCGACAATTTCTTTCACCGCTTCAAATCCAGATTGAATTCTATCCCGGAACGACGGGATTATTTCCTCCATCTCAGCGGTATTGGAATGAATTTGATAGACCCAATCTTCAACGAAGCACTCCACCTTCAGGCGGCCGATAACATAGCCGGCAGTAATAGCAATTAACAATCCGGTACTTACATAAAGCAATGCTGTCTGCCATCCGAACAATCCGAATAGCAACACAACGGCGATTTCGTTGATCATGGGCGCCGCTATGAGAAAGGAGAACGTGACCCCAAGCGGCACTCCGGCTTCAACAAATCCGATAAAGAGTGGTATTGCCGAGCATGAACAGAACGGTGTGACGATACCCAGCACGCTTGCTAATACATTGCCGACAAAGAGGGATTTCCCGCCGAGTAATGTGCGCGTACGTTCGGGGGAAAAGTATGTGCGCACAATGCCGACAGCAAACACCACAAGAGTGAGGAGAAGAAGTACCTTAGGCACTTCAAAAACGAAAAATCGGAGAGCTTCCGTTAGGTGCTCGCCGGGAACAAGCCATGTGAGAGAGATGACTGCATCTGCAAGAGGCTGCAATGCAATATAAAGAGCTATCCAGAGGATCAATAGGATGACGGTCGTACTGATGGGATGCTGTTCAATCAATTTCTTCATCAGGCACTTCGATGAGCAATGAGAAGTTCTTGTATTTTGTCTACCGTGGGCACAGATCCTGAGATCGCAACCTTTTCATCTATTACCAGACCGGGAGTCCGCATAATGCCGTACGAAGCAATCTTCTGGAAATCCGTTACTTTTTCTATCCTCGCATCAATTTTCAATGCTTCAACAGCTTTCATTGTTCGTCTTTCTAATATTCTGCAGTTCGAACAACCTGAACCGAGTATTTTGATATTCATAATGTTCTCTTTCTCTTATGGCTTCTCTGCGTACACCGTAATACTGAAAATACCAATCTGGCTTTTTCTATATTCTTTCAAGAGATCAGGAGAGAGGAACTTTGTGAGAATTTCCTGAGGAAGATCGATCTTCCGGTCTTTCTGAACCGTGATCTTGGTGAATCCGGCCTCTTTGATGATGCGCAGATATTCTTCTTTCTGGACTGCGCCGGAGACACATCCGGCATAGAGGGCTGCTTCATTCCGTAAATCATCCGAAAGTTCTCCCCGAAGAACGATATCTGAAATACTGAAATGTCCCCCGTTTTTCATGATACGGAATGTCTCTGCGAAAGCTTTCTGCTTGTTTGGGACCAAATTCATTACGCAGTTGCTCACCACGACATCCGCGGTATTGTCCTGGATGGGCATATGATCGATGTCGCCCAGCCGGAACTCTACATTCTTGAAACCAAGCTTTGCGGCATTGGCCCGGGCTTTTTCGATCATTGCTTCCGTCATATCAATACCGATAACTCTTCCGCTTTCACCGGTAAGAGAACGTGCCACAAAGCAGTCGTTGCCGGCACCTGAACCAAGATCTACTACCGTATCCCTGGGTTTGATCCGGGCAAATTCAGTCGGCAATCCGCATCCCAGCGCAAGGTCGGCATCAGGGACGTAACCCGGAAGTTTTGTATAATCTTCCGCCATAATGGAGAATTCGACATTCGAACAGCCGCATCCGCTCCCGCAGCATGATGATGCGTTCTGATCTTTGGATTGCTGGGCGATGGCTCCATATTTCTCTTTCACCATCTCTTTGATTTCTTGTTCTGTGTTCATGGTCATACGCCGTCATTTATATATATATCGCAATATTACGATAAGTGAGGGTAAAAAAAATCAACAACACGATTTTGTATCTGTCATAAATTGTGTGAGGAGCTGCTGCGCTTCATGCCACACTTTTTGATTAATACAGTAACAGACTCGCGGACCGTCAATATCACCCTGGATAAATCCGATCCGTTTTAATTCTGCGAGATGCTGTGAGACTGTCGCCTGGGAGAGAGGGAGTTCCTCAACGATATCGCCGCAGACACAGGCATTCTGTTTCGCAAGAAATTCCAGAATCGCGATTCGAGCCGGATGCGCCAGGGCTTTCGCCAAATCCGCCAGGCGATTCTGATCAATACTAAAAGCTTCTTTCTTTGATGTTCCCATAATTTATATATCGTAATATTACGATAAAGGTTTCATAAAGTCAATGGAATATTTCAAACCCGTGCGGCAATCCATCTCAATCAGAAGGGAAGGTATGATCGTCTAGAATATCGAATAAAGAAAAAAAAGGATAAGATCAATAAAAGCGCAAGCCACTTCCCAATGCAACCATACCAAAAAGAATCAGGAGTGAGCCGGCAATCTTGTTGATCAGGACCAACCCTTGAGTCGTTACCTTCTCTTTGAAAATACGCGTCATGAGGGTCAGCGTGCAGAACCACAGGAACGAACCAAGGAAGACACCGGCAACCAGCATCGATGCAGACCAATGATCGTCCGCGATCTTATCCAACCCGACTCCTGCAAAAACTGCAGCAAAAGCAAACAGTGTCATAGGATTCGTTAGCGTGAGAAGAAACGTCGAAAGATAGGCACGTGTATGGTTGTTTGCTCCATTGGATATTTTTTCTTTTTCCGGATGAGCGTGATATGTGCGATACCCGAGGATGATCAACAGAATGCCTCCGACGAGCCGCATCCAATGCTGTTGATGGACAATAAAATCTGAGATGAGCGTTACACCAAACGCCGCAATGATACCATAGACCATGTCGGCAGAAGCGGCACTGAGCCCCACCAAGAGACCGCGTTTGCTTCCGTGGGCAAGTGTCCGCCGAATGCAGAGCACACCAATCGGCCCCACCGGTGCAGCGAGGGAAAATCCAATAACGAGACCTTTAAGAAGATAAAGAATATCCATTATGATATTTTAAGATATGAAAACGTATGATCATTTGCTTCTCTATGATAAGATAAGTTTTTGAAAAACCAAGCGAAAAATTACGGTTTCCCTCGTTTTGGAAGAATCTCCACTTTCTTCCTTGCCGTTGACGTAGAAAGGGTCTATACTATAGAAGATCTTTTTGATACACAGAGACAGATGGAAAGAGGTCACAACACTATGAGTACCTATACGATGCGGGGAGATGAACTCTATGATACAAGAAACCGGCGGATCGCTCATATGAGAGGTGAAGATATTTACGATAACGACAATCAGGTAGTCGCTACGATCCGCGGAAACAACCTGTTCGATTCCAATAACAACAAAATGATGACCCTTCGGGGTTCACAGATCTATGATGCGGGCAATAAACGGGTTGCCTCTGTATCGGATGCACAGAAATCCATCAATGGAATTTTTGCAGGTATGTTGGCTGTCGCGCTCTGGTATTGTTTTATCAGAGAATAAATCAGCCGCAGGCTCCTTCAGCCTCCTGCAAATGGTTATCCCCCGCCTGCGGATGTTGCAGCGTGTCTGGACGAATCAAGAATATCCATCAAACGGTCCACATTTCGGAAACTCCAATTCACCCGGTTGCTCAGCACGATGATGGCGGTCTTATCGTTCAGTCTTCTCACAAAGAGGCTGTTATACCCCCGCCACCAGCCGGCGTGATAGACAATCTTTGTGCCATCATCCAGATTTTCAATCCGCCATCCATATCCATAACTTGTCCTATGCCACCGATCGTAGCTCACGGCAGTGAAGGCTTCTTCCAAGGTCTCCTTTTTGACAAGGTGTTCTGTATACAGCGCCTGATCCCATTTGAACATATCCTCGACCGTTGAGTAGATCCCTTTGTCTCCCACGACACCGCTCAGATAGTCTTCTTCCGCTTTTCGCTTGGTCTTTGTATGTCCCTTCGTCGTAAATTGAGCTGTGCTTCCAGGAGACGAAGTCACGAAGAAGGTATGCGTCATGCCAAGTTCTTTGAAGATCCTCTCTTCCACAAAGGTCGAAAATGGGACTCCGGATACCTTCTCCACAATACATGCGAGAACAACATATCCCGTATTATTGTATTTATAGTTTCTGTCTGGCAAAAAGACTCTTCCCGGATGATAGCGGACGAGCATATCCATCACATCCTGATTATCCATCCATCGTTTTCGATCTTTCCAATACAATCTGGCAAAATTCATATATTCCGGCAGCCCGGAGCGATGCGTAAGCAATTGATGAATTGTGATATTTTTGTAGGGAAATTTAGGAAAAAAACGCTGCACAGTGTCCTGAAAGTTGAGCTTTCCCTCGTCGTAAAGCATCATCACTGCCATCGCTGTAAACTGCTTTGTCAACGAGGCAATTTGGAATGAGGACTCCATGGTGAGCGGTGTTTTTGCTTTGAGGTCGGCATACCCGAAAGAATTCTCATAAACGATTTCCCCGTTCTGGGAAATAAGGACGTTTCCGTTGAACCCTCTCTTCGCCGAAAGAACTTGAAACAGGGAGTCCAACTTGAGTGACGCTTCTATAGATGACGGAGGAACGGAAGGGACACCATCGCTCAACCGCGCCGACGCCCCTCCCGCAAGTAAGAAGAAAAAGAATAAAACAGGTATAAAGAAAATCGTTTTCGCCATTTTGCCTCAATGAGTGAACGGAACTTGTTTGCCATAATATACGGAGAATAGACGTTGGGTGCTAAAAGAAAAAACAAAAAAGCCCGGGCGGTCTTCTCGCTCGGGCTTTTTCGGCCACTTTCGGAAGATTCCTCTGTTCATCCTCAGAGACCTTCCGAAGATTTCTGAGGGATCACTTCATCAGTACAAGTTTTTTTACCATGGAGTTCTTCCCAGAATCCAATCGATAGAAGTACATCCCGGAGGAAAGTTTTGAGGCATCAAACGGAACGCTATGCTGGATACCAGCCTTTAATTCCCCGTCGACAAGTGTTGCCACATCTTTGCCAAGCACATCGAACACTTTCAGAGAGACTTTGCTGTCTTCGACAAGTGTGAAGTCGATCGTGGTCCTGGGATTGAAGGGATTCGGATAATTCTGCCCAAGTGTGAACATTTTGAGGATGGAGACTTCGATCTCCACACTTCCCGAGTATTTGTATGCGCCGTCGATATCCACCTGCTTCAAGCGATAAGCATAGCGCCCGGAAGAGAGTTTTGAATCTATGAACGAATATTCCTTTGGTGCGTTGCTTGTTCCCGCCCCCTGCACAAATCCAATCTTTGCCCAACTCGTCACTCGTACCTGCCCGCCGGCTTCTTGGCGGGACTCGTCACTCGTCACTGTTCTTCTTTCCACCTCAAATCCATGATTATCTGTTTCGGTTGCAGTCCGCCATACAAGTGTTGCAGCGTTACTTGACGCCATTGCGGTAAACGAAGATAATTCCACGGGCAGAGGTGACCCACCCAGATTTTGCCACGAAAGATATGGATATCCGTCATTGACACCAGTATCCATATACCACGTAGATGCACTCCAGCCCGCATCGGTAAATGTAGACTGCGACTTCATCTCGGATGTAGTTTTACCGGTTGCCCCAATCGCTGAGGATTGGTTGGATAGTTCTGCGTCGTAAAAATTATGGGTATAGGTTCCCCCATCGTCAAAGCCCACAAATCCTTTATCCGTTGGATCCGTATCGCCGGTGTAAAATACTTTACCGGTGGAACAGCAGTATTCAAAAGTAGCATAATTTTCTCCGGCAAATCCCCCAACAGCGGTGTTTGTACCGGATGAACGTGTTACATCTCCCCTGGTGTAGCAGTTACTTATAGAGGATTCGGATTCATTGTACCCCACAAATCCGCCGACATAATCGATTCCGCTCACGCTTCCGGTGCTGTAGCATTTGTCTATAGACCCATAAATGTCACTAATGAATCCACCGGCGTAATTACCGGTAGCGGTTACAGTGCAAGTGCTGTAACTATTGCTTACTGATCCATCCTGATATCCGACTAATCCACCGACATAATCGATCCCGCTCACACTTCCGGTGCTATAACAGTTACGGACAGGAGCTGAAAAATCACCCGCCAAGCCACCGACATCATAGCCGCCGGAAATATTCACATTAGTGACAGAAATGTTTTTAATAGTATCGCCCGACGCGTAGCCGAACAATCCTTGACTTTCACCTGACGGGAGGTTTATATATACACTGTCAATCGAATGACCATCACCGTCATAACCGCCGGTGAAAAAAGCAGTTGTGTAGTTTCCGATCGGTACCCAGCCTTCGCCGCCATTGTAAAAATCCCCACCGCTTTCGAAATCCGCAGTGAGAAAAGCGATATTGCTTGTTTGTATAAAATATTTTGACCATTGTGCAGAATTTTCCGAGAGGTTCTTTAAATCAGTTTTATTCGCAATCTGAAATGGGTCAAGTGCTGTTCCGGATCCAAGCCAAAAAAATGTTGAGAAGGTCAATTGAGCGCCATAGGTTGTCACACCCCCTTTCACTGCATAAGCACGAACGTAATAGGTTGTCGCCTGTGTGAGTCCGGAGAGAGCATACGAAAAACTTCCGGTTACCGAAACGGCACCTAATTCATTTTTCGAATTATCCACAGTAGGATTTTCCGATGTGTTCCAGCAAAAACCATGCTGCGTGATGCTCAAATCACCTGCAGTACCAATGAGAGTGGCAGTCGTTGCCGTAATAGCGGAGATGGAATAAGAAATTACAATATAGAGTGGAGCATGGGTAAACCCTTGAAAAGAGAGAAAAGGGTAACCGCTATTTTCCGCGGGATTCAGCCCCCACATATTGCCGGTTCCATTTAATGTTTCATCCATAAAATCCCATCCGTCCTTAAAATAAAACGTTGCATACTCTTTCAATTCTGGCGTTGTCTTACCGTCACCGCCGGCACTGGCGGATTGTCCGCTCGTTTCAGTATTCCAAAACGAATTGGTCACGGTGGATGTACTTGCGGTTCCGGTCATGCCGCCGACCGAAGTCGTTCCGGTTACACTACCGGTGCTGTAACAATTGCTGATGGTGCTGGAACTATTGCTCCCCGTCAATCCGCCAACATACGTCACGCCGCTCACGCTGCCCGTACTGTAGCTATTGTTGATTGTGGAATTTCCCAAACTTTCCCCTACCAGTCCGCCGGCATATTCAAAGTCACTGCTCACACTGCCGCTGCTGTAACTTTTGCTAATCGTGCCGGTCCAATTCGTCCCCACCAAGCCACCTGCCCAACCATATCCGTTCACTGTGCATGTGCTGTAACTATTGGTGATTGTGCTGTTGCTGTAATTCCCTCCTACTAAACCACCGGCACGCCAAGTACTGCTCACACTCCCCGTGCTGTAACAATTGTTCATAGTAGAAGAATTGCTAAAAACCCCTACGAGCCCGCCGGGGAACTGATTGGCGGTAATATTGACATTAATCATCCCCACATTATTGATCACGGCGCCGTTGGCTCGTCCGAACAATCCTTGATAGCCCGCACCGCCACGGTTAATGTATAATCCATCGATGGTATGTCCGTCACCGTCATAGGAACCGGTAAATTCGGTCGTGACGTCTCCGATCGGTACCCAGCCTTCGCCAGCATTGTAAAAATCGCCGCCGCTTTCAAAGTCGGCGGTAACAAATGTGATATCAGCAGTTTGAATAAAATATGCAGAGAGATAAGAATCTCTTATACTATTTAGTTGTTGAGCATTCGCAACTTGATACGGATCGCCAGGTGTTCCATTGCCGCCGTTAAATACGCCACCAGAGAGTGGAACAGTAATACATACAAACAATAAGAAAAACAGTTTAAAAGTTTTCATATTGATACTTTCCTATAAATAAATTTCTTTGAATAACTCTTGTTAATGCATAAGACACCTTCCGAATGTCTCCATGAGCCATAATGAAACTTCGGAAGGTAGACTTGTTACTTCATGAAAATTAATTTCATCACCGTTGAAAATTCTCCAGCCTGTAAATTTAAAAATATACCCCGCAAGCAAATCTTGTTGCGTTGAAGGGAGCTTCGTAACTGCCAGCATCTTATTTCTCATTTATCAATGTCTCAATTGCATTTCCGTACACATTAGACATCTTTAATGATACAATATATTGTGTCCTTACGTTAGGAATATCGAAACGAATTGCTGTTGCCGTATTGAATGGATTGGAATACTTTCCCAGCCTCAGTTTCTTTGGTGCAAGTCCGACAACCACCTCTGCATTGCCGTAACACTCAAAGCCGATGTCGATCTATTTGATACGGCACGTATACCGCCCGGAGGGAACATCCGTATCTGCAAAGCTGTACTCGTGCGACGCACTGCTCGTTCCCGCTCCTTGCACAAACCCGATCTTTTCCCAGTTCCTCGTTACTGGTCTTCCTTGTCATCCTCACTGACAAGATTCATCTCAAACACTCGGGATTTTTCGTCCAGATTTCTAGAAAGATTATGGTTCGGTACTATAAAAACCTAAAGGTAATCGAAAGGAGAGCAACTATCAGAGAGAATGGAACGCCCAAAAATCAAACCCAGGGAATCACAGGCCTCCAAAGCTATATCTTCCCTACCGCATTGACTCTAATGATACTGCAACAACTTCTTATTTAATGTAACCAATCTTACTTAGAGAAGCAAAGTGAATGAAACAACGGGCAGCAAACGATAAACAACGTTTAACAGCAAAATACATTGAATAACAGGAATTTTCAACCGGGCGTATCTCTGGATATACAAAAAAGCCCGGGCGATCTTCTCGCTCGGGCCTGTGGATAGACTTTCGATTTCTCTCTCAGCATTTAACCTCTCCGACTTGCTTCGCGAAGCGAGTCGCTTCAAGCGGCTTGCCTCGCTCCGCTCGGCGGTGCGGGTCGGAGAGATTTCTTTATTTCATCAAGACCAGTTTCTTCACCAGAGAGTTCTTCCCGGAATCCAATCGATAGAAGTACATCCCGGAAGAAATCTTGGAAGCATTCCATTGTATCGTGTACGCACCTTCCGGTTTCTCTTCATTTACCAGCACCGCCACCTCTCGCCCGAGGATGTCGTAAACAGCCAGCTTCACCGAACTCATGACTGGTAACTCATAACTGATCACTGTTTCCGGATTAAACGGATTCGGAAAGTTCTGGCTCAATGCAAATATTTTGGGGATGGCAACATCGATTTCCACACTCCCCGAGTACTTGTATGCGCCGTCGATATCCACCTGTCTGAGCCGATAGGCATAGCGCCCGGAGGAAAGTCTTGAATCGGTGAACGAATATTCCTTCGGCGCATTGCTGGTTCCCGCTCCATCCACAAATCCAACTTTTGACCAGCTGCTGGCTGCTGACTGCTCGCTGCTTACTCTCCGTCTCTCCACCTCAAACCCATAATTATTTACCTCGGTTGCAGTCTGCCATGCTAACGTGACATTTGCACTCGTGGCTTCTGCGGTTAATGACGTCAGTTCAACGGGAAGCGCATCGACACTGAGCTTATACTCATACACCCCCATATCAATCGTACCGGCATCCCCGTTGTCTTTATTTAATTTCCTTGGATAGCCAGCACCGCGGATATCATACGCTTCGTTATTGTAAGGACCCACCTCCTCGTCAAGATGCCCCGCATCAACACAGGGCGAGATTCCAAGAAGAGAATACGGGTGAGCTGGATTGAGCGAAGAACCGGCAAATTGAGGATCAGTAACAATGCAGGAGGATTCATCTGGAGAAAAAACGCCTCCGTTATTAAACACATCGCTAGTATCGTCTGCAAAGCAAGAATTATAGAGGTGCATGCTTCCCTCGCTATAAATCCAAAATTCATCGCCCGTAGAAGAAGCTTCGTTCCCCCAAACAATACAATTAAAGAGAGTAGTGTTCGATGATTCATTGGCAATTCCCCCGCCGTGGGCGGATGAATTTGATGTTATAGTACAATTAGTGAGTTCGAGGCCAGCGTTAAAATTACTTATCCCGCCGCCAAAGTTGACAGCAGAATTTGAATGGAACAGGCAATTCGTAAGCTTGGGAAATGAGTCCTCATCATTCATCATTCCACTTCCTATATCCGAAGCCGTATTTGATACGAAGGTGCAGTTGGCAATTACAGGCGAAGCCTGAATATTATACATTCCTCCCCCAGAGGCACCATTATTCGATATGAATGAGCAGTAGTTGATTGTCAGAGAAGATGCATCCTCATTATACATGCCGCCGCCGTACACATCATTGCCGGTTCCATTAGCGTTTCCACCTTTGATGGTAAAGCCGTCTAATACGGCCAAACTTGTCAAACCTAATCCGGAGGGATGGTAGAACACATGGTAGCAATTGTCAGTGCTCACCTCGCTTGTACCAACATCACCGCTCAAAATGGTTTCATTCACACCGCCTATACCATAATCAGTTCGTTCGCTTATGGCAGATTCTGATCCTGCAAAACCGCCATAAATTTTTGTTCCTTCGATCATTCGGAAGTGGTAATAACGAGCACCGCCGCCAAGTCCATAATCATAACTTGGTACGTACGTCCCTTTTGCCACCCAGATCTCTCCGCCGGGCGTTGCCGCAGTAAGAGCCGCCTGCAGTCCTGTCATGGCGTTCCCCCAGCTGCTTCCGTCGTTCGAACCTGCACCTGTTGTTGTTGCATAGAGACGTGTGCCTAATCCGTTTGCCCAGCCAACGCCGCCTGAAAGCGTCCCATCCTTATCATTCGATGTCGCATCCTGTGTTGTCGTTCCACTTCCTTCGTTGAGTTTCCAATACCCGACCAGTCCCGTTTCATTTCCAACAAGTTCTGTGAATCGGTTGTCAGCTATCTCGCTTTGCGTTCGCACAACATTCCATAACCGCACATCATCGATCAAACCCTGATAAAAAATGTTTTCGTCGTCATCCTGATATTTCCCAACTCGAAAAGCATTGAAGTAGGTATAATCAATAGACCCTGTAACCGCTAACGAATCAGCGAGTACTCCATTTACATAAAGTCGCATATAGGCCCCATCGTAGGTTCCTGCGATATGATACCATCCATTCAAAGAATCGATTTTTCCATACGTGTGATAATCGCCATTCCAATTCGATGTGACTACGATAAACTGCACATAATAATAAGTGGAAAATCCACCCATGAAGAGTCCATATCCGCTTGTGTGTCCCGCGGTCCAGTAGATATTATTGGCAATTCCTTCATAAGTGTTGTCTCTTGAGGGTTTAATCCAAGCTTCAACTGTCAAGTTTGTAGTGATTTGATGGACAGAATGGGTACCCATAGAGATATGGGCAGTGTCCGGGTCCGCAAACATAACGGATTTGTTGGTTTGTGCATAGATGTTATTCAGGCAAAAAAAGAGCAGGAAAGAAATAGCGACTGTTTTCATCATACATTTCTCCTTTTTTTTGATTCTGGATGACCTGTAAATTGGGAGAGGACATCAATGTGTCTGGCATACGCAGAGCTATAGAGTAATATGATCGGTTGTCTGTCATGGAATTTTCGATAACATAAAAAGTATTTAAATTATCCGCAAGATAAGGCTGGGAAAAAAATGAAGGATGTGATACCCGTCTCTAAGGCAGGACCTACTTGATTTCTTCCATTTTCACACTGAAAAACTGATACAAAATTTTAAAAGAACTGTCTTTTTTTTGAGCAACCCCAAGAAGCCTGGACGATCTTCTCGTTCAGGTCCGGCTTCTTTTCTACTAACTCCTGACTTCTAACTCCCGACTCCTGATTTCTGTATTCTTTCATCCAATTTATTTTTGGAAAACAGGAACGTCAATGATTTCGCTATATGTCGTCTGTTTCATGGGACCGGACTCATTGCTCAGGCTTTTATACAGGAGTGTGTCAGTAAGAACCTGGCTTACGGTCATGACGATGTTATCTACCAACAATTCTTTATTGATGAACCGTATGCCGTGGCTGTAATCCACATACCGGGCGTTATGGATGTTCGTGAGCGGTTGAATCGGTTTTCCCTCCTCTGTGTGCCATCCATAAATCACGACATGACCCGGACGCGTTGAATCTATGATCTTCGAACTGATCACCACATCTTTCTTTATACCGCCGATAAGCGCTCCAAGAGGTTTCCCTGCAGCAATACGTTGTGCTTCAATTGCTGTATTATGGTTTTTGAATGTTGACACGAGTTCGTTCTGATTGCCCACCGGTGTATAGGTAACCGGCGAAAGTCTCACTTCTGCATGAGAGTAAATATCATCCGCCAGTACCGAAGTGGGCAGTGACGCACCAAAGAGATTTGCTAATCGCTGGGCAGTGAAGGGACCCATCGGAATGCGGCAAAAATCATCGTTCGTCCCGATGCACAGGTAGTCCGGCATCACTTCGTACACTACTGTATGCGGTTTGGCATCGGCATCAAGAAACGTCGACTGAATCCTTTTCAGCGAGCGCATAAAATCCGGAATATTCCCATTTGAAATCTCGTCATAAATTGCTCTTTCACGCTGATCAAAGGTCAAAGAAGAGAGAGAAGCCATGAACTCCGAACCGGTACGGCTGTCCGACTTCCGCGGCGGAATGTGAAGCGGCCGGGGGAGTGTCCGGCCTGACTGAATGAACTGGGAATATGCTCGTGGCCCATAGTACTCGTAACCTACACCCTCCGCGGCAGTCCCTGAGAGCATAGTGTGAATGAACCCGTTGAATTCCACCTGCGTGGTATGATAAATTTCTCTTGCCGGATTTTGCTTTAGAATAATTTTGATCCGCCCGTTCAGCGCGGTGTGTCTCATCCATGCCGAATCACTTACCGTGGAAAAAGGAAAGTATTTGGCGAGGAACGAAGCCAGCATGTTAGTCCTGTACCATGTCCCCCCGGTAGGGCTGACAAATGGTTTGCCCTGGAGGAGTGCAATACTATCATTATAGGCAAGAACAGAGAGGAAATGATCCGGGGCGGCTTTCAGCCATTCGCAGAGTTTCATGCCGTAGGTCTCATCATAATTATAGTCACTGTCGAGAAAAGCGATCCGTTTCACCTCAGAAGGAATTGAAGCATAATCCAAATAACTGAAGATAAATCCCCCTCCACCGCTATGACTGGAAAGAATAACATAAGGAGAGTACAGAGAGAAGATCCTTATAACCGAATCAACAATACTTTTTACCAAAGCAGGATGGTCTGTATGTACTTTTCGCCAGGTGGGCCAACTCAGCGGAACAGTTGCAGCCTGTGCCTCAAGGTAGATGGTGACAAAATTATAGTCCCGCACATGCAAACGAATGAAACGTGTCTGCGCACCAATATGCTGGATATCATAATGCCAGTCATCCCCCTCTTCGCGTTTCTTCCCTATCGTCTGATCAATCGTGTTGCCGTTAGGCAGAGCGTAGAAAGCAAGAGCCGTGAGCAGTGTCGGATTGAACTCCTCCACCGATGGTGCATTGATATGAACGCGTACGTCCGGTTCAAAGGTAAATGTCAGGACTTGTTCCTGAAAAGAAGGACTGAGGGAAAATCCCGGAAGCAGAGCATGAGTCTGGTGTTCTGGAGTCTGAGAAGGGGCAGTCAGATGAAAAAGAAGAACCAGAAGTATGGAGAATGTTTTCTGCATAGGATGAGTAAGGTCAAGATATTCGAATCACAGAAGAGATTCAAGCATGGATGCCGGAAAACAAAAAGCCCTTGCAACCTTTTCGCACGGGCTTGGACTTACTCGACCACCTTTGGAGGGTTCCTCTGTTCATTCTCAGAGACCTTCCGAAGGTTACTAAGGAATCACTTCATAAGAACCAATTTCTTCACAAGAGAGTTGTTTCCTGCATCCAGCCGATAGAAATAGATCCCGGAAGAAAACCCTGAAGCATTCCATGGTATCGTGTACGCACCTGCCGGTTTCACTTTATTCACTAGTGCTGCTACCTCACGTCCGAGAATGTCGTATACAGCCAGCTTTACCGAACTCATAACTGGTAACTCGTAACTGATCACTGTTTCCGGGTTAAACGGATTGGGGAATGCACCGAGCGTAAAAGAGAACGGTATCGTATTTCCTTCCGCTACTCCTGTGCTCGCGGAGTTTGGCAAACCGGGAGTCGGTATCATAAACCCCCAGTGGTCGATGTCGCCCGGTGTGCGGCCGAAAGAAATATCGGGCTGCTGCGGGCCGAACGAAAGAGAATCGAGTACCGTCACGCCATCAGTATCTATGAGCGCTAGAAATTCACCGCCTGCACTTAATTTAAAATTGGTATGAATGCCCTGCTGGGCGGTATCTTCATCGCACCACACGACCAGATATTGCCCCGGTGCAAGAGAGAGGCCGGGTTGTTTGAATTTCCATTTCGTAAAATTTCCCGCTTTGTCTGTCAAATATTTATTGGACAGCAACACTGGTGCCGATGTCGGATTGTATAACTCCATCCAATCGTCATATTGACCTGCAGGGTCTGCAATCGTTGAGTTGTCGGCTAAGAACTCATTGATGAGGACCGAGGGGTTTGCAAGTGCTGAAGTCTTGATAATCGTTTTTTTGCCGCGAGGATAGGTTTGGATCCGTCCGAGGGAATCTTCAAGGATGACCTGCAATGTTCCCACAACACCCGCTCCGAGCGGTGGAAGAACGCCGCTCCATCGGTCTGCTTCCTCGATATGCTTTGTCGGCACAAGAGGAGTATAGTTCATGGTAGCTGAGATATCCGTTGATGAACCGGCGACCGTACATTGGAGATGGACGTCTTTGATCCCAGCTGTACCAAAACAGGAAGCAGTCACTCGGATCGAATCTGCAGGACCAGGATATTGGGGGGTTACTTCAAGGAGATAAGCAATCGGAGGTGCATTTTGCATGCTCAATTGTGCTGGAAGGCTGGCGATGCGTGCATTGATAAACTGCTTCAATCCGAATTTCACATGCTGGTTGCTGTAAGACAGCGCAGAATAGGAATTGTTAAAATCCGCAACTGTAAATCCCCAGTCAAGCGTCCGATAGGTGTCCTGCTGAGCCGCAATAGTGATGGAATCCTTGATCCGGTCGATGCGGCTTTCCCACAGGGGGAGTTGAAAAACTTTGTCCGCGTAGAACCGGATGAAATGTGTGAAGAGATCCCGGTACTGAGCATTGGCGAGAATGTTTTCTGCAAGCGGACGCGCTCCCGACGACACTTTGGGAAACGTATATGGATTTGCATTCGCCCAATTGATGCCAAACCAATCTATACCGAACGTATTGTCGTAATCATATGGAATAAGCGTGAATTTGTCTTCCGAGGGGATATGATAGAGATAATAATTGTTCATCAGGGAACGATAGTCATCCCAGCTCCCGACCAGCGTATTCATGGCAAAATACTGCAGAATGCGGTAGACGGAGAGATATTGCTCCAGCGAATCCGGGAGTACTGCAGAGGGAGTATTGTTCAGCACATCAACAAGATGGACAAACCTCGAGAAATCATCAACAGCCTCATTCGTCGTCAGTTCATATGCCGGCGTCGTTGACGAGTTCATCACTGCTTTATACGGTGCGGGAGTGCCGCCGAGGTATTTGAGATCTGCCGGATAGAGGCATTTCCAAAGATTGCCGTTGTGGTCGATAAAATTCTTTTTCAAAAACTCTTCATCAATATGTTCCACTGAAATGTATAATCCATAATACACACCATTGATATAGACCAGGGCGTGGCTTGCCCGGGAAGCGGGATACCCAATATCATGGAAGAGTTCGAACGAGAGTTTGCTGCGGATGATAGACGGATCGTTATGCTCACCGTTCAGGTTCAACTTTTCAATACTATGGAATTGCTTCCCCTTTTGAAATGAGTTGAATGATATTTTGAATGACTTCTTCTGGGCATTGCGGGAAGTATTCCCCCGCAGCCGGAATCCGACAGAGTCGACCGTTTCGTCGAACCAGGCATTTCGAAAACGGATCGCGGCAACATGCTCGCTATCACTCTCAACATGGTCATATATCCAATGCAGGCGGGCGGTATCGATGGAAATGTCCACGCGGGCAAGCTTCGAATCGTCGTACAATTTCCAGCTGTCGTCTGCCTGACTGAGGAGAAGTGACCATGGAAGGAGAAAAAAGAAGAAAAGGTTTTTATTCATATCATATTCCGTATTATTAATCTAAAATTCTTTCACACGGGAAGCAATGGAATGGAGGCAGTACTGCGAAATGCTGAAATTCCTTCTACTAATTTATAGATCTGGGTACGCTCGAAGAGTTGAATTCTTCCATGTACATGTTGAGGACACAGCCGATTGTGCCGTACCGGTCCTCATAAAGAGTTCAGAGGCTTCACCGTCTCCATAAGATGAGTTGTCTCAATACACTTGATGATTTGTCCAGCAAAACGAATTTCTCTGCAATTGATATGAAGACCTTTGCATTCCGCTAATAAATCCAGATTCGTAGTGAAATACTAAATGAATAACAAAATGAAATATCTAGAAATGAGACCCTTTTCTCGGTATAAAAAAAGCCTGGGCGATTGTTTTCGCTCGGGCTAGGGGCAAACATCCGACTTCTCTCCGAGAATTATCGCTGATAAAAGTCGGATGTCTTGTAGCAGCGTATGCAG
This sequence comes from uncultured Ignavibacteriaceae bacterium, assembly GCA_964651225.1. Lineage (GTDB taxonomy): Bacteria > Bacteroidota > Ignavibacteria > UBA10030 > UBA10030 > Fen-1298. Next base: position 57,057 of record CAZYYD010000013.1, read on the forward strand.
CTACTTTGGAAGGTTGGTACTCATTTCCTTTATAAGATTTTCCCGTTTTTCAGAATCCGTGCAGTTCAAGACTCCATACAAGAACGTCTTCCAGGCAACCACGATTGTCTCTCCGTTGTGCGGATCGCGTATATCGTATCGGTTCTTTCCGACTCGAGTGACTGAATCTTTCGGAAGAACCTTAAGGTACTCGGCCATCATTGCCTGAGCTTTTTCCGATGATGGCGTCTCTATAATAAAGACCTTGAATGTGCTCCCTCCGTCGTAGCGGGCAACATACGCTCCATTCAGGAAACTGTACCCCAGAAAATTCCGTGCTACATACTGCTCGGTGTTCGCCAGCTTACCTGTGATGGGAAATATCTTCAACACCGCCGGAAAAGCATTCTCCTGTTTCAGATGTTCATCGAATTTGTTCCCGATCATCTGCATCGCATTCTGAGCGGTTAATCCTGTTTGGTACGTAGAAAGCTTGATATAATAGACGCCATCAAGGAAATTCAAAACTCCCTGTTGAAGATATCCTTGTATCCCGATTTTTATGAAATTGTACTGAGGGTCGCGTTCCTGCGAATACATCCCGAATGCATCGACCGGAGTCGCATGACGATATATCTCCACCTTCACTTCTATGCTGTCGGCATTCGTATAGCGCGCAATGTGGAGATCGACGAACGCATACTCCAGAAAGAGATCGGCTGCGCCGTCGATGATATCCCAGAGGTTGTTTGCATCGTAGATTTGCTCTTCTTGTTGTATGTTCCAACCGGGGATGCTGGGAAAAAGATGCTCATCTCCCCTGCCCGCCATCGCTGTCGTGCACACGAGAAGTCCAAACATCAGCAAGGCAAGAGATCGCATCAGTCGATCCTTAGGCAAGAAATTCATCAGGAACATCGATCAGTCTGGCGACATCTGCAATTCGTTCTGCGACTGAAAAATTCTTTGCGCAGGTGACAGTACAGGCTGCACAATCGACACATGGATTTGCTGGAAGGTTCAAACTTGTCAGAACCTCCTTCGCCTGCCGGCTCTCGCGGTACCCATAGGCGTACATGTAGGCACGCATAATGTCGGGGATGGGCAATCCTTTGGGACAGTTCGGAACACATTGCTCGCATCCCTGACAATAGAGCCCTCCCTGCGATTTGTCCACCGTCAGATCTGCCTCTTCTTCCTTGGTCAGCGCGAGATCATAGTTCACGCTCATGTTCATCGCAAGGTGATCGAAGTTCGTAATGCCGGGAATAGCGGTGGTGATATTCTCATCCTGCAGAACAAATTTTAATGCGGCTTTACAGTTGACCGGCTGTGTCCTCGCTTTGTCATGGAATCCGCCAGCCATGGTTTTCATGGCAATGATGCCGACTCCGGCTTTCGCTGCGGCCGCGATGGCCTTTTTCAGTTCCGGATAATGCGCCTGTTTGAAATTGATCGATGTGAGTACCACTTCATACACACCGCTGTCGATCACCGCCTGGATGACAGCGGGTTCATTCTTATGCGTCGATACCCCTATATGCTTTGCCTTTCCCGATTTCTTTGCAGTCTGTACTGCCTCAAGAATCGCCGGAGAAAGTACATCATCGCGTGAAGCTGTTGCATGAACGTGCAGAATATCGACTTCATCGAGTTTCAATCGTTTCAGACTGAGATCGAACTTTTCTAAAAACGTTTTCGCCGCTTCTTCATCATCCCCATCCGGTTTCACTTTCGTTGCAAGGACGAACGAAGAGCGGGGAACATCCTTGAAAACCTCACCGAGCATCTCTTCATTCTTCCCTCCCTGGTAACCATGAGCAGTATCAAAGAGGACAATACCTTCTTTCAATGCCGCCTGAACCAGTGCCGGACTATCGGCCCGCATTACACCGTAGCTCACAATCGGCAATTCGATCCCTGTCTTTCCCAGGGTGCGTTTGATAATGGGTTTTTCTTCAGATTCAGTGTTGGTTTCCCTGTTTGTTCTCGCAAGAACCGGAGAAGCAAGCAATGCCCCTGCTCCGCCTAAAACAGAGGTTCTTAAGAAATTCCGGCGGCCTTGATCGTTCGTTTCCACAAAAATCTTTCCTCATTGAGTGATTGTGTGATTGAAGTCTTCCTCGTAAAGTATAAAAAAATTGCTATTCATTTACCACTCGAAGCTGGTTATCTCTTCATTGTATTTGCTTCTAAAAAAGAGTAACTTTTTCTTAGGGCCTGTAGGATTTCCCAACAGGTCTCGGAGAATAGTATGATATCCATGCCGCCAAAACTTGCGCAACGCTTGATTCTCTTCCTGACATTGCTGCTCATGAGCGTAGGAATTATCTCTGGTATTATTCAAGTGAAAACCCAGGAAAGCCAGCTTCTGGATACTATCATCAATGGTGCTGACCAATTGTCGAATGGCATTACCAGCGCGACGTGGCATGCTATGCTTGCCGATAACCGGGATGCTGCCTACAAGATTATGCACACTATAGCTCTCCGGCAGGGAATTGCCAATATCCGCATCTTCAACCGCGAAGGACGTATCATGTTCTCGTCGGATTCAACGGAAAGCGGCAAATTAGAACGGAATGCCAAAGAGTGCGCAGTTTGTCATTCTACGGCGACGCCGCAGGTGAACCTTGACCCGCATGATCGTTCTCGCATTTTTACAAATCAAAAGGGAAAACGCGAGCTGGCCATGGTAACTCCGATTTACAACGAGCTTTCATGCAGCAACGCGGAGTGCCATGCACACCCGGCAAACTTGAAAGTGCTGGGGGTTCTCGACGTGACGTACAGTTTGGAAAATATTGATGAAATCGTTGCCACAATACAGGAACGTGCTGTCCTGACCACCGCGATTACCGTGATCGTCATCGGTATTTTTATTTTCTTCTTTGTGCGGGCTACTGTGCATAAACCGATCGCGAAACTGATTGCCGGCACGAGAGCACTGAGCGCCATGCAGCTCGACCGCCCTGTAGAAATACTAGACGACGGGGAGATCGGCGAACTGGCCAATTCCTTCAATGTGATGCGCGAGCATCTCATGAAAACCGTCGGCGAACTCAATGAATTAACGCAAAGCCTGGAGACAAAAGTCAACCAGCGCACTGAACAATTGAAAGTGATGAACCAGAAGTTGTTTCAGAGCGACCGCCTGGCTTCGCTGGGACAACTTGCGGCAAGTGTTGCGCATGAAATTAATAATCCGATTGCCGGTGTTCTCAATCTTTCTATGCTCATCGAACGCATTATGAAGGAAGACGGCATCCCGCCGGATCGTGTAGAAGAGGTCCGCCGGTACCTGACACAGATCTCCAGTGAAACAACTCGAGTCGGCCGTATTGTAGGCGACCTCCTTGCCTTTTCGCGGCGATCTTCGCCGCAGCGCATAGATGCCGACCTGAATGTGATCATTCACCGAACCGTGTCGCTCATCGACCATAAACTTAAACTCGCCGGCGTGGAACTAGATCTGCAGCTCGAAGAACATCTTCCGAAAATTAAATGCGACAGTTCACAGATCCAGCAGGTGATCGTCAATCTCGTGATGAATGCGTCAGAGGCAACCCATAACCGCGGAGACGGTAAAGTCTGTGTGCGAACATCCTCTCATCCCGCTCTTGGTTCTGTACGATTAGATGTAGAAGACAATGGTGATGGGATTCCAAAAGAACATTTGACGAAAATTTTTGATCCTTTCTTCACCACCAAGGGTGAAGGAAAAGGTGTTGGACTCGGTCTTGCAGTGGTCTATGGAATTGTTGAGTCGCACGGCGGTGATATCGAGGTGAAATCAGAAGTCGGTGTGGGGACAACGTTTCATGTCGAAATACCGCTGACCGGTGAGAAAAAAGAACATGCAGCAGCATCGGCAGGCAGTCCGGGATGAGTCGATTGTATCTTCTTCCGGTAGGTACGCCCGAGGATGAGGTCTTAGGAGGGCTCGAGCAGAGACTCCAACAGCGGTTAACATGGGAGATCATACGTCAGGTACCGCTGCCGATGCCGGTGACAGCATTCAACGCGGTACGGAATCAATACGAGGCTCTTCACGTGATGCGTGCGGTGGCCGATGTGATTCCCGCAGATGCAGTACGGGTGCTGGCGGTGACGGAGGAAGATCTGTCCATTCCCATGTTGACCTTTGTCTTTGGACAGGCGCAGCTTTCAGGACGCATTGCGTTAATGTCGCTTGCCCGGCTGCGTCAGGAGTTCTACGGCATGACTCCGCATCCGGAGATCCTGATGACAAGGGCATGGAAAGAAGCCTTGCACGAACTCGGCCACACGTTCGGTCTGGTGCATTGTCCAACGGCGTCATGTCTTATGGCTCTGGCAAACGATATTCAGCATGTTGATGGAAAAGAAGATGATTTTTGCGGGGGATGTGCCCTGCTGTTCAAGGATGCACTCCATACGGTAGAAAGGACTGAAGAAAAGGAAAAATGATGAATGCGCAATGGAATATTTTAGTCGTGGACGATGAAGAAATTACCTGCGAGTCCATGGCAGCATGGCTCCGCGAAGACGGTTATTCGGTCGATACCGCCTCCTCCGGACGGGAAGGAATCGAAAAAGCCCGCGTGAAAGATTATGCCATCTACTTCGTCGACTTGAAAATGCCGAAAGGTATCGACGGCATTGAGACGATGATGGAAATCAAAAAAATCTATCCGGATGCCTCGGTCGTCATCATTACTGCGTATGCAACGGTCGATACTGCGATCAGCGCTATGAAAGAAGGGGCGCTCGAATACATTGTCAAGCCGTGTAATCCGCAGGAAATTTCGATGCTCGTGGGACGTATCATCAAAGTGAAGAACCTTGAACGAGAGAACACGATCCTGCGGCAAAAACTCCTTGGCCAGTACACCTTCCATGACATCATCAGCAAGAATGCAAAGATGATGGAGATCTTTTCCCTCGTCAAAGAAATCGCCAGTCTCCGAAGCACTGTTCTCATTCAAGGTGAAAGCGGAACCGGGAAAGAATTGGTGGCACGCGCCATTCATTACTCCGGCGACCGTACCGAGAAACCATTCGTTGCTGTCTCGTGTGCGGCGCTTGCAGAAACACTGTTGGAATCCGAGCTCTTCGGACATGAAAAGGGTGCCTTCACCGGCGCCATGTCGCAGAAGCAGGGAAAATTTGAACTTGCGGATGGCGGTACCATCCTCCTGGATGAAATCGGCGATATTTCCCCCAAGCTGCAGCTTGACCTGCTGCGGATTCTTCAGGAGAAAAGTTTTTACCGGGTCGGCGGGTCGGAGGAACTCCGCGTGGATGTCCGTGTCATTGCAGCAACCCATGTTGATTTACTGGACGCGGTGCAGCAGGGAAAATTCCGGGAAGATTTATTCTATCGGCTCAACGTCATCAACATTCACATTCCGCCTCTTCGTGCGCGCATTGAAGACATTCCGCTGCTTACGAAAGGATTTATCGAACGGCTTTCGCATGAACTGGGAAAGAATGTCAGTGATATTTCCGAGGGAGCACTCAAGAAGCTCATGGAACATCCATGGCCGGGAAACGTACGTGAGCTGGAAAATGCCATAGAGCGGGCGATCGTGACCTGTAAAGAACGGGTCTTGTCTGAAAACGATTTCCAATTCCTCAACGGTGGAAAGAAAGAAACCCGGGATCGGCCGGCGCTCCCTGCTATGAAGCTGGAGGAGTTAGAAAAAGAAGCAATTATTGCAGCCATCAAACGAACAGAGGGCAACATCAAAGAAGCGGCTGTTCAGCTCGGCATCGATCGCTCGACGCTGTACGATAAAATCAAGCATTACAATATTCAGCGGTAACAAAGTTACATTTTCAAGGTATCTAAAAACAAGCGAAGAGACTTTGAAAAGGTGACGTAGATTACGCTTCTAAGAACATCTCGCCGAAAATTCCATCCCAATTCTTGTCCGGATATGCCTTAGGGAAATCCTGCACGGGTGTTCCACCGTCTGCAAGTGTCAATCCGATTTTCGGGTCGGCTAATTTCATCTGCAGCCGTTCAAACTCCCGTAAAAACCATGGAACGATTTCTTGATCGCGCAGCAGGTGTTTGGTATCAACACTCGGTGTGAGAGGCCTTACCTTCAGATACCATCCTTCTGAACCATCACTGGCTGCAACCACTTCGCCGTCCAGTGGTGCAAGGATGCGCACGTCAGTATGTCCCTTTTTGAAACTCCAAGCACTGCCATTCACCTGAAGGCGTGTCCCGGGTTTGGGAAGTTCGATTCCTTCGGGTGTTCCCACAAGACGCGATGCAAAATCATCCAGACCAATCGTGTAGGTGCCGGTGGCATTCGATTTCACCCAGGTATGTCCGCGATGGTAGAGACGATCGATCGGTATCGTGAATCCGAAGGCATGGATCGGGTGTTCGATGAGGTCGGAATTAGTTGCCTTATTCTTCATGAGGTTTCCGTGCGTCACGCAGCTGCGGCAATCGAACCCGTTGTCGCACGTGCGTCGTTTGAATTCCCCTGTGAATTCATGCCTGCATGTTCGCGCTGCGATCGGCAGATCGTGGAACTCCGACTCCCATCGAATCGATTCCATGCTGTTGGTCTTGATGGAATGCAGCGCGCGCCGGAACGACAGGAGAACCGTTGCTCCAATAATCGCCACGACACTGAAAAAGATACCGAGGAAAATAATATTCCCCGGTGTCCAGGTAAAACCATATATCCACGGGAACATGATCAGACTCCTTTACATTGACTGTAGTTCGCGCTCTTGCGGAAAGAGCGTGAGATATCTATACGAAATGGAATATACCAGCATACCGTAGGCAAGCACGGCCATGAATGTTGCCACTTCCTGCCAGCTCGGGACATACGACATAAACTGATCGAACGGGAGGGTTGGCAGTGCCAGCGTCTGGATCGTCATCACGAACCGATTAAGAACAATACCGATACAGGCCATTAACGCTGCAACGACCAGCCAGCTGGTGCGGGCACGGAGTTTTTTATTCTGCAGCATTAGTGCTGGAATAAGCCCGCACAGCACGATCTCGGCAAACATAATCCACGTCCCAAATCCCGAATACTTATAAAAACTCGCCGCGGTGAATCCAAGCGATGGGGATGTGCTGTTAATCCAAATGATGGTGTCGATGGTCTTGAGAAGGATGTACACAATCAGCAGATTGCCGGATATTTTCCCCAGGAGCTGCAGCACCTCCGGTTTCACAAGTTGTTTCCGGGAAATCTTCGACACGAGCGTTGTCGTGAGAAGAATAAAACAAGGTCCCACCGCAGCGGCCGATAAAATGAAAAGAAAAAATGTGGTGGGCCAGATACCAAGTGCCGGACGGAATGCAAATGGACGCCCGACCAGGACGCCGTACAATCCGCCCAGGGATCCTTGATGGAAGAACGAAAGAAATGTACCGACAGCGGCAAGCACAACGACCAGTTTATGCAGTTCGTGTTCGAATACCAGCATCGAAGAAATCTGCTTGATCCTGCGATTCTTTAGAATGATCGGGATATATTCAATTGCGAGCACCCCCAGGTAACACGTAATACAGAATGTCACTTCCGTCAGCATCGAGTGAACATTGGGATGCCAAAAGGTAAACCATGCTCGAAGCGGCTGACCTACATCGACCATGAGGACACCAACGGCGCCGCTGTAGCAGATGAACCCAATGACCACAGCACTATTAATGACGGCTTTCAATTCTTTCCGCTTCAGGATATAGAGCAAGAATCCGGTGAAAAACGCTCCGGCTCCGAGTGCGATGACCGTGAGATCCAGATAGATCCACAGACCGAACGCGAATCGATTATCCATATTCGTCTGATTCAATCCTTCATAGAGACAGAGGAAAACTGCATACACACCGACGATCAGTATCAATATCCATGGTATGATCCACATGATAAAATTCTTTAACGACGTTCGAGAAACACCGCGTGCGATGAATAGCTTATCCATGAACCTCCTCCTTCACCGCTGCAATCTTCGCATTGATCTTGTTATGCACCCACGATTGTTTCGAGTGAAAATACACTTTCGGTTCTGTCCCGAGTGGTTCGAGGAGCCGGAAGGAATTGTGGTCTTTCGCAAGCTTCGAAAATTCACTGTTTGTGTCTGCCAGATTTCCGAAATGAATCGCTTTCGTCGGGCAAGCTTCGGCGCATGCCGGAACGTATTCGGCATCGGTGATTTCACGTCGTCCTTCGACAGCGGCTTTGGCGCGTGCTGCCTGCAGGCGTCCATGGCAGAAATTACATTTCTCCACCACACCGCGCATCCTCGTTGAGACATCGGGATTCAATGTCGTTTCCATTCCTTTCGGCCATTCTGGATCCCACCAGTTGAAGTACCGCGCATGATACGGGCACGCTGTCATGCAGTACCGGCATCCAAGGCAACGTACCGGAATCTGCGCCACGATACCGGATTCGGTGTCATACTCTACTGCTTTTTGCGGACAGACGGACTCGCACGGTGTGTGATGATCACATTGCTGGCATGTCAAGGGAAGATAGACTGCACGGTTTTCTGGAAATGGCAGGTCGTTCTCTACTTTATAGACACGCATCCAGGTAATGCCGGTGCGGTCATTTGCCTTTTTGGGTGCGGGGGAAATATTATTCTCAACCGCGCACGCCAGTGAGCAGTTACCGCAGCCGTTGCATCGATCAAGATCGATGACCATTCCATACCGTGGTTGAGTTGGATTCGATTCCATTCTCTTATACTTTCTGAATTTTCACAGGAGTTGGCAGGATTGAAGCATCAGTATTCATATCGCACAGCGCCAGAATGTTCCGCTGATCGTCAGGATCAGTTGCAGAGAGACCGATGACACCCGGCATAATCGAAGCATCAAAACGGGCACGAGTTTGAAACGATCCGTTCTTTGTCTGAAGCAAGATACTGGTATTCTCGATGACACCAACCGCTGCACCGGTTGTTGGATTCAGCAGTGCCTGGCATCCATACGGGCGTAATCCAGACTCCTGGCCGACTTTGCTCATGATCGGTGACACAGAAGTCGTACCGTATGCACTTCGTTCCATGATGGGGACAAGCATCAGTTGATCCGTGGTCCTTAATTTCAATGACTTGATAGTTGCCGCCGAGACAACTGCGGTAAGGCTAACGGCTGGCAGCGATGTGACGGGAGACGGGGCATCCATCCAGCATCCGCCGGCAATCAGTGCCTTCCACAAATCATCCGGTGAAGAATACGTTTTCAATTCACTCGTCTGACCTGTTACCGCATTGAACACACTCCCGCGAGCTTCTTTGTAGATTGTGGAAATCCGTTTCTTCACTATTTCTTCCGCTGTGCCGGGTTCGATATTTAGGATACCAGCTGATCGTGCTATGCACTGGACAAATTCTATCGGGTCGAGCAGACCGATAGGCGCCGGGACCAGCGGAATGGATAAGCTGAGCGTTGACACTGGAATATCACTTGCGTTCGTTACCTCAGCCATTGATTCAAGGAACACCTGAGATGGAAAAACATATTGTGTACAACATGGTCGCTCGGTCACAAAAGGCGAAAGAGAGACAATAATTCCTTTTTCCGGAAGAAGTTTCTTCAGCAGAAGTGCATCAGGTAGCTTGCAACTGGAAAGTGACTCGTCGATCAGCATGACACGAACCGAATGATCGGGGATCGAAGCGAAGTCGGTGCTCATAGCGGCACTTTTCTTTGGTGCAGACCTGGCGCATGGGAGATCGCGTTTCCTTGCAATACCGCCGATTTGTCCGATATTGCCGACGAGGAGATTCAAGAGCATGACCGCGCTTTGTACTTCTTTCGGAGAACCGGCAGTTCCGGCGATGGCAATGGACGGAGCATGTGCGGCAAACACATGTGCAACTTCTTTGATCATGTCCTGCGAAATTCCGCACACTTCAGCAACTGCAGGCGGATTGAACTCCATGATCAGATTTCCAAATTCGTATAAATCTTTTACGTGTGTTCGATATAATTTCTCTTGAAGGATACCATGTGCCAATCCCAGCGCAAAGACCGCTTCGGTTCCGGGCCGAAGAGGAATCCAGCGGTCTGCAATCTCTGCTGATCGAGTTCGAAACGGTTCCACCTGAATAACATACTGTCTCGCTCCAGGCTTCCCATCCAGATATCGGGCTGTCCGCGACGGCGTTCCCCATCCATCAAAGAAAGGAACTCCAAAACTCAAAATTGTCTTTGCGTGATCTACGTCGTATGCAAGTGTATCGATCGGTTGTCCAAACCATGATGCAAGTACCCCCAGCGATTCATCACCAACCGCGACATAGGTTCCATGCGCGATATTCGCAGCAAGCTGCTGAAGCATGAGAGAAGCGGTTCGTCCAGGCCTGCCATCGACAATGGCAACTGTTTGAGCTTGTCTGCTGGCATCCTTCATGGCATCAGCAACTTCGATCAGTGCTTCATCCACTGTCAAGGCTGTGTGTTGAGGAGAACCATTCTTCCCGGTGATGCGCAACGGACGGGAAACCCGTGCCGGGTGGTACCGGAGATGGTGCGCAACAACTCCTATCGGGCAGAGTGCCCCCTGATTTATCGGATGCAATGTCAGACCGCTTATACTCACGGGTTGATTCCCGACGCATCGCACACGCATGCCGCATGCTGACGGGCAGAGCGAACAGCTCGTCGTCTTGTATGAAATATCTCCGCGTCCCGGTTCCGGAATCCATGGCCAGTTTTGCGTCCAAATAGCCGAATCATCCAGCGCTTTCCACGGGATTGGCGTAAGAAAGAAACCGAGTGCCGAGCCACCCACAAATCGTAATATTTCCCGCCGTGTAATATTTATTTCCATAGGATTCATGTTCATTTATGACATTTCAAACATGTGTTAGGGACGTTGTGCTTTGTATGGCAATCAGCACAATCGCTCATTTTCATTCCGTCCCATGATGCTGTCTTCAAACCGGAGATGGAACTGCCCCAGATATCGCGGCTGTACCCGCTGATACGGTTGCGTTGGTACGCCCGCAGGCTGTCGGTAGTACCGTGTGGACCGTGACATTCGGAGCAGGCGAAATGGGCAAGTTTCACGTGTGAGGCATGTGAGAAGTACGCATTCTGCGGCTGTTTTGCATACACCAGCCATGGAATCTCGCGATTCTTCTTTACATACTCATCGACGAGAATCTTTTCATGAGGTGATGCGCCAAGAACCTCTGAGTGACACTCTGTACATTTTGCAAGAACGGGGATTCCCGAAAAGCGTCCATCCTCGTTGAAGAAATGACAGTTCTCGCAGGTCATTCCAGCGGTTTCGGCATGAACCTTATGGCTAAATTGAAGCGGCTGCTCCTTCGTCTCATACAACACATACGGAAAAACTACCCAGCCAACAAATAGCATACAACACAACCCGGCGAAAAACCAAAGAAACTGAATTCTCATTACACTATCTTTCTCCAGCTCACATACGGCGAGAAAAATTCGTCAAAGATGTCTAATAACTCCTGTTTATCGAGTTGATCCAGCATCTCTGGATGCACTGCACCGCCGTCCATCATGATCGGCTCTGTGCCGAAATGACCTGGAACGATTTGATTATGAACAAACTCTTGAAGATGCCGGACTTCCTCCGTCATCCAATCTGCAGCTTCCTTCCCCCGTATGAATCGAGGAGAAGGGATCTCTGACGGCACGGTATGGCCTGCCTCTTTCAGCGTTCCTTCAAACAGCCACCCTGAACTGTACGGATGCGAGACTAACTTTTTCGGGTCAGCCCGGAGGTGCGTGTTCGTTCCTGTGACGTGGACGGGAAGCGGAAACACAAGCTGCAAGTCGACACCATTCACCGACAGGAGCACCGTAGGCAGTCCCGAACTCTTGGGTGGGCCAAAATTGATGGCTTCGACGCTGTGAAGAATTCTTGTTAAAAATGCATCGGCACCGATGTGGCACATACTGTCACCCGTTTGGTCCAGCCACATATGGTTCGATGCATAGGCAAGAGAATCCGGCAGAGGAATTCCCTCCACCACCGGCGTATGGTTTGCTTTACTCCGGTCGCTCGGAGCAGCCACAGAAAGATACAGATCGCAGTACCGATGTCCGTCGTTCCCGCATTTGATGATGGACGATTCGCTGTAGGGAACGTACTTCGTGACCGACGAGGCGGAACAATATTGCACAAGTGATTCCTGCAGAAACGGACAGCGTGTGTGCTGTGCATGTTCCTCATGATGCTGCTTCAGCGAGGGGCAATGCACGTACTCTGCAGACGAACACCGTTCGTTTGTTATGTCGCTGGGATTACGGGTAATCATTTTCTTGATAGCCGCTCCCTGACAATATTTTACCTGCGCTTCGCGCAGAAAAGGACAGCGCATGTTATTTACTCTTACTTGATGAATGTTGACCGTGCACAGTACTTATAACATCATTATTATTTCTAGAGATGATGTCACTGTTTCGGCTTGGATTCTTTCACCACTCCTTTTTCGGAAACCGTGAGAGACGATTTTTCTAATCGCTCGCCTCCATCTGCCATGGTAAGGCCAAGATCCGTGGCAAGAAATGCGTGATCGTCTGCTTCGACTACCTTGCGGTTGCGATATCGTATAAGAACTTCCTGCACCACACTGTAACCGACAACTGCGCAGCAAATAAGGGTTACAAGGCCGAGAGCAATATTTGTGACATTCAGCCAGAATGTGTTGGGATCACTAAGATCGAACATGGTTATCTCCTTGATTCAATGTTATGGAATATACTTTCCAGGAGTCCTTTTACACATCCCTTGCCAGAGAAATCCTGATAGGAGTTGAGTGTTTTGAGGGAAAAGAAGACACAAAGAAATGCCGAATTGAACTTCGTGTCGGGAAGACCGACGACAGTGTCGTATTTCCCGTCACAAACGATATAATGCTTTTATTGATAAACGGTTTGAGTTACATGCAGGAATGTTTTTCTCGGTCAGCAGTATCCTTGATCTGAGGATCCGTTCTTCTGTTTACTCCTTCTTCTCTTCTTTGGCGGGTACCCAACCGACATAGCGCCAGGCCAGATAATTAGTGAGAATCGTCCAGGCAGAAGCGAGGAGCAGAAGTGCAGTCAGGTTCAACCAATATTCCAGATGCATCGTTGTCAGCAGGAGAAACAGTGCCAGGCCGACAATAGCAAGGGGAAGCATCATCAAGAGAAGAAAACGGAACACTTTTGAGTTGCGCCTGAGTTTCGCGCCGCAGCTTCCGCATAGGGATGTTTTCCAGGGTTCTGCTTCCCGAATAAACCGGCTATACGGCATCACTTCCTTGCCGCAGACGGGACATACGTTTGCATTCATAGTATCCCTTCAAAATGGTGATTGATAGACTTATAATAAAGAAGTGGGCTGACTAATGTATGTGTATTTGCAAAAATAGTACTCAGTTTTGCATTCAACCGCAAGAAAGAAAAACACCCCATGGCTGAAATCTGTTATGAAACTTTGTGTGAATGAGATTTTGAGCGGGCAAGAACAAAGAAAAGGTCCGTCCCTCAAAATTGGAACGAGCCTTGAAAAATCTTCCTGGGTTTGTATATTTTACTCTGCTGAAGCTACTAACTTTCCCTGCGACTGAATAAAGGTATACGTCCCCTGCTGCACCATGTTTTCATAATACCATGCACAATGCGCTTTGACCTTGACGGATTCATCAAATTTCGCCGTCATTTTCACTGCATAGATGCCTCGTCCGTCACCGATTTTACACAGCGACCACGCGGCAGCAGCACGTAAATTCTCATCCTGGCTGTCGTTCAAGACCCTCATCAAAGGAATCACGGCCCTGTCAGATTGAATTTTACCCAACATCAAAGCACAACTCCGCTGAAGTCCTTGATTGTCTGAGTTCAGACCGATAAATAGATTTTGTTCGATCAATGCTTTATCGGCATGGGGGGGCAGCACAGACTCCTGTGCCATCACCGGGACAACCAGCACAACCAGTACGAGCGCTGCAAGCGGAACGAGTACTTTTTTCATAACGACCTCCTAATGTTAAATTGAATGCGTTTCAGAAGCACTGCCGGGTTGTTTTCTTATAAAGGAGTACGGATATCTGGGAACGAAGTTGTGGAATATCGATAAACGGTACAAACTGCGGCACGAAAGGGACGAATAACACGTTGAACGGGATGGATGATCGAAATATTTGTTTTAAATTGAATTGTTGAAAAGAGCAGAGAGATAAATACGGTAATTCCGGCTGACATTCAGCTGAGTATTATCACAAAGGGTCAGGAGATAGTCTCCATGATTCAGTGGCTCCAGTTCTTTCATACGGTCGATATTGACGATCGCCGAACGGTTAATACGAATGTACTGATGCTGTTCAAGCTGGAGTTCAATATCGCCAATTTTCTGACGGGCAATATGAACTTTCCCTTTGCAGTGGAGGCGGACATAATCGCCCCAGGCCTCAATCCAATCAATATCGTTTGTATGGAGGACGATCAATTTACCGTCCGATTTCACCAGCATTCGCTGGAGTCTGGGATGCGCGAAAACGGGAGCCGAAGGTTCGTTCGAGACTTCACCCTTGTGCTCGAATAATTCCAGCCTCCGCTGTAAAATGTCTAATTGGGTACGGAGGGAATCGACGATTTCCTGATTTAAATCAACTTTCTCGGTAAGAACAATGGATGGTTTCTTTAATAATGGAACCATAATATATTTGTTTTTCATGAAGAATAATCTGATCCAATCCCCTGTTTGATGTATACGTTGAATTCTCCTAAAAAGTTTTAAGAACCTGTAACCCAGAAGAAAGAAATATCGTATGAAACTGAGACAGCATAGGAAAACAGGAACTGTTAATAATTTCCTGATCACCACAGGACGAATCCGCACCACCACAATTGTTATGGCCGCCGGCTCCAAAGGAATTCCTCGATGAAAATTTGCACCGCCGCTCTCTTGGCTCTCGTGCTTATAGCTTCTCTCCTCACGGCCCAGACCAAAGATACATCCAAAACCTACACCGTCCGCAAAATCTCTCATCCGCCCGTCGTGGACGGAGTTATCGATCCGGTGTGGAGCGCCGCAGATTCTCTTTCTGACTTTTTTCAACTCGCACCGTACTACGCTAAGGATCCATCGCGCGTCACTACCGCAAAACTCCTGACAAGCGATGAATCGATGTACTGCCTAATAGTATGTTATGATGAACGGAAGAGTATTCAGGTGAACACCGGAACACTGGATAATTTTGCCGGTGATATGGTTTCCGTGATGTTCGATACGTTCGGCGACAAACACTCGGCCTATAAGTTTGATGTCGGGGCCTCCGGTGTCCGAAGCGACTGCCGCATGGTCGATGATGCGCGTAACCGCGACTACAACTGGGACGGTGTCTGGTTTGCCCGGACGAAGGTCTACGACTGGGGATTTGTTGTTGAGATGGAAATTCCCTATCGCTCCATTCAATACGACGAGCATCTTTCCGCCTGGGGTTTAGATTTCAACCGGTGGATTTCGACGTTAAGTGAAGATGTATACTGGAACAGATACGAGCAAAATGAGGGACAGCGTATTTCAAAATTCGGATCACTCCGGTTTGAGAACTTCCGCCCATCGGTGAAAGGGTTAAATCTGGAGATTTATCCGGTCGGGATTGCAAAGGCAGAATATCTGAAGAATGGAAACTACAAGATTCATCCCGACGCCGGCATCGACGTCTTCTACAATCCTTCACAGTCGCTCACGTTCCAACTGACAGCCAATCCCGATTTTGCGCAGATCGAAGCAGATCCATTTTCCTTTAACATTTCGCAGTATGAAACATATTTCAACGAACGGCGCCCCTTCTTTACCCAGGGCAACGAAATCTTTATGCCGTCGGGGCGCGATCGAAATTCCGGATTTTATGCTCCCCTTGAACTTTTTTATCCACGGCGCATCGGCAAAAAGCTGCCCGATGGAAGCGAAGTACCACTCCTTCTGGGAACGAAGGCTTTCGGACGCATCAATGATTGGGAATACGGCGGATTCCTGGCAGCTACCGGAGAAAAAAGCTTTCAGGGGGACACTGCCATCGAAACAGAACCGCGTGCGTATTTTGGTTCAGCGCGTGTAAAGAAACAAATATTTGGCAATTCCTCCACGGGCATTCTCTTTGTCGGCAAACACACGCAAGACGGTGACAATGGTGTTCTCGATGTCGACGGTGCATTCCGATCTTCGGACTGGCAGCTTGCGTATCAGATTGCCCGTTCGTTCCAGAACACACAAGGCGATTATGCTGCGTCAGCAGGATTGCGTATCAGTAAAGATTCTTATTTGATTGCCATTCGGGGAAGGTATATCGGCGACACCTTTGATGTCAATCAGGTCGGGTATGTCCCATGGATCGGAACATGTCAGGTGACCGGACTTGGCGGTCCCCGATGGTATTACAAGGAAGGATACATCAGCGAAATTGTCTTCTACGCTGGACCGCATATCTTTTACAAAAAGGCGGAGGGGTATACCGATCATTCTCTTCTCATCGGTATGGATATGTCGTTCAGAACAAACTGGGGATATGAGATCGACTTCGTTACAGGATATGCCCGGGATAAGCGGATCGATTACTCACCGACCGAACTCGACTTTTCCATGTGGATGAACGTTTCACCTGCATGGGATGGAAATATCTATGCAGGATATGCCAACCATACGTACAACTACGGCCGGGGCTACGTTGCGTTTTTTTCTTGGGTAGGGGGGCAAATAAATTGGCGCGCACATAATACGCTTACCATTGGTACTTCCTTCGAGTCTGATATCGAAGGAAAACCGAACGGTAATGTTCAGGAAATAACATACAATGCCCGGCCCTATCTCTCCCTCACACCGGTGAATGATTTGAATATCAGGATGTATATCGATAATGTCTTTACGGCATCAGATGAAAAGATTGTTCGCGTCATTGGCGGATTCCTCTTTTCCTATAATTTTTCACCAAAGAGCTGGATCTATCTTGCCCTCAATGAGGTGCAGCAAAGAAAAGATGCAGGCAATCTCGCGGTGGCAGATCGCGCCGGAGTCTTGAAAGTGAAGTACCTGTACTACTTCTAATATTCCCTGCGACCTTCAGAAGGTTGTGTGATTCAACCTTCAAGACCTTCTGAAAGTTTCCAAGAGAGACTATTCTGTCTTAAACAGGATGACAACTTCTTTCCCGGAAAGCTCGCGAAAGATCGGTGTCAGTAGTGTTCGCGCATTATTCTTGCAGGTTTCTTCGTATCCGGTGTTTTTTGCTTCGTCGATGATCGCCAGTTCAGCATTTTTATAGGCATCATCGACCAACCTCGCTGTAGAAAACATTCCCCATCGCACATTGTAAACTCTCGATTTTTCGTGGTTAATCCTGGATATCAGGATTTCCGGTTTGGGAAGTGTCACAGTGACTTTTGTCCCGGAATCCACGATATCTTCCTTCTTCACTTTTTCCAGATCTATCCCTGCGAACACTTCACCGGCAACAATAAGGACTGCTTTCGCATTGGGCAGGAAGAGCGGACGTTCCTTTGTCTGCTCCAGAACGTCCTTGATATTCACTTTCACTAATTCCAGTTTTCCCATCCGCTCAATCTTCTCTACGGAAAGCTGATGTTCCGATCTTGAGCTCTCGGTGATACTTTTATACACTAGAATTCCGACCGCCCCGCTGCAACAGACGACCACAATAAAGAGCACAAGAAGCAGTAAGGTTCGATTCATGGATCCCTCCGTTGTATTGTTACCTCTTTTCTATTCTGTACAGTCTTTCCTAAATTATTTGTTTGTCCTGAAGAATAAACTGACTATCGGCTTTCTCACCATCAAGGAGGAAGCCGGGGAATTGTTGAAGCAGCGCAACGCTGTCGAAGGGAAGCAGCATCTGACGCTCTCTAAAAAGAATCAGGTGGTTTCCCCAGGGAATCGGGTCGCCCTCTGCAAAAAGCGTTATCAGGGTGTCGCCATGCTGGGTCCATTTCCCCGCGTAAAAGTATGTATATCCCAAAAAACCATTTCCTTCAAATTCGACGCAACCGTTGTGCCGGAATGTAATGGTTGCAGAATTCGTAATTGCGGTATAGTGCCCCTTCAGCACAATCCGGCTCTGGACACTCTCGGCGCTCACATGGAATGGATCCGTGAACGACGCAAGAATGCCGAACAGATAGATTCCAGCGGGAATGAACATTCTCGCATACAGCGATGTTCGCTCCTGATAGATCCGGCTCACAGAAACAACAATCATGATTCCCACCGCGAGGGCAAGAAGAACAATCGCAATGTTCACAACGAGCGGGACTAATCCGACGATCTGCTTCCAATAATATTCTGATTTTACCAGCAGGAGCAGAATGCCTGCCAGAAAGAGAGCGCTTTGTGTTCTGGTCTTCTCGGTATCTTTATTCATCTCCGGTACAACCTTCCCTCTTTTAGTATTCCCCAAACTTCATACCAAGAGTGATATTCACACCGCTCAAATCTTTGTTCGTCACTTTGGATCTTGCGATGTTATTATTCTGTTCATCGAGTCCGAAAGCGGCGCAATAACTCAATCCAAGAGCAAGTTTTTTGGACTTGGTGAGATTCAATTCAGCGTTCACCCGGGGTTCAAAAAAAATGATTCTCTGAGGTCTAGTATCACTCCTTTTTGTCCACAACGAGACGGTGAACTCCTTCGCCTCACCCAGGATTGTTCTTTCTCAATGACGTTGTTTGATTCTTTCCCGAAATACTCATTTCCATCAATAGAGTATCGCTGATGCCGGCTTTCTTACAGCACTCCTGCAATACTTCATCCGGAACATCCTCTTCTTTTTGGACTCGCTCGAGGGCTTCTGAGCGTGTCAGCTGTCCGTCTCGAATCAAATCGCTCAGGTGCGGGGTTTTATCATTATAGCCGAGGAATGTCTTATAGAGCTTTTGCCGTATTGGACCCAAATAGCAATCTCCCCTCCATGTCGATGTCATTCCCTGGAAGTTTTTCCACGAGTATTCCTTCGTGATAACATTCACAATATCCTTTTCAATCCAATGAATATGCTTTTGGAACGGCTTCATTTCCGTTTTCTGATACAGCAAATTCAGCAAAGGTTTGTAGGGGCCATAGAAAGTCATGAATTCATTGAATTGCATCCAGGTGCATCGGGGATTCTGCATCAACGACGGATTAGCGGCGACCTCTTTCATGTAGCCGCCGATATATGA
The DNA here is from genome assembly GCA_964651225.1 of uncultured Ignavibacteriaceae bacterium. GTDB lineage: Bacteria > Bacteroidota > Ignavibacteria > UBA10030 > UBA10030 > Fen-1298. The sequence goes on from CAZYYD010000013.1 coordinate 76,214, forward strand.
CCACATACTTTTCGAAGAGGGGTTCAGCTTCATAAGATTCATCTTATACCGCGCACCCTCAAATGGTGTCCACCCCAGCACAAGCAGTGGCGCCTGATATTGAATGGAGTACTTGTAAAACGACTGGATGATTGAAGATTTGCACCCCATACAAAATGTTGAAATAGTCTGTGGGTTGGGATTCTTACACCAGGCTTTAAATTGGCGGGGAAAACAATGCTCAAGTTTCGTGTGTCTCTTGACAACAAGTTTGATACCAAGTGTTTGTGTGATGGATTCAACGTTCTGCTTTGTATGATCAGGTATATAGCCATGATCCACAAAAAAAGCCAAAATGTTGAGGCGAAATTCCTTTTTTAAAAGGTGCAGTGTATAGGTACTGTCTCTTCCCCCGCTGACGCCAACGACACAATCGTACTGTCTTTTCGGATGACGCTGAAGAAGAGCATCAATATCTTTTTTGAGTTCATCGATGCCAAGATAGGTCTGAGGTTGATAATTCTCGCACAACGAGCAGACTCCTTGACGATTCAATGTTATTCCAGGATAATGAGCTGGAAGTATACATGTTATGCATCGATTGTCATGTTGATGAATAGATGGAGGTGCATTCATTGTTCACCTTTTCAATCATCATTGATCCATTGACAACTGAATTGTCAATATTATTCACCGATCATGACTGTCCGGCTGAGATAATTCATAATTCCTGTAAAGCATTGTCAACATGAGTGATACAATCATTTTGAAGCGGTTTCGATTTCAATTCGGAAACACAGTGTGTGCTCAAGTGTTTTTAGAAATTGTTCAATAAAACTTCATCGGTACGGAATTTGTTTCATACGTCAACCGGACAGTTGTGTTCACCGATATCTTTTGACAATCGCAGAAACCGTCTCTCACCAGATCTTTACACGCATATTCTCAGGACGCCAGAGAGCATCTCCTTCTTTGACTCCGAAGGTTATATAAAACTCCGGGATATCTGCGAGCGGTCCGTTCACGCGGAATTTCGCCGGTGAATGCACATCGCTCTTCACCTGACTCGCAATTCCTTCGGGACGCATGTTGATCATCCACGCAAATCCATACGCGAGGAAGAAGCGCTGGCTCGGATTCAAGCCTGCAATGATCTCATTGTTCTTGAACTGCTTCGTCCCTTTCAATGCTTCATACCCCATCATGACACCGGCGAGGTCGGCAATATTTTCTCCCTGCGTCTGGTCACCGTTGATATGGAGACTGTCCACGGCAATGTAGCCGTTAAACTGTTCGACAATCATTTTTGTTTTCGTGAAGAATTTCGTGCTGTCCTCGCTGGTCCACCAGTTGTTCAGATTGCCCTGTTCGTCATACTGGCATCCCTGATCATCAAAGCCGTGTGTGATTTCGTGCCCGAATGTAGAACCGCCGATGATCGAATACAGAATTGCATCGTCTGCCAGCGTCCGTTCAAATCCCGGGACGATAATGTTGCAGCCGGGAACACAAATTTCGTTATTCGAAGGATTGTAATAGGCATTATAGGTTTGCGGCTGCATGTCCCATTCGGTCCGGTCGACCGGCTTGCCGAACTTCGAGATCATATAGGTAAATCCCCACGCATTCGCACTCATGACATTCCTGACGTACGAAGAACGGTCGATCTGCATAGCGCTGAGATCTTTCCACTTGTCCGGATACCCGACTTTCATGATAATCGTGCTGAGTTTCTTCAGTGCTTTCACTTTCGTCGCGTCGCTCATCCAATCGAGTTTCCTAATCCGTTCTGCATAGACCTCTTTGATGGCATTCCCGATCTCCAGAAGTTTTTCTTTTGTCCCCTTCGGCAGATATTCGGCAACATACACCTGCCCTATCAACTCGCCGAGCGAACGGTCTGTCTGTTCTACGACCCTTTTCCATCGCGGTTTCGGCTCCGGTACTCCGCGCAAGACTGTGGAGTAGAAGTTGAAATTCTCCCTAGAGGTCTTATCGTCCAGATAACGGGCAAGATTGCTCACAAGGTGATACTTGAGATAATTTTTCCAATCCTCCAGCGGAAACGATGTGAGATATCCGTTCAGTGCCGTCAGAAATTCCGGCTGACCGACGATCACCGTATCCACATTCTGCAGACCGGTGTTTTGAGTGAACAGCGTCCATTCGAAATTGGGAGCGGTTTCCGTCAGTTGTTTGAATGAAATCTTATTGTAATTCTTGATCGGGTCACGAGTGTCTTCCAGTTTGCGGGAAGTTTGTGCAATCGCGGTTTCCAGCTTCATCACATTCTCAGCGCTTTGTTTCGACCTGGCATCATCATATCCGAGAATCTTGAACATGTTTCCGAGATGTTCCATAAATTTCTGGCGGATTTTAACCGCGCGTTCTTCGGAGTCAAAATAGAACCTGCGGTTGGGAAGACTTATGCCCCCCTGGCTGATGAAAACCGCATTCTTGCTGCTGATCCGGTCATCCTGACCTACGCCGAAACGGAATAACGGAGCGCCTGCAACTTTGTGAAGATACGCTGCAGCTTTGACAACCCCCTTCATATCCTGAATACCATCGATCATTGCAAGATCGTCTTTCAGATCAGCGATCCCCCGTTTGTTAAGAGCGATGCTGTCCATCCCTGTTCTGAAAAAGTCGCCAATCTTCTGCTTGTTGCTTCCTTTCGGTGCATCCTTTATTGAGGCGGAGGATTCGCAGACATTGCGGATTTGTGCATTGATCGTATCCTGAATGATCTGCCAGAGTCCGTTGCTCGGCTCGCTTGCCGGAATCGGGTTTTCCCTGAACCATTTCCCGTTGGCAAAGAGAAAAAAATCATCTCCCGGTTTGACGGTCGAGTCAATGTGGGCAACCAAAGGATCCTGCACTTTGGGCTGGCTGAATGAAAGAGAAGCTACAAACACCAGCATGGCGGAAAGAATGATGCGTTTGTCCATGGTATACTTTCGAAAGAGTTGGACGATTGGAATAATGGGTATAGTATACAAAAAAGGTTCGAGGGATGCATGAAGAAATAATGCAGAGTATTCTTGCGTTGTGCCCTATGTACGTTGAGAAAATTCTCCCTGCCGTTAGAAATAGATATCTGTTTTGAGATACGCTCCGTCGGGATGATACCGGTATTCACTCAACATATTCTCCGAAAAGAAAGAAAAGATACGAACTTTCAGTCATTACTGGAAACATCAACTATATGATTCGGGAACGACGGAGAATGAACCGGTTTCCCATGTGAACATTGTTTTCCCTATATTTTACCATCACTTTGAGAATATCTATGCATTCAAAAGAAATCCAAATTCCATGATCATCTCCTGTCACCGCATAATATTCTTTGTATCGTTCCTTGCTGTTCTTTGTTCTGCTGTGAGTTATGGACAGGAACCCAGTGTCCGTGTGAGAATTCTTCATTCGCTCGATCGGGTGGTTCTTGTTCCTCAAACTGATTGGTGCGCACAGACAGAGATCCATCTGCCCACAAAGAAATCCATCAAGGCAGAAGTCGTGCGAGATCAAGTCCTGCTCACCATCAACGATTCGGAAATTCTACAGGATACACTCATTCTCTTGGAGGGATATCTTGATGATAGCGTTATAAAAATTGAAGGCGTACCATACGGCATCGGATGGTGGTGGGAAAGCAAAGAGGATCGGTACTATGAAGGCCGTTTGGAGATCCGTGTGACCCAAGACCGGAAGCTCTCCGTCATCCTCGAACTTCCTCTCGAACAATATTTATGCGGTGTTGTCCCGTATGAAATAGGTACCGATTCGCCGCTTGAGGCGCTCAAAGCTCAGGCAGTCGCAGCCCGCTCTGAAACTATCGTAGCCCTTAACAAAGGGATGTATCACGGCGATCATTACGATATTTGCTCTGATGTGGAATGCCAGGTTTACGGAGGAATCGCAAAACGCACCTCTGCCATCATGCAGGCAGTAGAAGAAACACATGGCCTAATACTCTCGGACCATGGAACTCCGATCAATGCGTATTACGCTTCCAACTGCGGCGGTTTCTCTGAGGATATCGAGAACATTTGGCCGCAGCGTAGCGGCCCGAAACCGTACTGGAGCGGACACCCCGATTGCGATAATGACATATATCAGAATCTCAGCACTGAACAACGGCTTCGCGCCTGGCTTTCCGGAGATCCAAACGTGAACTGCAATCCGAAACACACTCCCGGACTTTCCGAATGGAACCGAAAATATTTCCGATGGAAAATACAGACCTCGATCGACACACTCTCTATGTGGATCGCAAAAAAGAAAGACATCGGACGAGTTCTCAAGATCGATTCCCTTGAGAGGGGCGTCTCCGGACGAATCCTCAAGGCAGTGTTTATCGGCACGCGTGGATCGTACCGCGTGAACGATCAGCTGGAGTTCCGCCAGATCTGGAATCCGCCGCTTCGGAGCTCGTGCATTATCCTTGATCCGGAAGGAGCCCCAGGGAGTCCGACGGCCTTTCTCATCTCGGGCGCAGGTTGGGGCCATGGCGTAGGAATGTGTCAATCGGGTGCGATCGCCCTCGCATTGGTGAGAAAAGGATTCCGTGAGATTTTGAATCATTACTATCGGGGGGCTGAAATTCTACAGATCTATGAGTAAAAAAGGGAGAAAGTTCGATCCCCACCGGAATCACGAATACCGAAATTCCTGCATACAAAGGTGTCTGCAATCCACTTAAGCACGCAGGCCTCGCATGACCAAACACCGACCTCGTTCTACATGAGATTGTAACTGAAACTGACTGCCAGGGTCTGCTTCACTTGTGTACGTGCCTGCACCTTAGGATCGTTTAAAAGCTGAACATTAAAGTTCACCGAAAGAAACTTGTTCACTTTTGCCGCCAGTGTATTATCACTCCGGACCAGCATCTGGTCCAATGTCTTGAGCGGAGCAAAGAGTTCCAGCTTCGAATTCAGGACGACATTCTCCATCACTGTCCATCCAACTTCTGTGATCGACTCAAACCCGCCGTCCACTTCCACCTTTTTCCCATCCGAATACGCTGTATACGTTTTTGTCACGATCTCGCGTATACCGACACCAAGCCGCGTTTTCACTTCGTGTATCGGCTGATAACCGACACCAACGGATTGTGTGATGTAGGCAGGATCGAAGAAGTTGGAGACCGGTGTAGCATTCCCTGCCGTATCGTACGTCACACCCTCTGCAAATTGCGTCTTCAACGACGCAGAAGCGTACGGATTTACATACGTCCCCATTTTGTAGGTCAGAACACTTTCAAGATCGATCTTGTCATCTGTTTTGCGGATCCCCTGCGAACCGAGCTTTGCCTGCCCGAAACCGAACTTGAAGCTGTTCACCAAGTCTACAACACCTTGTGAGTACGATGACTTACCCTCCAGGAATAATGCATACGCGAGGGCGTTCTCTCCTCCTTGTGCCCAGTCAGTGAAGGAAATCTGTGTGATATTTGCGCTCATGATCAAGGTATGTGCCCACGGTGATGTCACTGCGACTTGCACCGGGGTTGGCGGCTGCACCTGTGCAATCGCAAAACTGACGAACAACAGGGGTATCAATATTTGTAGAGTTCTCATAGGTTTCTTTCCGAGTGAGTGGATAAATATTACTTCAACGTCGTTGTACAATGACCGCATCGAGATGCTTTCAGAGGGATGGTCATGAGACATTCCGGACATTCTTTTGTTGTTGCAGCAACAGGAGCCGCTTCTTGTTTTTTCATCAACCGATTCATACCCTGGATAATCATGAATATAGCAAATGCGACAATGAGAAAATCGATGATCATATTGATGAACAAACCGTACTTCATCACCACAGCCGGATGATCAGCAGTCGCAGTCATGAGACGGACCGAAAGACTGCTGAAGTCCATTCCGCCAATGAGCACGCCGACAGGGGGCATGATCACATCATTGACAAGCGAACTGACAATCTTCCCAAATGAAGCGCCGATGATGATACCGACAGCCATATCGACGACATTTCCTCGCATCGCAAACGATTTGAATTCTTTTAACAGTGACATATCACCCTCCAAATTTTAGTTGTCGTTCCACCGATATCAGCATACGATTCATATTTTTGTGGGGTAAATACATGAAGAATACCTGAAAAAAGAGAGATGCCTTCTGCTCTTTCAACAAGTAACATCATCGTGCTGATTTTCATTGGTTTGTAATGAAGAATGGGATTCTTCGGAATTTTTGACATCTTTCCGAGGTTATATGGCCGAACAATCCATACGTATTAAAGAGGAATACTATTTTTTACTTTCCAGCACCACAAGGGCAACGACGGTATTGTCGGTATGAGAAAGTGAAAGATGCACGTGGCATTGTTCCAGCGCCTTGGCAACTCCGCGTGAAAGAAGAATGTGAGGAGCCCCGGATTGATCGTTGACGACTTCGATATCCCTCCAGTGGAATGCTCCGCTCCATCCGGTGCGCATGGCTTTCGCAACGGCTTCCTTGGCGGCAAACCGTGCGGCGAAATGGATGTACGATTTTTTTCTTGTTTTACAGTACGTCACTTCCATATCGCTGAACACTTTATTGAGAAACACCTGTCCCTGTTTCTCCAGCACCTCTTTCATCCGTTCCACGTCCACTACATCGATACCGACACCTTGAATTTTTCCCATCGCTATTCTTTCTCGTTATGTTCTTTCACGATGTCGATCACCTGTTTGATGTCATCAATGTCGTAGTCCGCATGAGAATTTTCCGTGCCGAACGTGTTGCCATAGCGCGCAAAGATCGTTTTCATCCCGACTTGCGATGCCCCGACCACGTCGCGCTCGGCCCAGTCGCCCACCATGACCGCTTCTGCCGGTTGTATATCAAGCAAGTCCAGGATTTTTCTGAACGGCTCAGGGTTTGGTTTGCGAACACCGGTATCTTCAAATGTCACGACGGCATCGAAGAGATGATGGAAGTTGAGATAGCACAGTCGAAGCCATGCTTCCTTCGCGGGCGCATCGGACACCACGCCGAGTTTGATATGCATCTTGGTCAGCTGGATGAGTGTCATCGTCACGTGGGGGTACGGAACGAGAGCAGCCTCGCGTGCACGCCGATACGCGATGACACCGGCAGAAAGAATCTTGTAGTCCACTTTGCTGAATTCGCGGTACATCAATTCGTCGAACACTTTTTGAAATTCCATCCCGCGTTCATTATAAATCTCATCAATACTCTTGCGGATTTCCTCCGTGGAGAGTTTCAGCCCTGCATCGCGCATGGCATTGATAGCAGCGTCGATCGCCTGCCGCTTCATCAGCATAAAATCTACAAGCGTGTTGTCTAAGTCGAAGATAACAGCCTTGATCATAATGAAGTCAGCAGTCAGTCATGAGTGATCAGGAAACAGTGAATTATCGTTGCTCAAGGATAACATCCACAGCGAGTTCGTAACTTCGTGCGCCGAATCCAGTGATAACGCCCTTGCACACCGGTGCAATCACAGACTGCCGGCGGAATTCTTCCCGCGCATGGACGTTACTCAAGTGTACTTCAATCACCGGTGCTTTCAGCGCAGCAACGGCATCACGGACGGCATAGGAATAATGCGTCAGCGCCCCAGGATTCAGCACCACTCCATCGATGGTGGGATCGAGGCCTTTATGCAACGCATCGATTATGGCGCCTTCGCTGTTGGACTGGAAGAACTCGAACTTTGCTTTTGGATATTTTTCCTTTAACCGATTTTCAATATCCCATAGGGTCAAAGTACCATAGATTTCCGGTTCGCGTTTGCCGAGAATATCCAGATTCGGGCCGTTGATGATGAGAATGCGCATAATGTTCTCCTACGATCTAATATAGATAGAAAACGAGAAGTCAGGAATTGGATTACAGGAGATAGAATAAGGTAAAGCAATGAAAAAGTCAAAGGGGAAAGGGAGTTCCCGCCGATAACACTTCCTGTATATGACGATTACTATTTGATTTTCACGACTACGATCGTCATATCGTCGTGCTGCTGGGTCTTGCCGACAAACGATTTCATTTCAGAAAAGATCCCTTCGAGGATTTCGGAGGCCGAACCCGGCGAAAGTTTTTCAACGGCCCTCGACAAGCGTTCTTCGCCGTATTCCTCGCTGCTCTTATTCATCGCCTCCGTAAATCCGTCTGTGTAGAAAATGAACAGATCACCGGGATGGTACTCCACAACAACCTCTTCAATGGATGCGGCAAATTTGGGCCCGGGATCGAGTCCCAGTGCAAGGCCGGCCGGGCTCACAATCTGCACGTCGTCAGCCTGTGATTTCCGCATAATGACCGGGTTGTGTCCGGCACGTGCAACAGTTAAGGTTCTTTGAGCAATATCAAAAACACCATATATCATGCTGATGAAGATCCCGCGGTTGACATTTTCATAAAAAAGATGATTCACCTGTGTGAGAATTTTTGCCGGCGAGTCCGACACATGCGCAAGGGCACGAAGGAATCCTTTGGTCAGCGTCATAAAGAACGCCGCCGGCGTCCCCTTCCCGGAGACATCTCCCACAGCGACAGCAAGCTTCTTCCCTTCCATTTCGATGAAGTCATAATAATCTCCCCCCACTTCAAGAGCGGGTGTGCAGCGAGAACAAATATCAAATTCAGGTATCGAAGGATCGTATTTCGGCAGGAAGCTCATCTGCACTGAACGCGCGATTTCCAACTCCTGCTGCAGCCGCTGACGTTCTGTGATATGTCTGGCAAAGGCCGGAGCAATGTCATCGAAATTGGTGATCTCCTGTTTCCTGAACAAACTCACAAAGGAAAAGATCAGTACACCGGAGAAACAACCTGTCGCAGTCCATGCATGGATAAGAAACGTCGGGTTCCCCGAAGCGAAGAGCCCCCCAATCTCCTGTATGGCGCTTGCCGTGATAAGCGCGGTCAGCGCGGCTAATGCATCATAGCGATAGAACGTCCAGACCACCAGGAACGAGACAAGAAATTGGATGCCTAATGCTGGAAGCTCAGGTCCAAGATCGCGCATCGTGAGAATTGCCATGACAAGGGCACCCGTTCCGACCAAAAGATACCCGGACCGGATATATCGGCGCAGGAGGGACATCCCGAAGAGCAGCAAGAACGTGAACAAGTAGATGTTCGTGAAAAACCCGTGAGCCAGCACATACACCCATGGCATCGGTGAGCCGAAGACTTTGATGACCGCCGGAGAATTTTCCGGAACCATATAGAGTGAATATCGCAAATTGACAACGTTGACCAGAACGAGCCAGGCCGCCACGGTTGCCGCACCCATCACCATTCCTCTGATGATGGTCTGTCCGATATGTGAGTGAACGAGATACCGTTTTGATAAGAGATCAAAGGAAGCGAACTTTTCTTTCCAGACCTCACGGAGAAGGGATTCGCCAATTGCCCAGAGCACAACGAGGAATCCGCCGGTAAATATCGGGATCATGATCAGCGGCAGGAGCATCTCCCAGCCGGAAAGTCCGGTGGTCTCAAAATAAAACTCCGCAGCGTAGACGATGCCGGTGAGTATCCCCATGAGGATAGCAAGCCCGAAACCGATTTCAAATGAACGGATACGCTGGAACGCGACAATAATGATCGCAATACCGAAGAGGACGATGAGGATTGCTTCCGCATATTTCATCACTTTTCGGTCTTCGAACGAAGAATATTCCGCAGGGACCTTCGCAGTGACCTTATACTGAGTCAGTAGATTTCCGGCAAAACCGACCTTGATCTCGAGCGGGTTTCCTGTAACAGGCTGCCGTGCGATCCATTGGAACTCATGATCATCGCGGTGCGGCTGCTGGATGTGTTTCTCTGCTTGTATCGCTGAAGTGTCGCCGATAAGATTGGCGACCGTAGTATACCGCTTGAGAAATGTATAGGCGCGCAGTTTCGCTTCAGCCGAGGAGAGACTGGGAAGCCGTACGCTGTCGCCGATCTTCCTCGTGAACTCTTTCATTCTCCCCCGTTCATCAAATGTGAAATTCATTTCCCCCTTCAGGATATCCGCGAGTTCCTCGGCATCTCTTTTTCCGGAGCTAAATTCGATAACCGAATGTTTTTGCCGCCAGCGAACTTCCCATGAGACACCGGAGATGCTGTCGCGCTGAAGTCTATTCGCTTCGCGGAGACCAAACTGTTCCTGGATTTGCACGACAAGCATCCGGTCGATGAGGAGCCTTGTTTCGGACTGTATGCCTGAACGATCGATCTTCCATTCATCCAGAATCGCTTCTGATCGAGTGGTAATCCCTTCCGCATCCAGCGGAAGCGAAAGTCCGGCGTAGTTGTGCGTATCCCGAAAGAAGATGATGATAATGACAAGGGAGAGGAGGAGAATACCGAAGAACGGGAGAAGCGGTTTTATTTTTTCCATGACGTCTGTTCTTTCACTGTTCAAGGAATAAACAAACTGTCCACTTACGATTTTATTGCACGTGCGAGTTCATCCTCGATATATTCACGCACGGCTGGTTTCAGATAGATCTCGTCAATTCCAACTTCTGCCAGCCCCCGCGCAAGAACGGAACTTCGTCGGGCAGGTGCCAGACGCTTGTTGATGACGATGAGGCGTTCCGCTTTGAGAACACAGAAACCACCGTCAAAATCCCCTTTTTCATACCGAATGGAGATTCTGGAGTTGGAGGCAAGATGCTCAAGTTCTGAGAGAATTTGTTCGTGTGTCATAGTATTTTTGTAAGTTTACGTTCAATCCGGAACAATAGTTGCTGTAAAAACGTATTTGTTTTTCTTCGGAGGTGCAAGTTTGGCAAACAATGCGTTATCACGGATATTGAATTTTTTGTTTTTGAAATTTTTTCACTATGGTTTTCATATCTCACTTTTTACTTTTTCCCTTCTCCCTGATTCCCCCACCATTTTTGGATCTTCTTCCCGCTCCAAATAGTCAATACAAAGAACAATGCACCCCCGACAAGATCAATGACATAATGATAGCGGAGATAAATGGTGCCCAAAATAAGCAGGACAGCAAGAACAGTCATGATCCAGCGCGTTTTGAGTTTATAGAAATGACCGAGATAGACAACAATGAGTGTCAACTGAGTGTGACCGCTCGGAAAAACATCGCGCTGAACAAGTTCTGCTGCATTCGCCATGCTAAACGAAATGGATTCGCCTGCGTTGACAAAATCTCTCATCCATGACGTAAAAAAGAGTCCGGGTAATTCCGTGTTCAGCGCAGAGAAATCGTGAAGCGTAAATCTCGGTCCGATGGCCGGCAGGAGAAAATACCCGAGATAAGAAAGATAGAAGCCATAGACGACAAGGAATGCACCGTGATCGAACTCTTCTATCGTGTAGTTGCGATACAATTCCACGCCAAGCATGATAAACAGTATGTAATATGAAAAATAGGCGGTTTGAAATATCTCGGTGAGCACCGGATTCGCGAACTGCATGATCCATTGTGTCGGGTTGACACCGAAGAATGCATGATCGACAGCAATAAAAAGGGAGTCATAGTCTATCGGATGGATCGGGTGCACCATAAGATAGATTTCTTTGAAGACGAAGAGAATAATCGGATAGGCATACAAGCGATGAAGCCCGATGAACAGCCTTGTCTTCTTTGTTTCCGCCCAATAGGCCAGCGTGAAAATGATGGCAATGGCAGCACAATCCACGACCACGATCTCCAGCCACTGAGTGACTCTTTGAAAGAAGATAAGGTTGAGTCCTATGAGAAAAAGAAGAAAGATGATGGACACAACGTCCACGGGAGAAAGACGGGAAAGATGTTTTCGGATGGTCATATTAAAATTCTAAGCACGAATATCGAAATTCAAAAGAGAGAGTTATTGATAAGATATTGATTTTTGTCTTGTTTTTTCCACGATCGCACCGAAGATCCGCATTAATTCCAGGGCTTCCTGAATGAGTGAGATTCGCTCCGGGATCAAAGCCTCTGGACATTCAAGAAGCTGGAACCAATATCTGCTTTCCTTTGCTTCTTTTCGGGAAATGCGGATATGATAGAGAAAATCCTTCTTCCCAAGAGATTCATTCGCTTCTATGTAATTTGCCCCGACCGATTCTGCTGAACGAGTAAGTTGTTTGGCAATTTCTCTATTTGCGAGGGTTTGCGGAACAGCATTAACCAGCTGAATAACTCTTTTAGTAAATACGAGAGTACGTTCCTCTAGATCATACTTCTTTGAATTTGTCTCTTTTCCCATGGGATTAATTTTAGGATTCAGTATTTCGAATTTTTAATTTGGTTCGTATTTTGAGTCGTAGAATTTGGAATTTATTTCTTTGAGTTTTGTTTGTAATTTAGGATTTAGTATTTTGAATTTATATTTTGGTCCCTATTTTAAGATTTAGGATTTTGAATTTACCTTTTCCTTTATTCTTTTGCTCAGGTCCACAAATTCCTCAACACTCAATTCCTCCGGTCTCCGGGTTATATCGAACGAGATCTGATCAAGGAGATCACTCTCATACCCCAACGATTTCAATCCATTCCGAAGAGTTTTCCGCCGTTTGCCGAAGGTCCCGCGGACGATCGTACGAAAGAGCATTTCATCGCATGGAGGCAATCGATCCTTAAAATTCAACCGCACAATGGCAGAATCTACCTCCGGTTTCGGGAAAAAACAATTCGGCGACACTTTGAAAAGCATCTCACACTCGGTATAGAATTGTGTGAAGATCGAAAGAATACCGTATTCCTTGTTTCGCGGCGGAGCAACCAATCTCCTGGCTACTTCAAACTGCATCATCAATGTTGCATCGGTCACCACGGTGCGCGCATCAAAAAGCCAGAAGAGAATATCACTGGTCAGGTAATACGGAATATTACCCACTACCCGGAGCTTCTTTTTCTGTTGTTCCGCTATTTCATGAAGATGAACATCCAGCACGTTTCCATGAAGAAGCGTGATTTTATCGCCGAGGGTTTGCTGGAGTAGTCCAATCGCCCGTTCATCAATTTCAATCCCAATGAGCGTGATCGGCTGTGCTGCAAGATGCTTTGACAACGCTCCCTGACCGGGACCGATTTCTACCACAACAGCCCCCTCCCGAAGATGTAGGCTCTCCGTAATCTTATGAAGAACGTTCTCATCTCTCAGGTAATGCTGACCGAGCGCTTTGATGGGTTTTATCACACGAGTTTCCAAATGAATGCCGTGTCAATATAGCGAACACAGTCAGGAAGTTCAATGGAAGGACATACTATTGATAATAGCTCAGTATTTGTTTAGGTTAATATTGGGCAATGATATGTCTCGATTTTTTTCCTATGGGTCAAAGATGAGAATTTCAGATTATCATATTCGAAGACCAATCCCCCCCCCGACCCACTTCTTTTAGTTACTATTTTGCAGAGTATCCTTAATTATATATTTGTCGTCTCCTTTTTCTCTCTCCTCACAACAAGTAACCTCTCGGCGCAATTTACAAAATCCGATATATTCTATCGTATTAGCCGTCTCAGCAGCTTTGAATTCGGCATTATGAACTCAGGGGGATTGTATGGTGACGGACAATTTTACAATGGGCTTAATTCTACACTGGTAGGATTTTGGCCCCGGGGTTCTTTTCATCTTATTCCTCATAGCGGAAATACAGGTTTTGTGTTCATGGCAAAGAAGAATGGTATAGCCTCTATTTCGGGAGCTAACTTCGAAGACGTAGCTACGAGAGGTGGCCCTCTTGAAGCATTTGCCCAAACTGTACCTGGAAGGATTGGTGATCCCTTTGCCGCATACGACTCTCTTTCTGCTCTTCCCGGCAGCCGTTATGTACTGAACAACGATTATATCGTCTATTCAAGCTTAGACTATGACAGCACCGGCACAGATATCTCCGGCACGAACTTTAACGATTATCCAATTCGGCGTGTGAATGGCAAGAGGAAATATATTGCGGACCCACTTGAACGCCATCTCTATTCTCCAATTTATACATCTGAGGAGGACCTTTTCACAATATTTAAAGATACAGATTCACGTTCCGGTATGTATAACCTTCCTGAAGGAGATGTAAGGCGTCCCTTGGGATTAGAGGTTCGCTTATATATTTCTACATGGGGTTCAAAACCACTCGATCGTGTGGTTGTGTTCGAATACGAGATACTTAACAAATCGGGTGTTCCGTTGGACAGTTGTTATATCGGATTCGGAACAGGGATTCCGATAGGAAGAGAAGAATGGCAAGGGAGTTATGGAGTAGGATATTATGTACCAACGATTTACAGATTCGTTCAAAACCAGAACGGTGATCGAATAGGTATCCAATTACCTCAGTATGACCCAAACCTTTCCCGTTCGTGGAGGGCGACGCCGACACCACCTACGATTGGCGTATCGTATCTTGCTACACCGAATTCGTACTTTGGACAGCCTTCAACTATGATTCGTGCAATCAATTCTACAGAATTGAACACTTTCAAAGTCGATTCCCTATCTTTTTACAATTCATATAAAGCACCAGATTCTCTTAAATACCTCCAATATTCAATTCCACCAAAGGAATGGTTCTATGATATGTATCCAGGAGCTCAATGGAATGCAGGCCTCTATACCGTCTGCAGTACATTTCCCATGAAAGCGGGAGACACTACGACCTTCTCTGTTGCGCTTA
>CAZYYD010000014.1:0-88481 GCA_964651225.1 uncultured Ignavibacteriaceae bacterium
ACTTAATCCTAAAACCAGGATTTTAGGTGGCTCACTTTCATTTGTCACATAACCATTAGGAATTAAAAGGACCGCAAGAATCGGTGGCGCAACCTTTTAAGAGATGGAATGAAAATCACAATCTGCTCACATATTATTTCGAACATCATAACATCTCAGCGAAGAAGTATCTTCATGAACCATGGTTTTTATGCACTCATTGCACTTTGTCTGTTCCTCGCAGTCCAAGTGTCTGTTGCACAAGATCGTACATTCGGACTCGGCGTGATCCTTGGTGAACCGACAGGTATCAGCGCGAAACTCTGGACTTCACATGACAATGCATTTGATTTTGGTCTCGGCTGGGCGAATGGAGGCCTTGTGCATATTCACATGGATTACCTGTGGCATTCGTTTAGTGCTATTCACTCTTCCGAACGGTTTCCATTATACTACGGCATTGGCGGACGCATGAACAGTAGTTCTGGCAATAACGCGGCTCTGGCTGTTCGAGGCGTGATCGGCATTGCTTGGCTGCCGCGCGGAACACCGATTGACGTGTTCCTCGAAGTGGCTCCTTCGCTTCAGCTTTCACCCTCTTCAGGCTTTTACGTCGATGCGGGTCTCGGGGCAAGGTACTTCTTTTGATGAAGATGCAGAAGTGTTCTATCATAGTTTCTAATCTCCATGAACAGAGCAAGGAGGATGTCTGACGCAGATGCTTCGCGGTATACTGACCATAGTTCTATTCTTTCCGCTGAGTGACTGTTCCGTCGGAACGGACACTCAGTTCCATACATAATCAGAAAAGGATATTCTTCTTGAATCAAAGCGTAACAAATTCAACATTGAGCCGAATTGCATTCGTCGGAAATTATTTGCCACGTCAATGCGGCATTGCCACGTTTACCACGGATCTCTGTGAGGCTGTAGCATCGGTATATCCGGAAATAACATGTATCGCGTTACCGATCAACGATATCGAAGGTGGTTACGACTATCCAACCCGGGTCCGCTTTGAACTCACGGAGAAAGACATCCATTCGTACATGCGCGCAGCCGAGTTCCTTAATATCAACAATGTCGGTCTGGTATGCCTGCAATTCGAGTATGGAATATTCGGTGGAAAATCCGGAAGCCACATCTTGACACTCTTGCGTGACCTGCGAATGCCGATTGTCACAACATTACACACCATTCTTAGCACCCCAAACCCTGAACAGCGATTGGTGTTGGAAGAAGTTGGCGCTCTCTCGGATAGATTGGTCGTTATGAGTGAACGCGGAGCTGAATATCTACAAAAAGTCTATCATATACTGCCGGGAAAAATTGATCTGATTCCGCATGGTATTCCTGATGTGCCGTTTGTTGATCCGAGTTTCCATAAAGATCTCTTTGGCGTTGAGGGCAAAACCGTTTTACTGAGTTTTGGCTTGCTTTCAGCGAACAAAGGAATCGAAACCGTTATTTCTGCCCTGCCCGAGATCGTTGCCCGCTATCCCGACATTGTGTATATCGTTGTCGGTGCGACACATCCTCATGTTCTTCAACATGAAGGCGAAACGTATCGGCTCTCTCTTCAATGGTTAGCTCAGCAGAAGGGGGTAGAAAGTAATGTCATCTTCTACAACCGCTTTGTCAGTCTGGAAGAACTTAACGAGTTCATCGGAGCCGCCGATATCTATATTACACCCTATTTGAACGAGGCACAGATCGTATCCGGAACACTTGCGTACACACTAGGAGCAGGGAAGGCGATCATTTCAACGCCGTATTGGTATGCGCAAGAAATGCTTGCCGACAAACGTGGGGTTCTTGTCCCCTTCAATGACCCCGCGGCTCTGGCTGAGCAGGTAATGAACTTACTGGGCAATGAAGCGGAGCGGCACGCAATGCGGAAACGTGCGTATATGTTCGGACGGACGATGATTTGGTCCGAAGTGGCAAAACGCTATATGGAAAGTTTTGAGCGTGCTCGAGTAGAACGTCGACATTATATTCCGCCAGGCTTTATAGCGAAGACACTCGATAAATTTCAGAGCGAATTACCACCGCTAAAATTGGAACACCTGCGGGCCATGACGGATGAAACAGGAATTTTGCAACATGCTCTTTTTACCGTGCCAAACTATTCTCATGGGTACACAACCGACGATAATGCACGCGCCCTCTTGGTGAGCATTCTCTTGGATGAACTGGGGAGTAGTGAGGGCGGAGGATTGGCGTCCCGCTACCTCGCATTTCTCGGGTTTGCATTTAATGATCAGAATAAACGTTTTCGAAATTTCATGGATTATCAACGCAGGTGGGCAGAAGATACAGGCTCGGACGACAGCCATGGCCGCGCAATTTGGGCATTAGGAACCGTGTTGAGCCATTCTACAAAACCATCCTACCACAGCATGGCAGGGTGGTTATTTGAGCAAGCCCTTCCCTCTATCCTTGTAACAACCAGTCCTCGCGCCTGGGCATTTGCACTTATCGGTATTTCCGAGTATTCACAAAAATATTCCGGTGATCGGATGGCCAACCAAGTCAGCGAAGAATTAGCTGGTCGTCTGTTGAAATTGTATCAAAGTAATCGGTTAGAAGAGTGGCGCTGGTTCGAACGAAGCCTCACGTATTGCAATGCGGCTCTCTCTCATGCACTCCTTGTCTGCGGCAAATCAATTCCGAACAGTGCCATGACCGATGCCGGAATGGAGTCGTTGCAATGGCTGGCCGGGCTGCAGTGCTCACGCGACGGGCATTTTGTTCCCATAGGCTCGAATGGATTTTACGAATATGGAAATGAACGCGCCCGTTTTGATCAACAGCCGGTAGAAGCACAAGCGATGGTCTCGGCTTGCCTCGAAGCATTCAGAATAACAGGGGACAAACACTGGAACAGAGAAGCCCGGCGGGCGTTTGAGTGGTTCCTCGGGCGGAATGATTTGAAACTTCCTTTGTATGATGCAACAACAGGGGGTTGCCGTGACGGATTACATCCCGACCGTCCGAACGAAAATCAGGGAGTGGAATCCACGCTCGCATTTCTTCAGTCGTTATTGGAATTGCGTTTAGCCGAACAGACACATTTATCAATGGAGGCATTATTAAAACGAACAATCAGCACCTAGAACTTTTTCATCGTTATAAACTGAATCCTCTTTTGACAGCCGACAATTGGCCTTATCCTGTCAACAGTGTGTTCAATGCGGGTGCAACGATGCTCCCTGACGGAACAACATTGCTCTTGTGCCGGGTGGAAGACCGGCGGGGACATTCTCATTTGTGCGCTGCCCGATCCGAAAATGGAATAGATGGATGGAGGATTGATCCAAAGCCAACGCTTCTACCAGATCCTGAAAATTTCCCCGGAGAATTATGGGGTATTGAAGATCCGCGCATTACGTTTGTACCGGAATTAAAGAAATATGCAGTCATCTACACTGCATTTACGCATGGTGGTCCTGGTGTTGCTTTAGCCCTTACGGAAGACTTTCACACCTTTGAACGTTTTGGTGTGATCATGCCGCCGGAAGATAAAGATGCAGCACTGTTACCAAGGAGATTGGGCGGAAACTGGGCATTGATTCATCGGCCCGTCAGTGCCCCGAGAGCGCATATGTGGATTTCGTACTCGCCGGATCTGAAAAATTGGGGCGGCCATAATCTTATGATGGAAGCTCGGAAGGGTGCATGGTGGGATGCAAATAAAATTGGTCTTTCACCCCCGCCTATTGAAACACCTCAGGGTTGGTTGGTGATTTACCATGGTGTAAAACAGTCATGTGCCGGATGCATCTATCGGTTGGGACTCGCACTGTTTGATTTAAACAAGCCTGAGCTTTTATTGAAGCGCACCGATGAATGGGTCTTTGGACCGGAGGAATCGTACGAACAACGCGGCGACGTCGGGAATATCGTATTCCCGTGCGGATATACGATTGGCCAGGATGGTGATGCCATCAATCTGTATTATGGTGCGGCAGATACGAGTATTGCCCTGGCGACCGGCAGCATACGTACAATGCTTGAGTGGCTTGAACAGCGCAGCAAATAGAACAATAATCATGCGTCAGTGTGGTCCATCATGATACTGAACACTGAAACAGAATTTCAAATAGACTGTCCCGGGGAAAACCTGGGAACATATTATTAACTGAAGAGGGAGAAAATTATGAGTAAAAGTCAAAACAGCAAAAAGAGTTCAAAGAAAGAACCGGCAAAGACCATGAAAGAAAAAAAAGCGGCGAAAAGAGAGAAGAAAAATGAAAAACTGAACCAGGGAATCCTCAATCAATAATTACTGAGATTGGATTTTGGATAAGATCGGCTGATAAGATAATTAGGAGCTACCGGAAGGATAAATGCTATTGAGCATTCCTCAAACGTGTTGGAGCGCAATGAATGCCCCTTCCAATACGATAAGGCAATGAACTGGATTTTTCATAATCGTCTACCCCTTTCCCTTATCGTCTTCTTTATAAAAGGATTAATCCCTTTTTCATCCTTTTGGGCTATTCCTGGTTTAAAAAATCATTGGTATTGTTATATCAAGATGAGGAAATGGGTATTTCGTGCTTGGCGGGTGCGTTGGCAGGTCGGAATTCAATCAATACCTCGACTGCAGGGACAATGAAAAACATATCGATCTAAATACAACTGAAGAGTAAAAGACATTCAATAAGAAATAGTATCCTGGAGCTTTTAGAAGGATGCACTATGCGAGAACGTACGGTAAAAGGCGAAACACAGCATCTTAACGACACCAAAACCGATTTTCCGACGCTGAAAGAATACGGAGTTCATGAACTGGATGTGACGCTGATCCGTCCCACGAACTACACGGACAACGGATACCCGATCAAAACACGTATCGGTGTCATCCGCAGCAACACCTTGACACAGATCGGTACACTCGTTCACGATCTGGTGAACTATCCTTTCTTCAGAGGAGTCTCGTTTAAAATCCGAAAGATTGACGAAGCGATTGAGTGGATACCGGAGAAGGAGATCCTGCATCGTTCTCAGGTGTCTGGTGTGAGATCCATCGTCATGCTCGTTGGTGTACAAACGAACCAGTACCCCCGGGCATTGGATATTGCAGCGAAGTTTCTGCCGCGGGGGATCCCGGTTGTCATCGGTGGTTTCCACGTCAGCGGTATGCTTGCGATGATCGGTGTAACTGACGACCTCAAAGCTGCAATGGTGAAAGGAATCACTCTTGTTGCCGGAGAAGTTGAAGGGGGGCGATTACCTGCGATCGTCGAGGATGTTCTCAGGAAAAAGGCGCAGCCGCTCTATAATTTCCTCAATGCCGCACCGAACCTGTTCGACGTTCCCATCCCGCATATCACGAAAGAAGAATTTGAGAATTTTGCATCACGGTTTACGACCATCGACACGGGGCGCGGGTGTGTCTTTAATTGCGACTTTTGTACTATTATCAACGTGCAGGGCCGGACGATGCGGTATCGGGATCCAAAACAAGTCGTCGAATTTTTAAGACAAAGTTACTGCGAGGCAGGTGTGTCGCACTCGTTCTTTACGGACGATAACACAGCACGGAATCCGCGATGGCGAGAGCTATTTACGGAACTCACACGCATGCGTGAAGAAGAAAAAATCCCATTCACCTTTATGATGCAGAGTGATCTCGCTGCTCGAAAGATGCCTGGCGGAGATTTCTTTAAACTCGCAGCACGTGCAGGCTGTAATCAGGTCTTTTTCGGTGTGGAAAGTGTGAATCGGGAGAATCTCCGTTCGAAGGACAAGTTTCAGAACCAGGTGTCCGAGTACAAAGACCTCATGGATCATTGCCACTCGTTCGGTATAACCTGCCACGCAGGGTATATTCTCGGATTGCCTTTTGATACGACAGAGAGCATCAAACAAGATGTTGCCGAGCTTCAGCGAATGATGTTCGATTCTGCATCATTCTACATTCTTGCACCGCTTCCCGGTTCAAAGGATCATCAGCGGTGGTGGAAGGAAGGGCGGTGGATGCATGAAGATTTCAATGCCTACGATTCAGCTCATGTTGCTGTCAAGCCGGAACGCATGTCGTGTGATGAACTTATGGAAGCGTATCATAATGCATGGGAACAATTCTATTCCACCGAGCATATGGTAAATGTTCTGAGGCTCTGGAGAGGTGACCCTCATTATTACAAGGAGAGGTTGTCCTTTTTTATGTGGTACCTGTATGCTTCGAGAATTGAACGTCTGCACCCGATGAACTGTGGATTCTGGACAGTACGGCACCGCAATGACCGCCGGGCAGGTCTCCCGCAGGAGTCATTTGTTCCATTTTGGTGGAACCGCTTGAAGGTCATCACTCTCCGTTGCGGAGGAATGGTAAAACTGTTCTTCCAGTTTGAAGAGGTATGGCTCCGGACCCGGCCGAAGAGCACCATCGAAGAGGCGCTTCATGACCTCATATCAAAGACGAAACAAGACATCATCGATTGGCGGGATCTGAGCACGAAAGAACTTGCAGCATTCTATGAGAGACTTTCTCTCGAGATACCGGGGATGACGGTCCCATCGATCGTACATCTTTGGTTCAAGAAACGAAATCCATTTGCCAGTGCATTTACGAGAGTATACGTTCAGCGAATCTGGCGGCGATGGTATCTCTATCTATGGAATCCACTAAAGTGGGTGGAAGTGTGGCTGTTCGAAGGGGTTCACGGCTTTCGATTCCTTACCCATCTTCTGGGCGAGGAAACGAAAAATGCAACAGCTCTTGCTGAAAGGAGGGCACCGTCCGGGTGACGTATAGATTCTTCGGAAGGCCGTGAATACGCAGAACACTGCAATCCTGCCTTGATCTCCACAATAACAATAAAGTGATCACTTCAAGGGCGTCTTGAAAACCCTTTATCGTCGGGGGATGTCCATGGAGGGAATCCATCAGGACAAATCGTTTAAAGAGCTCTGAATATGGGGCTCTTTCTTTTTATGGTTCAGGAGAGAAAAAAGTTCAAGCAAGAGTCTTCCCGTCCGAAAAGAGCCAAACGATCGATCGTTAAGCGGTGGCAGAGCGATCAAATGATACACAGAGCCTGAAATACCATCCTTCAACCTCTTCTTACCAGATGATTCCAGTCAATGGAATCTGAAAATATTCGAAGCAGAACACTTCTGCACTGCATGAAACCGGTCATGAGAATATAATCGACCAATGATAATCGATTAATATTTTTTAAATAACAGCGGGTGTGTTCTCCATATCACTGCTTGACCTTGAGACATGATTATCGTACCGTAAAACACTTGGTAAATCAGACTATTGAGTGTTCATCATTTAAGGAGAAGCTATGGCGATAGATTTAGAAAAAATATTAAGACCAATTGACACGCCGCTGCCGGAATTTCCCGCAAAATATATGACCCTGGCAGGCGGCGAGCAGCTTGTCATCCGGCAGGTGACACGCGACGAAATACCGGATATTCTTCCGTATGTGGAACCCCTGATGCACGTGGAACGCGATTATTACGATGTCGTCGCGGCACGTGTCTATTCGGAATTGTTGGCCTATTACAATTATCGAGTTCAGGATGAATATGTCCTTGCAGCTCAAATTGAAGGAGAACTCGTCGCCGTAGTCAATGGCCGTATCGTCAATAAAGATATCGGAATGTCGCTTCACACGTTGGGGCTGCGCCGGGGATTGCGTGTGGGGGCGCACACGTTTGCAGCAAAGATGGAGTATCATATCGATATCCTTGGTCAGAAAGAAGTTCTTATCGTTGCTGAATCACCAATCGGGTTCCGTCGGTGGATGATCGAATATAAACTGGAAAAACGGTTTGAGATCCCCCATGAACTCGGTGGCTGTCCGTCGTGGGCGCTGACAAAAGAGTTGTTTGATAAGGCCCGGAAGAGTCTGATTGTAGGGACACGCCCGGTCCCGGAAGCATTGTTGGCAAAAGCGAAAGCAGCAATCCTTCCTCCGAGCGATCCACCGAAACAAGCTGCTGATCTTCTAGCGGCAACCCGTTCACTCTACGACTCAACGGGCACCATTCTTCTCTCTCAGAGAACAAAATTGGGAGGGAAATAACAATGCGTGAAGTCTATGTGGCAGGAATAGGAATTACCAGTTTTACCCGTCTGGAATATCCCCTTGTGGAAATTGCAGCGTATCCCGGCTTGATGGCGATGAAAGAGAGCG
This sequence comes from uncultured Ignavibacteriaceae bacterium, assembly GCA_964651225.1. Taxonomy (GTDB): domain Bacteria; phylum Bacteroidota; class Ignavibacteria; order UBA10030; family UBA10030; genus Fen-1298. The sequence continues at coordinate 8,145 of CAZYYD010000014.1, forward strand.
GGATAAAATCGATTGACCAGCTGTACGTTGCCAACATGGGTGCGTCAAAAGCCAACCATCAAACCGGATTAGCCAGTGCGGTTGTTGATCATATGAGTTTAACACCGGCAGGTGCTGAAGCGATAGAAAATGGGCCGGCCTCTGGTGCGTCGGCGATCAAACAGGGATTCCTGGGTGTTGCCTCTGGTATGTATAATACAGTGATGGTCATCGGTGCCGAACGTATGCGGGAAGTTAATAATCTGGAAGCGACAGACTTCGTCGCAACCTTAACCCATCCACTGGCAGAATATATCTATGGTGTGACACTTCCTTCGTTAGCGGGCATGTTTGCCCGATTGTATATGGAGAAGTATGGAGTGACCCCACGCCATTTTGCCATGGTTGCTGTGAAAAATCACAAACATGCGATGGACAATTTCTATGCACATCTTCACGAGGAGATTACCCTTGAAGGTATTTTGGATTCGAAGGATTCGGCAACAAACAATCCGATGGTCGCTGATCCATTGCGCTATTATGATATGTGTCCCGTTTCTGATGGCGGCGCTTGCCTGATACTGGCGACAGCTGAAATTGCCAAGAAAACAGGCAAACCGATGGTACGTCTCGCCGGGATTGGCCAGGCAACGGATACACACGCAGTGCACGATAGGAAAAATCCGACGGATCTCCTCGCAGTCCGTGAAGCCGCAAAAAAGTCTTTTGCAATGGCCGGTGTGAAACCGAAGGATGTTCATGTGGCGGAGCTGCATGATGCATTTACGATTCTGGAAATTGTAGAAAGCGAGGAGGTGGGCTTCTTTGAAAAAGGGCAGGGACATATCGCGCTGCAGGAAGGTTATACAAAATTAGGCGGCAAGCTCCCCATCAATCCTTCCGGCGGCTTGAAAGCAAAGGGGCATCCCGTAGGTGCTACAGGCGTCGGCCAGGCGCATGAAATAGTTCTCCAGCTTCGCGGTGATGCAGCCAAACGACAGGTAAAGAATGCAAAAATCGGATTCACCTGTAATTTCGGCGGATTTGGTAATAATGTGGTGTGCCTCACCTTCGTGAAGGAGAATTGATTATGGAAAAGAATATTTATGCATACAAATGCAGACGCTGCGGCCATGTGCAGTATCCGTATCGAACAATCTGCCGCAATTGCCATGAGAACGACCATAATGAATTTGACATTGTTCCTCTTTCCAAAAAGGGAAAACTTATTACTTTCACGCATCTCTTTAATCCTCCGTCAGATTTCGAAACGGTTTTTCTCACGCTCGGGATCGTGGAACTGGATGACGGCAATCGCGTGACGTGTCAGCTGAATATCCCAAAACCCAAAATGGGTATGAAGGTGACCGGTAAAGTGGAGGTTGTCCGCAAAGATGAATATAATAAGTACCATGGATTCGTGTTTTACGAAGACTGACCAGGGATTGGTTGTTTCCCGGCAATTGCACATGAGGGAAACACTTCTCTCTCCAAACAGGAGAGAAGTCCAAAACCCGACGCTGAGTAGTTATGGCGACTTCATCGTCCCCGGAGAATATCGGAGACATTCTCGATTTTCACACGTTGCGAACTATCTTCTTGGTAAACATCTTATCTCTCTTGTTGATCCATCCATTGGGGCAGGGCCTCTGAATATCGTCGTCGAGAATGGAATCCAGCACATTGTTGATCGAGTGATCATTGAACATGACAAGGTGATTCTCGATCATCGTATCTATGTCTGCACAACTGCAGTACGATATGATTCTTCATTGCCAATTCTTTCTCTTTCCGATCTTCAGCTTATCAAAAATAATCTTCCAACATTCAAACGTATCCTGAGAGATTGTGCTCCCGAAAAAAGTATTGCCTTTCTACTCGATGAATCCGAGGAATTACATTCTCCACTATCGTTTGAATCAATATTGAAAGAGCGGTTTCTCAGAGGCAGGAAGCTGATCGTGGAGGGGAACGTCCTGGAGGCTGTTCGCACAATGAAAGGACTGGGATTTGGATTGACACCCAGCGGCGATGATTTCATCTCGGGTTTTGTGCTTGGATTGAATCTTCAACAAATTCCATTAGCCATTGATTTTCAAAACCTTATGAGGGAAATATTTGAGATCGCACAGTCTGATAATCCTCTTTCCCGGGCATGGCTTCAATGCTCAATAAAAGGCCGACTCTTTGAAAAAATGAAGCAGGTAATTCTCGCTTTAGGGCAAAAGGATCCAAATGAACTCCTGCGAGCCGTACACCGGCTCTTAACAGTTGGATCAAGTTCGGGGATTGATATGGCCGTTGGATTTGTATTTGGAATGGAGTATGTTCGAGTATGATGATCAAAGGCTTGATCAAGAAGGGTGAATATTACGACTCTGTGACTTTGATGTCGGCTGTTAAGCAGCTCAACACGTTGAACGGTGTCCGGGATAGTGCTATCGTCATGGGCACAAAGGAAAATAGATCGATCCTGGATGCGTCGGGGCTTCTGTTGGATGAATTTCAATTGAGCAGCGACAACGATCTGCTCATTGTTGTGAAGACGGACACGGCCGGTGAAGCAGAGCAGGCGTTGTCAGGTGTTGGGACAGTTCTCCAATCTGTCCGGAGACGTGTTCAACCCGGTTCTTCACCTTTACCGCGAAGTCTTCCACAGGCGCAGAAAATCCTTCCCGGGGCAAACCTAGCACTCATTTCAGTCGCAGGGCGGTATGCCGGAGACGTCGCCATGAACGCCTTAGAGCATGGACTGCATGTGATGCTATTCTCGGATAATGTCTCGCTTGAACAGGAAGTCGCCCTGAAACAATATGCTATTGAGCATCAATTGCTGGTAATGGGACCGGATTGCGGTACGGCCATCATCAATGGTGTACCTTTGGCGTTTGCGAATGTGGTAACTCGCGGTGATATCGGGATTGTAGCTGCAGCGGGGACTGGATTACAAGAGGTAAGCTGTCTGATCTCTCGAGGCGGGTGCGGTGTATCTCAAGCTCTCGGGACCGGCGGTCGGGATGTAAAAAAAGAAGTTGGCGGTTTGATGTTTATCAAGTCAATGCAATTGCTGGCGCAAGATCCGAAGACGAAGATTCTTCTCCTTATCTCAAAACCACCTCATCCGGAAGTGTTGGAGAACATAGGGAAACTGGCGAAAAAAATCCCGAAGCCGGTTATCGGGGCCTTTCTTGGTGCAGATCATGAGACGATGAAGAACCATGGTATGCATCCGGCAGGCACATTGGAAGAAGCGGCAGCTCTTGCGGTTATTCTTTCATCTGGAGGAAGGGCAGAAGAAGTTAAAACCCACCTGGAAAAAGAATACGAATTACTTCAAATGAGCGCAAAGCAGGAAGCAGGGAAATTACATAAACCGCAAAAATATATCCGCGGATTATTCAGTGGAGGGACATTCTGTTATGAAGCCCAACTGCTTCTGAAAGATCTGAAAGAACCGATCTTCTCGAATGCACCGACCGGGATTTCTGCGAAGCTTGTGAATTCACTTAAAAGTCAGAAACATACGCTGATCGATCTCGGAGAAGATGAGTTCACCGTTGGACGTCCGCACCCCATGATTGACTATTCATTGAGAAATAAACGCATTATTGAAGAGGCAGCAGATCCAGAAACAGCTGTCATTCTATTGGACGTGGTACTTGGATATGGGTCGAATCCGGAACCTCTGAAAGATATATTGCCGTCAATTATTCAGGCACAGAAATCTGCACGGCAGAGAAATCGATCTATTGTAATTGTTTGTTCGGTGACTGGAACGGATGCTGATCCACAGAATCGAATTCTCGTGGTCAAAGGACTCGAACAAGCGGGAGTGATTGTGATGAACTCGAATGCCGCTGCAGGTTTGCTCGCCGGCAGAATCATTGAAGAAATCGAATAAGAACTCTCTATGAAAAATCTTTTCGAACAAGAGCTTCAAGTCATCAATATCGGACTGCAATCGTTCAAGGAAACTTTGGATGCGTGCAACGTGAAATCAGTTCAAGTTGATTGGAAGCCGCCGCTCGCTGTTTCGGCCTCAGCAAATGCAGTGCTTCGATCACACCGCGGAAGGATTGAACAGGCGAATCAACGCGCAGTACAGAGGATCATGAAAGGCAGACCTGCGTTGGTTGGCTTGGATAGAGCAGGGGATGTTATTCCGGGGATGAAAAAAACCCTTTTACTCCATGCCGGACCGCCAATTGGATGGGATCGGATGTGCGGACCTATGAGAGGTGCCATTATCGGTGCGTTAGTCTATGAAGGTCTAGCAAGGACTCCGGAAGAAGCAGAACAAATTGCCCAGTACGGACAGATCGAATATGCCCCATGCCATGAGCATCAGACTGTGGGACCGATGGCTGGTGTCGTATCGTCATCGATGCCAGTCTTCATTGTCAAAAATGAGGAATATGGAAATTATTCCTACAGTACGATGAATGAAGGGCTCGGAAAAGTGCTGCGCTATGGAGCATTCAGTGAAGAAGTAGTAAACCGGTTGAAATGGATGGAGAATGTGTTATACCCGGTATTGAAGCAAGCAGTGACAGCAGCGGAGCGTGTCGATCTAAAGGCCATCATCGCGCAAGCACTGCATATGGGAGATGAAGTCCATAACCGAAATCGTGCCGCAACGTCATTGCTGTTCCGGGCACTCGCACCGCACATTGTACGGACCTGCAACGATCAGAGTACCTCAGCAAAGGTTCTTGATTTTATCAACGGGAATGATCATTTCTTCCTCAATCTCTCCATGGCAGCAGGGAAGGCTTGTCTTGACGCCGCACGGAATACGAAAGAGAGCAGTATCGTTGTGGTGATGGCAAGAAATGGTACGGACTTTGGTGTTCAACTTGCGGGGACAGGAAATGAGTGGTTCATTGGCCCGGCCCCTGTCCCGGATGCATTGTTCTTTCCGGGTTTCACGAAAGAGGATGCTAATCCGGACATTGGCGACAGTGCAATTACGGAGACGTACGGTCTTGGCGGATTCGCGATAGCAGCATCACCAGCCATTGTACAATTTGTCGGTGGACAAGCAAGGGATGCACTGTACTATACATTACAGATGTATGAAATTACGACTGAAGAAAATCCGGGATTCCAAATTCCTTCCTTGGATTTTCGCGGAACCCCAACCGGTATCGATGTCAGAAAAGTCGTGGACACTGGAATTATGCCGTTCATTGATACCGGAGTGGCGCATAAAAAACCGGGTATTGGTCAAGTCGGCGCGGGTGTTCTTTCTGCGCCGGCCGAGCCATTCATCAATGCCTATGAAGGTCTTGCAAGGAAATTGAGCAAACGGTAAGATGACTGCATAGTTTTGTATTTTGACATTCCCTCACGTTGTCAGAGGGAATCTTGCTGAACGTCATAGTAGGACTCCCGTCAACAATCCGCGGGAGTGACATTATCCCCCAAAAGGAGTGCATATGAACTCGAAACAATTTTTTGATTTTATGGACAAGATCAAAATGTTCGATCTGACACAGCGTCTTTCGATCCACACACCTCCCTGGCCAAGTTATATGCCCCTCGGCATCCAGTATTTCAAACGTATTGCAGGGGCCCATATGGGACAAGGAGCGAACGGGCAGATCATTACGACAAGCAATCATGTCGGGACGCATATTGATGGTGAAATTCATTTCCATGCCAGCGGGCGGACGATCGGTCAGGTGCCGATGGAGGAATGGGTCGGCCCGGGAGTCGTTGTGGATATCTCAAAGGAGGTTTCCGATTATAGTCTGTATTCTCCGGATCTTCTCATGAGCAAAGCAGAGATCAAGAAGGGTGATATTCTGATCATCAATACCGGGTATCATCAGTATGCATGGGACCAATCTGGTTCGGATGAAATTCGATATTTTGTTAAGCATCCAGGCCCGGATCCGAAATTCCACACATGGGCGTTGAACATGAAATTCAAATGGATTGGAGTAGATTGTGGAAGTGCTGACCATCCAATGAATACGATTATTAGGAACTGGCATCCGAAGTCGTTTGTTGAGGCTGACAAGAAGTTGAAGCAGGACTATGGTAAAATCTGGGATGAGATGTTTCCTCTCGAGGAGTATTATCAAGTGATGCACTTAAAACTCTTTCCCAAGAAGTTGATCCATGCTGAAAATGTCGGGGGTGAAATAGACCAGTTGTCGAACAAGCGGGCTTGGATCGGATTGTTCCCGCTGCGCGGCATTGAAATGGAATCTTCCATGTGTCGCATTGTGGCATGGATGCCCTAGGAGACGATATGCCCATTCTGCAGGAATTCGAATATTTCAAACCTTCCTCAGTCAACGAAGCTCTTCATCTGCTCTCGCACTATAAAAGAGCCTCTGTGTTGGCGGGAGGTACGGACCTCGTCAACAATCTTAAAAGTGAAATCGATCAGCCCGATGCCGTTGTGGATATCAAAGGCATCAGCGGATTGCATACGATCGTGTTCAAAAAGAATATTCTGACGATCGGTGCAGCTGTGACGTTTTCCGAGCTGATCGCATCAAAAATCATTCAATCAAAATATCCTGTAATTGCAGAGGCCGCAAAGACCGTCGGATCTGCCGGTATTCGCAATAGAGCAACGATGGTCGGGAATATTTGTTCTGCAGTTGCATGCGCAGACAGCAGTCCGCTGCTCTTGGTATTTCAGGCGAACGTACTCGTGCAGGGAAAGAAGGGAAAGCGCAAGGTTGCCATAGCGAAGTGGCTGAAGGGGAATAAGAAGACAGATTTGAAGAAGGGCGAACTCGTGCTCGCAATCGAAATCCCTCTTCCGGCAAAAAAATATGCCGGACGTTTTGTGAAGATGGGACGATATTCGGGTGAAGATCTTGCACAGGCGAGTGTGGTGATTCTGGCATTGCCGAAAAACCAATTCAGAATTGCGTTCGGCTCGGTCGGTCCCGTTCCTATGAGAGCGGCCGCGATCGAAAAAGTTCTCAATGGCCGTGAACCATCACCAGAGCTGATCAAGGAAGCAAAAGCAATGGTTCCGGCGCTGATATCACCCATCACAGATATCAGGGCGACAAAGGAATACCGTATGCATATGTCTCAGGTGATGTTCGGGCGCGGTTTGAACGACGCTGTCGAGCGGTTTCGGGGTAAAGGATCTGATTACGGTGTGAGCCTTCTATAATGGAACTGACGAACCTATGGAGTTGTTACCTATGAAACGAAAGTTATCGTTCCTCCTCAATCGACGGCAAGTTCATGTGGAAGTTGAGCCGCAAGAGATCCTGTTGGATGTACTGCGCGACCGCTTGGGTATCAAGACTCCCAAATGCGGATGCGATCGTGGGGACTGTGGTTCTTGTTCCGTGCTGATTGACGGGAAGACAGTGCGGAGCTGCATGGTGCTGGCGATGGAAGTCGCCGGTCTAGCCGTAACAACGATCGAGGGATTACTTGAAAATGATCACTTGACACCGCTGCAGGAATCATTTATTCATCATAATTCTTTTCAATGCGGGTTTTGCGCACCGGGCATCATTCTTTCTGCGACCGAGCTGTTGGAACACAACACCCACCCGAATGATGACGAGATCAAAGAAGCTATCTCTGGAAATTTATGCCGATGCACAGGGTACCAGCCCATCATTGATGCAATAAAAGATTTGACCTCCCATCCGGAATCCTTCAACAGAACTGATGTGAAGAAGGAGGTGAAGTCATGAGCAGCTTAAAATTTGTGGGACAGGATGCGATCCGTATTGATGGGAAGGCAAAAGTCAGCGGTGCTGCTCAGTATGTCGACGATCTGGAATTCGGGCCGGGATTACTTTTTGCAGAAATTGTTGAAAGTCCATTCGCACATGCGGAGATCTTGAAGATTGACACATCAAAAGCCGAACGAGTACCGGGTGTGATCAAGGTGGTGACCGGAAAAGATTTTCCATTTAGTTTCGGCTTATATCTGCAGGATCGGTATGTCTTTGCACAAGACCGTGTCCGGTTCGTCGGCGAGCAAGTTGCCGCCGTCATTGCAATCGACATCGTTACAGCAAAGAGAGCGGCAAAATTGGTCACCGTGACATATAAAGAATTGACCCCCGTTCTCACCGTAGAAGATGCTCTGAAGGAGCATCCGCTGCTCCTCCACCCGAATTTGAAGAATTATAAGCGTGTCCCATGGTTCTTTCCTCAAGCGGATACCAATATCGCTCATCTGAGAAAAGTGCGGAAGGGAAACACCGATGATGGATTGAACAATGCTGATCTTGTGTTCGAAGATACCTACACTGTTCCACGATATGCACATTGCGCTATCGAAACGCATGGGGCTGTTGGTTTGTATGACCTCACCGGACGATTGACGGTCTGGGCGGCATCACAATCGCCATTCACTCAGCGCAATCTCTTTGCCGAAGCCCTGGCTCCGCTCGGATTGACGCATAACGATGTCCGGGTCATTGCACCATTTGTCGGCGGAGGATTTGGAGGGAAAGCCGGAGTTTCGATGGAGATTCTGGCTGCAGCATTGGCCACCACAGTACGGGGGAATCCTGTCAAAATCATCTGGTCTCGTGCGCAGGAATTTTATAACACGTATCAGCGGCAAGGATTGGTTGCAAAGACAAAGATCGGCGTGAAAAAGGACGGTACGATTACAGCGCTGGAGCAGACATTATATTGGGATGCAGGCGCGTACGTCGAATACGGAGCAAATGTTGTCAATGCTGCGGGCCTTTCAGCCACCGGTCCATATCGGATCCCCAATGTCAAAATAGACTCGTATTGCATTTATACGAATCTGCCGCCAGGAGGACCATATCGGGGTTTTGGATATTCTGAGTTCTTATTCGGTCTCGAGTCGCATATCAATGAGACAGCGAAGAGAATTGGATTGGATCCGGTAGAATTCAGACGACGCAATGCAATTCAAGAAGGGGATATTTTGAACTATGGAGGCCATATGAATCCCAGCGGCCTCCGAGAATGTATTGATAAGGCTGCCGAAGCGATTGGTTGGGGAAAGAGAGTTGAGAATGCTACTGAGTCGACAAAAGTTACCGGCAAGGGGTTCGCCTGTTTCTGGAAGGCGCCTGCGATGCCTCCCAATGCTGCATCAAGCGCCTTTATCAAATTCAATGAAGATGGAAGTCTTAATATCCTCATCTCAGCAATGGAAATCGGTCAGGGACTCTTGACCGTGATGGCTCAAATAGCAGCAGAAGTGCTGACCGTGCCGATTTCCAAGATTCGTGTTGAAGTGCCCGATACAGATCGGAATCCCTACGAATGGCAAACCGTTGCTTCACATATTACGTGGGGTACCGGGAACGCTGTGAAGAAAGCGGCAGAAGATTGTCGCGAACAGATTTTTGACCTTGTCGAGCATGCTCTTGGCAAGAAACGAGAAGATTTGTATTTAGAAGGGGAACATGTCTGCTCGCGGAGCGATCCGACATTCAAAAAACCTTTGCGCGAGTTCGTTATCAACGGCTTGATGATGAGTGATGGAACGTTCCGCGGCGGTCCGATCATGGGCCGCGGCATGTTTATGCCGGAATTCGCTTCTGCTCTTTCTGACCCTGAAACAAGTCAGGGAGGGAAACCGAACGTTCATTATACAGTGGGTGCCGCTGCCGTGGAACTGGAAATTGACCGCGAAACGGGTCGCATGCGCATACCGAAAGTTGTACTTGCTGTTGATGTCGGAAAAGCGATCAATCCAGACTTGGTGAGGGGACAGGTCGTTGGAGGAATTGTGCAGGGAATTGCCACCGTGTTATACGAGGATATGCGGTTCAACGAAAAAGGGCGTCTCCTGAATCCGAATTTCACTGACTATAAAATTCCAACATCAATGGATATTCCCGATGAAATAATTTCGATCTTAGTTGAAGTGCCTCAGCCAGATGGCCCCTACGGGGCGCGCGGAGTTGGAGAGCATACAATGATTCCGGCCGCTCCCATCATTGCCAATGCGATAGAAGATGCTCTGGGGATTCGTATAAAATCTATGCCCATCACTGCAGAAAAAGTGGCGCTAGAAATATTACGGGCAAAGAAATAGATAGAGCAGTCTCCTGTGCCGGATTGTGGTTTAATGTTCCCTCAACCCATCGTAAGGACTTTTTCCAAATTGAAATGAAAACCTGTACTCATTAAGTCGTTATTTAGTAATAATTTACAGGTAAGTGTCATCTCTCTCTTTGCTCCTCTGATTTGTTTCTCAATATGATCACTACCCCTTGCTAAATCTCCTTATGCTCTCTATATTGGACACCATAACTACGGAGTGTATATCTTCATCAAGATATATGTATCACCATTTTATCATCACTAATAACGGAGGGATGTATGTCGGATTACGTGAAGGATCTCATTGCAGAAGTGAAAGCAAAGAATCCAGCAGAGCCGGAATTTCACCAGGCAGTACAGGAGGTCGCTGAGTCTCTGGCACTTGTGTTTGAACGCGATCCAGAATATAGAACAGCGAAAATTCTGGAACGCATCATCGAGCCGGAACGAGTTATTATGTTCCGCGTTCCATGGGTAGATGAACAGGGTGAAATCCACATCAACCGCGGATATCGAGTGCAAATGAATAGTGCTATCGGACCGTACAAAGGAGGGCTTCGATTTCATCCATCAGTAACACTTGGCATCTTGAAGTTTCTTGCTTTTGAACAGGTTTTCAAAAATAGTCTCACGACCCTGCCGATGGGAGGCGGGAAAGGAGGTTCGGATTTTGATCCTAAAGGAAAAAGTGATTTAAAAATTATGCGGTTTTGCCAGGCCTTTATGAGCGAATTATACCGTCATGTAGGATCCGATACAGATGTCCCGGCAGGGGATATCGGTGTTGGCGGGCGTGAAATCGGATTTCTTTTTGGACAGTATAAAAAATTGCGGAATGAATTTACCGGGGTTCTTACAGGAAAAGGACTTAATTGGGGCGGTTCTCTGATTCGTCCTGAAGCAACCGGATATGGAGCAGTCTATTTTGCATCGGAAATGCTCTCGACTCGCAGCAAGTCGCTGGAAGGGAAAATATGTCTTGTCTCAGGAAGCGGCAATGTCGCACAATACACCGTCGAGAAGATCAACCAGCTTGGAGGAAAGGCTGTAACACTTTCTGATTCTTCCGGCTATGTGTATGATGAAGCTGGAATCGATGATAAGAAACTGAAGTTCGTGATGGACTTGAAAAATGTCCGGCGCGGACGTATCGCAGAATATGCAGAGAAATTCAAGACGGCTGTCTATACACCGCTTGATTCCAAACTTGACTATAATCCATTGTGGAACCACAAAGGAGATTGCGCATTCCCAAGTGCGACGCAGAATGAAATCAATGGAAAAGATGCACAGAATTTGGTGAAGAACGGTGTCTATGTCGTAGCGGAAGGTGCAAATATGCCAACGACCCTTGACGGCGTGAAGGTGTTTCTTGAGAAAAAAATCCTTTTTGGCCCGGGGAAAGCCGCAAATGCAGGCGGTGTTGCTACATCCGGGTTGGAAATGTCTCAAAACAGTATGCGTTTGCCGTGGCCCCGTGAAGAGGTGGATAATCGGCTGCGTCAAATTATGAAAAGCATCCATAAGACATGCGTCGATGTTGCAGAGCGGTACGGTACACCGGGCAATTACGTCAACGGTGCAAACATCGGAGGTTTTCTTAAAGTCGCCGATGCGATGATGGACCAGGGAGTTGTCTGATCGGCGCTCTGTTGCGTTCATCTGTATGCAAAATCATAGGTGACCGTTATCTCTTGACATGCTTCGGTGGGGGTAACGGTCACCTGAATATTCCGCATAAATCGATAGCAGGAATGAGTAGTATAATCAACAGGCCGTGAACTCCGTCTCCAATCAGGTATATCTGTTGATTGGAAAAAATAGATTCTTTCCAGAATATTCAGGATAATGTTATGGAATATATTCTTACAGTCCTCTGAAGAGATAAGACGAAACGCGAACCTGCGCTCAGATTCGCAAAATGCAGGTAGGAATGCATGGGAAGCAATCTTGATCAAGTCATAAGTTCGATAGATCCGCTGTGGGTCGAACATGGGTACGGGAACCGGTTCCAGGGTTTCCAGAACTTGATGCGCATCCGTATCAGTAATGTACTCCTTGTCTCCAGCCTCTACGATCTCTATTTATTTGAAGAAGATGGCCGCCTCTATGAACTTATCCGTAATGAATATGAAGGATTCAACCTCAGCCATGCTCCTGAACTGACGCGCGTTTCCAGCGGCCAAGACGCAATTGCACTCGCCAAAGAAGAACGCCGCTTCGACCTCATCGTTACCACGCTTCACATTGATGATATGCATGCCATTGATTTTGCACGAATGGTCAAGGAATCAGGGTTAAACATTCCAATTGTACTCCTCGCTCATGACAACCGCGAATTGAAATACCTGCTCATGAACCATGATACATCGGTGTTCACCAAAGTCTTTATCTGGCAGGGTGATTTCCGTATCATTATTGCGATCATTAAATTTCTCGAAGATCGATTGAACATTGAACACGATACACACATTGTTGGTGTGCAAACGATCATCGTGATTGAAGATGACGTCAGGCAGTACTCGTCGATTCTGCCGATCATTTATACAGAAATTCTCAAACAATCCCAGCGGCTCATATCGGAAGGAATTAATCTGAGCCACAAGTTCCTCCGGATGAGGGCTCGCCCAAAAATACTGCTTTGTCATACGTATGAGGAGGCATGGAAGGTCTATCGGCGATATACCGAGTTTATCCTGGGTATTATTTCGGATATTGATTTTCCGCACCGTGGTATTCAGGATCCACAAGCCGGTCTTGAATTTGCCCAGCATGTGAAGAAGAAACAATCCGACTTGCCTATTTTGCTTCTTTCCAATGGATCCGAGAATCAACAACGTGCGCATGAAGCAGGTGCTTCGTTCATCTTAAAGGATTCTCCGCAGTTCTTGCAGGAATTGCGTCAGTTTATGATTCGCTACTTCAGCTTTGGCGATTTTATTTTTCGTCTGAAAGATGGTACGGAAGTCGGCCGGGCAAGTGATATGAAAAGTATGGAAGATGTGCTTCGAGTCGTTCCGGAAGAGAGTATTCGATTCCATGCAGAAAGAAATCATTTCTCCAACTGGTTGAAGGCACGGACAGAGTTCTGGCTGGCAGATAAATTGCGGCCGCGGAAAGTCTCAGATTACCCCACGGTCGAAGGGCTGCGAAAAGATTTGATAACGTCACTTCATCAATATCGGAACATTCGGCAGAGGGGGATCATTGCTGATTTTTCAAAGGATACGTTTGATCCCGAATCAAGTTTTGCCCGAATTGGCGGCGGATCGCTCGGTGGAAAGGCGCGCGGGCTGGGATTTGTGAACACACTCATCAATGATTATAATGTCCGCGACCGGTTTGAAGGAGTGAGGATTTATGTTCCCTCTGCTGTCGTCATTGCGACTGATGTTTTTGATCAATTTCTTGATGAGAATGAGCTCCGTGACTTTGCATTCCATTGTCAAGATGATCGAGAGATCACTAAAAGATTTCTTGCAGCAGAAAAATTTCCGTCAGATATCTTGGCAGATTTGTCGGCATTTCTTGAAGTAGTCCATATGCCGCTCGCAGTACGTTCATCGAGCTTGCTGGAGGATTCACAATACCACCCCTTTGCCGGTGTGTACGAAACATACATGATTCCCAATATTCATCAAAATCCACTTGCACGGCTTAACGATCTGCTCAATAGTATCAAGCGTGTCTACGCTTCGACGTTTTACAAGAGCTCAAAAGAATATATTGGGATAACTTCATACCGTCTTGAAGAAGAGAAAATGGCTGTCATTGTTCAGAAGTTAGCAGGGAAGACGCATGACAATCGGTATTATCCTGATATCTCCGGTGTGGCAAAATCCTACAATTTTTATCCTGTCTCACCTCAGAAGTCATCAGATGGAACGGTCTCGGTTGCGCTAGGTCTTGGTAAATGGGTTGTTGATGGCGGCAATACTATTCGCTTCTGTCCCAAATACCCGACAGATATCCTGCAATTTCATTCTGTAAAAGAAACATTAAACAGTACACAGCGGTCTTTCTTTTCTCTGGAATTGGATGCAAATGCTGACTTTGGTTCGGAAACACATGATATGATGGTACAGCAGCACGAACTCGAAGTAGCTGAGCAGGACAAGGTGCTACAGTATGTAGGATCCACCTATTCTACAGAGAATGATGTAATTTATACAGGACTGAGTCGTCAAGGTATACGCGTCATAACATTTGCACCGATTCTTCAGAACAATTTGATCCCGATCCCTCAAATTGTGGAATTATTATTGGATATGGGCGTTTGGGGAATGGGAACGCCTGTCGAAATAGAATTTGCTGTCAACTTTCCTAAACCGGAGAGGAATATCGTCGAGTTTGCTCTCCTTCAAATGCGGCCGCTGGTTATTCATCGGGAGCCGGAGGAATATTTGGTAGAAGCTACAGATCGTTCTACTATTCTCTGTCAGAGTGATCAGGTACTCGGGCATGGAGTTATTGAAGGAGTACGGGATATCGTTCTCGTGGACTATCATCGTTATGACCGCGGGAAAAGCCGCGAGGTAGCAAGAGAAGTAGCACTGTTCAATTCGCAGCTTATATCTGAGAATAGATCCTATCTCCTGATCGGTGTCGGTCGCTGGGGTTCCTTTGATCCATGGTTAGGTATTCCGGTCACATGGGAACAGATTGCCGGCGCAAAGGCGATTATTGAGACGGGGTTCAAGGATTTCGATGTGACACCTTCGCAAGGCTCGCATTTCTTTCACAATATTACTGCATTTATGGTTGGATATTTTACCATCAACGAGCATAAGCAGCAAGGATTTCTCGATTGGGATTGGGTCCTGAAGCAGACTCCGAATACTCAGAAAGAGTACACAAAGTTGATCCGATTCGATACCCCTCTTACCATTCGCATCAACGGACATCAAAGCAAAGGGATGATCTTAAAGCCGGAGGCGTACCATGGGCACTGAGAACCCTGAAGAGCATACGGTATTCAATACCTGTCCACACTGCGGTCAGAAACTGAGTCCATGGCAGCAAGTCCTCCTGAATGTCGATCGTGCTTTAATGTGTAAGAATTGTTGGTACAGAATTATTTTAGACTCGGAAGAAGGACCGGACACACCGAATGGTCAATCTCCGACGCAGAAGGAGTAACCCATGCAATCGTACAATTCATTCACTGTTCTCCAGCAGCAAATAACGGATGCAGCCAAGATTCTCAATCTTGATCAGGCAACGACATCATTGCTTCTCTGGCCGCAGCGGGAATATAAATTTACTATGCCGGTGCGTATGGATACGGGAGAAGTGAAAGTTTTCCACGGATATCGTATTCAGTATAATTCAGCCCGCGGGCCTGCCAAAGGGGGAATCCGCTTTCACCCGAACGAAACAGTGGATACGATCCGGGCACTTGCCGGGTGGATGACGTGGAAAACGGCAGTTCTTGATCTGCCGCTTGGCGGCGGCAAAGGAGGTGTTGTCTGCAATCCGAGGGAAATGTCTGAGCGTGAACTGGAAAATCTTTCACGAGCTTATATCCGTGCTGTTCTCCAATATATTGGTGTTGATAAAGATGTACCGGCACCGGACGTTTACACAAATCCGCAGACAATGGCATGGATGATGGATGAATATGAGACGTTGATGCAGACGCACCAGCCCGGTGTGATGACGGACAAACCACAACAAATCGGAGGAACGCAGGGAAGACGCGATGCAACTGCACGGGGCGGTGTTATCGCAGTGAGGGAAGCCTGCCAGGCACTTAATGTAGATCCAACGGGTCCCTTCGCCATACAGGGTTTTGGAAATGCCGGACAGCGAGCGGCGTTGTTGCATCAAGAGCTGCTGAATGGAGGGCGGCTCGTATCAGTGTGCGATTCGCGCGGCGGTATTTATAACCCTGATGGATTGAATCCGAAAGAACTTGTGACGCATAAACTCAAAACAGGGACAGTGGTCGGTTTTCCAGGCGCAAAAAATATTCCTAAGGAATCTGTCCTGAATCTTAATGTTGACATTCTCTATCCGGCTGCATTGGAAAACTCCATTAACGAAGAGAATGCAGGAGACATCAAGGCAAAGATTGTCTGTGAACTTGCCAACGGTCCAACAACACCGGAAGCGGACTTGATTCTTCACAAACGCGGTATCCACGTTATACCTGATATTCTCGCAAGCGGCGGTGGAGTGACCGTCTCGTATTTTGAGATGGTGCAGGACAAATATTCCTTTTTCTGGGATGAAAAGATCGTTCACGAACGATTAGATGAGAGAATGCGAAAAGCCTATTTGACGATGCAGGAGGCCATCCGTGAAAAAAAGACCCATCCGCGACTTGCAGCAATGGTTGTAGGCGTTGCGCGTGTAGCAGAGGCCTGCAAGCTGCGCGGCTGGGTATGATGAAGGAAGTCAACACGCTGAATCTGTTATTTTGAATCGATGGCCAAAAGTATTTTCTGGTCCCCCATCACCGAACAGAAGGTATCTCATAATATCGTCGTTAATCTGATTGGGGACGAATCATCATGATTTCTGTTTGGAGTTTGTACTATCGCCAGTAGTCAGGCAAGAAGAGTTACGCAAGTCCACAAGAGGAGGTGTTTCAAGAGGAGTTTGTTCTAATAAAATCCTTCAATTCAAACTGCCTTTCTATAGAATCCTTCATCATTCTGCTTTTTCGAAGCATAACGTGGCATTAGTCCCTCCGAATCCGAAGCTGTTGGAAAGCGCGTACTGGACCTCTTGCCGCCGTGCGATATTGGGAACGTAATCAAGATCGCATTCCGAATCGGGAGTATCAAGATTGATGGTGGGAGGGATGATTCCCTCGCGCATCGCGAGAATAGTGAATGCCGCTTCCACAGCACCGGTTCCGCCAAGGAGATGCCCGGTCATCGATTTGTTTGCGCTGATAGCAATCTTGAAAGCGTGCGAGTTGAACACCGCTTTGATTGCCCGTGTTTCGGCGATGTCACCTAGATGGGTCGCTGTGCCATGCGCGTTGATGTGGTCGATCTGCTCCGGCCGGAGTCCTGCGAATTTCAGCGCGCGCATCATTGAGAGCTGTGTTCCTTCGCCATGTTCAGGAGGTGCTGTGATGTGATGAGCATCTGCGCTCATACCGCAGCTGAGGATGCGTGCATAGATCCGTGCCCCGCGCGACAGTGCGAAATTCTCTTCTTCCAGGATCAGCACACCTGCTCCTTCACTGAGAACAAATCCGTCACGGTCTTTGTCAAATGGACGGGATGCTTTCGTTGGTTCGCTGTTTCGATGCGACATGGCGCGAGCAGCGCAAAATCCAGCGATCCCGAGTTCGGTGATGGAGGCTTCTGTCCCTCCAACGATCATCGCTTCCGCTTCCCCCCGGAGGATTGCATGGAATCCATCAGCGATGGCATGATTACTGGAGGCACAGGCAGAGACGACAGAGTAGTTCGGACCTCGCGCCCCAGTACGGATGGCGAGATATCCAGAAGTCATATTGATGATTGCACTGGGAATGAAGAACGGTGTTACCATCCGCGGTCCATCGTGAGCAAGCGCGAGTACTGTCTCACTGATCGTCGAAATGCCGCCGATCCCGGAACCGATGATGATACCCACCAGATCAGCTCGTTCAGGTGTTATCTCGAAAGAAGCATCCTTCAGCGCATCGAGAGAAGCAGCTACGGCATACTGGATAGAGAGATCGTATCGCTTGACATCCTTTGGACCGAAATATTTGAGCGGATCAAAGCCCTTCACTTCACCGGCGATCTGTGTCGGATATTTCTCCGGATTGAAACGAGTAATAGGTCCAATACCTGAAGTACCAGCGATGCACTTCTTCCATGATTCTCCGGTAGACAAACCCAGTGGTGTAATTAAACCGATACCTGTGACTACTACACGTCTCATACGATCTCATTTTTCTGATGCTGTAAACGAACATCTTCTCGATGGCCGGAAAGATAACAGGTTTTTAAGGTGAACACAAGTAAAGGCGAAGGATCCATCAGTATGCCTTCCAATCACAAAATCCATAATATGTTGCACACAATAGAAACTAATGTCGTGTACATTATTACCTGATCTAAAGCCAAAGCTTCGAAATGCATCTTTCACTTTTGGAAAATATTTTGTATCCTATTTGTAGTTAAAACCGATACCAATGCATACTAATGGATAACATCTGTTACCATTTTATAATCCTAAGTTGATAAAAATGGATTGTTGATCGAATGAAGGCGAAAAAACTACGACGAATACTAAATAAAAACACGCACCCGTAGCTCAATTGGATAGAGCATCAGACTTCGGATCTGAGGGTTGGGGGTTCGACTCCCTCCGGGTGCACGAACCATCGTCTCCATCGTTTCTCAAAATAAAAAAGAGCTCAGTGATTGACTCCGTAAAGAAAAGCCCCATCATAGATGGGGCTTCGTGTGATGTTCTTTATGCTCTCCAATACATTCCAAACATTTCGAAAGAAAAATGGAAAGTACTAGAATGTTTTATTCAATATCCGCTAATAATTCTATCGGTGACTTATAGGAAATCACCAGCAAAAGTCCATCCGGTTAATCTGCCTTCGGAATTGACGGTGACGGTGACCGTGTTCGAGGCATTTTGGGCTGATGTAGCTACAACCTCAACGCTGCCTGCAGCTGGTGTGGCGACATAGGTCGCGTTTTCATTTGTTGCCATTTTAGTGGGCAGTTTATAGCCCGGATAATCTCCACCGCCGCCAGCCATCGATGCAGGGCGAATCTTATACTGGTATGCATGTGCTGCAATATTGTTGAGATCGTTGATGATGGCATCTTTATTTGCCTGAATGCTTTGTGCACTGAAGAGGCTCAATCCAACGGCGATCGCGATGCCGACGATGATAACACCGAGGATGATAAGTAGCAGTTGTTGTTGACCCATGATGAAATCCCCATAAAAATGTTAGTGAATTTGTGAGATAAACAGCATTGAATAGACAGGTCTTATCGAAAATTAAGTCTGTGAAAAAATATTTTTTCATAAACCGGAGAATTCGAAAGGTCTATGGAAGGAAAGTAGTTCAGCTCAACTATTCGATTGACTCTGAAAAACACTTTTCGACATGACCCACCCCCCAAAAAAGGAATTACCCGGCAGAGATCCTACCTAATAGCTGCAGAATCCTACACTTAATTCATTTGAGAATCAAGCACTAATAAAAAGAAGTAATATTCACGGTATTAATGACCCTATCAAGAGATTCAACAGATAGAGAGAATGATCGAGTGTTTCATTAATTTTCCGTGGAAAAAATATTTTCAGGAATGTTCGGGAAAAAATTCAAATTTCTTTATACTTTCTTAATATTTGTATATGGACGTAATGAGTTGCGCTGTACCGCCTCGAATGGTATATTTCACAAAGCATTCCTGTATGATGAGATTTTGTACATAGGCTGGAAGGATCTGTCGGTGACCAAAGGTGTATTGTTTATCATACATTTGAACAATGATGGAGGTTCTATGAAATCTGCAGTGCGATTTTATTTTCTTGTCTTTTTCATATCCACGTTTACATTTGCACAAACCCGGTATAAACTGCCTCCCAAGGAAATCGTGGACATCCTTGATGCACCGCCAGCACCTTTCGTTATTGTAAGCCCGACAAAAAATGCGATGCTGTTTGTCGAGTATCGGCCCAATCCATCTCTTGAGTTTATCGCCCAACCCATCCTCCGCCTTGCAGGGGTCCGGATTTCGCCCCGGCTCTCAGCAGGTCAGCGTATCACGCAATACATCGGTGCCACAGTGAAACATTTTGACTTAAGAAAAGATGTTCGAATTCAAATCCCGCCGAAATCGAATATCGGTATCCCTGCCTGGTCGTATGACGGCATGAAGCTCGCTTTTACGCTCGATGTTCAGGATGGTGTGGAATTGTGGATAGCTGATGCATCGACAGGGAAGGCACATGCTCTTCCCGATATTCGTGTGAATGATGTAATCGATTCACCGTTTGAATGGATGAGCGATAACCAGACGCTGTTAGTTTGTGCAATTGTAAAAAACCGAGGAAAAGTACCTGAAGCGCCGATCGTCCCGTCTGGTCCCAATGTAGAAGAGACATATGGCAAAATTTCAAAAACAGCGACGTATCAAGATTTGCTGAAATCACCGTACGATGAACAACTCTTTGAATATTATGCGACCTCGCAGCTTGTTCTGGTGAACACAGCCTCGGGCAAAGTACAAATCATAGGTAAACCCGGGATGTTCATCTCTTCGGAATTCTCTCCCGACAACCGGTTTCTCCTTGTCACGAAACTTACACACCCATTTTCGTACCGCGTGACATGCGATGATTTTGCACGGACCATTGAGATCTGGGACGCAAAAGGAAGTTTGGTGAAGACTATTGCAAGCTTTCCTGTGACGGACGAGATACCAACGCAGGGAGTGCAAACCGGTCCAAGGAATGTGCAATGGCAGCCATTGTACGACGCAAAACTGCTTTGGGTTGAAGCACTGGATGGAGGCGATCCGATCAAAAGAGTTCCATTTCGCGAAAAGGTTATGACGCTGAACACACCGTTCAACTCGGATCCTAGCGAGGTAATGAAACTCCAGCACCGCTACGCAGGATTTCAGTGGTTCGCTATAAAAGATGAAGCGCTCGTGATGGAATATGACCGGGATCGCAGATGGCGAACCACCACATGGATCTCATTGACTGATACTTCAAGGAAGAGAGTTATTTTCGATTTGAGTGTCAATGATGCTTACAAAGATCCGGGACGCCCGGTAATGCAGACGGATAAAAGGGGCACGATAACCATTTCGCAAGATGGCGACTGGATCTATCTTGCAGGACAGGGAGCATCGGAAAAAGGAGACAGGCCTTTTCTCGACAGAATGAATCTTTTATCCAAAGAAACACAGAGACTATTCCGTTCCGATGAAAAGAGTTTTGAACGATTTATCTCGTTTGTGAGCGGTTCTCGAACGAAGATCCTGACGAGATACGAAAGCAAAATCATGCCGCCGAACTATTTTCTTCTCAACGTGGAAGACGGATCGAAAGAAGCATTAACGGACTTCAAGGATCCGGCTCCCCAAATGACAGGAATGAGAAAGGAACTCATGAAGTATAAGCGGCCCGATGGTGTCCCGCTGTCAGGAACGCTGTATCTGCCTCCCGGCTATAAGGAGGGTGCCAGGCTTCCCCTTCTTCTCTGGGCATATCCACTGGAATATTCTGATGCCAGCACAGCGGGTCAGGTTCGCGGTTCGACGAATACTTTCACCTTCTTCCGCGGTACATCGCCGCTTTTCTTTGTCACGCAGGGTTATGCTGTTCTCATGGATGCAACCATGCCTGTTGTCGGTGATCCGGAAACAATGAACAATACATTTGTTGAGCAAATTGTTGCTGCAGCAAAGGCCGCTATCGATACACTCGATGCGCTGGGTATTATCGATCGCCATCGCGTTGCAGTGGGCGGACATAGTTATGGTGCATTCATGACAGCAAATCTCCTGGCACATTCAGACCTGTTTGCTGCCGGCATCGCTCGAAGCGGTGCCTATAACCGTTCCTTGACCCCGTTCGGATTTCAAAGCGAGCGCCGTTCATTTTGGGAAGCAACAGATATCTATATGAAGGTTTCACCATTTACATTCGCTCATAAAATTAAAGTACCGCTTCTGATAATCCACGGTGAAGCAGATAATAACACAGGGACTTTCCCGATCCAATCGGAACGGTTGTTCAATGCGATCAAGGGGAATGGTGGAACAGCGCGATTGGTAATGTTGCCGTTTGAATCGCATGGCTATTCCGCTCGTGAATCGGTTCTAGATGTTCTCGCAGAAAGTTTTGGGTGGGCCGATAAATTTGTAAAGAATAGACCGGCAGAAAGTAAGTAGAAACCATCAAGAGAGGAAGGGGAGAGTTATCTCGCCTTCAATACTCCATGAAGCAGGAAAATCTAAACATCCAACCTATAGGCGTCATTCATACACCATTTCACTCGAAATATAGCGCACCACGCCAGCCTGCTTCAGCAATGGGGAAAACAGTCGGAATCATAACGCTTTCGGAACATAGGAATTTCGAGCAGGCGCTTGAGGACATTGAAGGATTTGAGTATGTGTGGGTGATATTCTGGTTTCACAAGAATAAAAACTGGAAAGCCAAAGTTCTTCCGCCGTATGGTGGAAGAAAAAAGCGGGGCCTTTTCTCGACCCGATCACCTCATCGTCCTAATCCGATAGGATTATCGCTCTGCAAACTTCTCACTGTCAGCGGCAGGAAAATCCGGATAGAAAATCCTGATATGCTGGATGGTACACCTATTCTGGATATCAAGCCTTATATACCACACGCTGAGTCATTTCCTCACGCACGTGCAGGATGGATTGACGAGTCGAACGAACAGACGGCAGCGCCGTATAGAGTCACTTTCACGCCGAGAGTGAAACGGATATTGAATGAGATGGAAGAGCGCGAAAACCGTGAAGTACGCACGTACCTCACAAACATACTTGCCCATGATCCGCATCCGCATGGTTACCGGCGGATTAAAGTCTTGGAGAATGGTACTTCGATGATCGCTGTAAAACATTGGCGATTCACTTTTAAAATCGATGAAATGTCTGTACGGATTCTCGATGGAATGCTGTATCATGAATAAAGAGATGTCTATACCTACACAACATGAACAATGGATGCACGCAGCACTCAGGGAGGCACAGAAGGCTGCTGAGTCAGATGAAGTACCTGTAGGTTCGGTCGTTGTCCATGAAGGGAAAATAATCGGAAAAGGATATAATCAGATTGAACGGCTCCAGGACCCTACCGCTCATGCAGAAATGATTGCTATAACGGCTGCAGCAAACTATCTGCAGTCAAGGCGGTTGGAAAATTGCGCACTCTATGTAACGCTTGAACCATGTGCGATGTGTGCCGGTGCCATTATCCTGGCCAGAATTCCTACGCTCATATTTAGTCTATACGATCCCAAGGCCGGTGCGTGCGGGACACTTTTCAATATCGTAGAAGATACGAGATTGAATCATACTGTCCATGTTCTGGGAGGAGTGTGCGACAGAGAAAGCCAGTCGCTCCTGCAGGCATTCTTTTCAAAAAAGAGGATCCCTACACCGAAGAAGTAGTACAAGCAATAGAAAAAGTTATGCGGTCAGGTTCCGAAGCTTTTCGGCGCGGTCAGCAATACGTAATTGTTCGATCAGTTCATCCAGTTCACCGTCAATGACCCTATCCAGACTATAGAGTGTAAAACCGATACGGTGATCGGTCAACCGGTTCTGCGGAAAATTGTACGTCCGGATCTTATCGCTCCGGTCGCCGCTTTTGACCATGGATTTGCGCTGCTCAGCAGTGTTTTTCGTCTGTTCCTCAAGTTTCATTTCGTACAATTTCGAACGAAGCATTTTCATGGCTCGTTCGCGGTTCTGAAATTGTGAACGTTCCTGCTGGCATGCGACGATAATCCCGCTCGGTCTATGAGTGATTCGTACCGCTGTCTCAACCTTATTCACATTCTGTCCCCCCTTACCGCCGGAACGATAGGTGTCAAATTGAAGATCGGCAGGATTGATCTCGACCTCAACTTCTTCCACCTCAGGCAAGACAACAACAGATGCCGCAGATGTATGGACGCGTCCTTGTGCCTCAGTTTCAGGGACACGCTGAACCCGATGGACGCCGCTTTCATATTTCATCACGCCGTACGCACCGTCACCCGAAACGGCAAAAGAAATTTCCTTAAACCCGCCTTTATCGGTTTCGTTCCAATCCATCAACTCTGCTTTCCAACCTTTGCGCTCTGCATAGCGTGTGTACATCCGGTACAGGTCAGAAGCGAACAAAGCAGCTTCTTCTCCCCCCGTGCCTGCCCGGATCTCCATGATAAAATTCTTCGTGTCATTGGGATCCGGCGGAATGAGCAGTACCTTTAATTCTTCTTCCAGACGAAGGACTTCAATTTTGAGATGATCGTATTCTTCCTGGGCAAGTGCCTTCATCTCCGGATCGCTGGTGGATTCTAATAACTCCTTGCTGCCGTTGAAATCGTGAAAGGCTTTCTTATAACGAAGTCCGGGTTTGACGATCAACTCTAGGGACCGGAACTCCCTCCCGAGATCACGGGTTTTCTGCTGATCCGTAAGGACAACCGGATTGCTCATGAGAGCGTTCACTTCGTCATAACGCTGGAATATTTTTTCTAACTTCGCAATCATGGAGACTTAAACTTTCTCGATATGAGGGATTGTGATAGTCGCTGGTTGAAGACGGTATTTTGCAGGATCTTCCTGGCCTAAAGCACACTTCAGAGCAACCAGTGCAACTTCGATCTGGTCAGTTGTTGGTTCTTTTGTTGTAATCTTCTGAAGCCAGAGTCCCGGAGCTATGATAGCCCGTCCCCACCATGGTGTGCTGTGTTTTGCAGAAAATTTTATAATCTCATACGCGATGCCGCCGACAATCGGGATAAAGGGAAGATGTGTCAGCAATCGTACAGGGAGCGAAAGGGAGCCGAGCAATTTTAATAGGAAAGCATCGAGAAGACTGAAAGAAAGAATGGCGACAAAAGCCACGATCAGCAGGAAACTGGTGCCGCATCGCGGATGGAAACGGCTGTACCCTTTGACAATATCCGGAACAAGTGCCGCTTTGAGTTCGAAAGCGAAGACAGATTTATGCTCTGCTCCGTGATAACGGAAGAGCTGCTGGATATCTTTCATCAGCGAAATTCCGGCCAAATACAGAAGCAGAATAGAAACACGGATCGCTCCTGCTACAAGGTTAAAACTGACAGCTGTTTGTTCGATCACGAAGACTTTTGTCGTTACATACAAAGGAACTATGAAAAAGATACCAATGCCGAGTGCTAACGCCATGATCAATGTTCCGGTCAAGGCAAGAGTCGATTGAGTCTTCTGTTTCTTCTCTTTTCCATTGTGTTTCTCTGTACCATTGTCCCCCTTATTTTCGTTTTCCACATCCAGCATAGCAATTTCTGCGGAAAAATTAAGGGTTTTGATACCGAGGTACATCATATCGACAAGTCCAACCGCACCGCGGAGAATTGGTACGTTCAGCCATTTGTATTTTTCCGTGACAGATTTATAGGGTTGATACTGGACGACGATTTCTCTGTTAGCACGCCTCACCGCGGTTGCTACAGAGCCGGCTGCTCGCATCATCACGCCTTCCATAACAGCTTGGCCGCCCACTTGCATCGGCTTATTCGGGTCGTAATCCGGATTTGTTGGGATCCATTCTTGTTTGTCTATTTGTTCCACATCTCACTCCTTATCATTCTTGTGAAATATACGGAACTTTTTCTGCGCTATCAATTTGGCAAGGAGAAGAAGTTTATCTAAATTAGACATGGAAAGAATCGGAATGCAGCCAACGGAACATTTAAAAAAATTAGAGCTGCTCGCTCCTGCTAGGGACCTTGAGTGCGGAATTGCGGCAATCAATCATGGCGCCGATGCTGTCTACATTGGTGCGCCAAAGTTTGGTGCACGCGTCGCTGCTGGAAATTCTCTGAACGATATCGGAAAACTTATCGATTATGCACATCGCTATTGGGCGAAAGTCTATATTACCATCAATACGATTCTTTATGATCATGAACTCGAAGAAGCACTCGGTATTGCCCGGTCTGTCTACGATGCTGGTGCCGATGCACTGATCATTCAGGATATGGGATTGCTGGAACTCGGATTGCCCCCAATTCCATTATTCGCCAGCACGCAGACACATAATTACTCCTTGGAGAAAATTCAATTCCTGGAAAAAGTGGGATTTCAGCGAATTATTCTTGCGCGCGAATTATCGCTGAAGCAGCTGTACGAAATTCGGAAGAGTACTTCGGTCGATCTGGAATTCTTTATCCACGGCGCATTGTGTGTCAGTTTCAGCGGACAATGCTATCTTAGCGAAGCAACGCAGGGGCGAAGTGCCAATCGAGGCGAGTGTGCCCAGCCATGCAGACTTCCTTACACGCTCACGGACAGTAAAGGGCGCATATTGGATGAAGAGAAGTACCTGTTGTCACTAAAAGACCTGAATCTCTCAGGTTTTCTGAAAAATCTGATTGACGCAGGGATTACCTCCTTCAAGATCGAAGGACGGTTGAAAGATATCAATTATGTCAAGAATATCACTTCATACTATAGACAGAGAATTGATGATATAATAGAAAAGGGATCTTTATTTGGCAAAGCTTCCTCCGGGAAAACAACAATTCGCTTCAAACCGGATCCGGCAAGAACCTTCAATCGTGGATTCACGGAATATTTTATCCGACGGCGTAGTAAAGATATTCTTTCTCCTCACACGCCGAAATCAATAGGTACCTATTTAGGGAATGTTGAGCGGATCGAGAAGGATCATTTCGTGTTCGATACAGAAGAGGAACTCCATAGCGGTGATGGGATTTGTTTCTTAGATCGGAATAAGGTGCTGCAAGGAACGAACGTCACGAGGATTGAAGGGAAAAAGGTATATCCTTCTGAGCTCGATGGAATAGAAGAACAGGCAGAGATCTATCGGAATTTCGATTACACGTTTACAAAAACATTGAAGTCAGAAAGGACAGAGAGGCTTATTGGTCTAGAAATGCGGTTTGAAGAGACAGAGGATGGATTTCTGCTTTGTCTGAAAGATGAAAACGCTGTTGGGACGACAGTAACCCGGAGGATGGAAAAAACATCGGCGATAAATACTCGATGGGGTGAAGAAACCGTCCGGAGACAATTAACAAGGTTGGGAGGGACAAAGTTCGTTTGTAAAAAGTTCACTCTCGTCTGGAACCAGCCGTATTTTCTACCTATCAGTCTGCTCAATGAACTTCGCCGGGAGGCTGTTTTTCAATTAGGTCGGGAGCGATTGCAACAGTATCCCCGCCGTAGATTCCATTTGATGCCTAACACTGAGCCTTATCCTGAAACGAAGTTAGATTATTCCGCAAATATTGCAAATAAAAAAGCGGAAGACTTCTATCGCCGGCATGGCGTTACATCTCTTGATCCTGCTTTTGAACTCCAATCCAATGTCCCTGGTGCTGCCCTTATGACAATGAAACATTGCCTGCGTTTCCAGTACGGTCTTTGCGCCGGTGTGGGAGCTAGGGATGTCGAACCGTTATTTTTACAGGAGGCGAAGAATCGATATCGGTTAGAATTTGATTGTGATGTCTGCCAAATGAAAATAATATCTGAGTAACTTTCATGAGTAGAGGAATCTGCTATGACCAACATTTTACGATCTATTCCTATCATCATGCATCTCACAATATTCCCGATCATGATAACGGCACATGAAATATCCATTATCCCTCGACCTGTAAAAGTGGTCGATGGTAAGGGGGTCTTCTCGTTCAACAAAAATACTTCAGTAGTTATAGAAGGAGACTTCAAACAGTTGTCAGCGATAGCTTCACTATGTATGGATGGAATTTGTACATGTACTGGTACGGAAATGGTTCTTAAAAAAATACCGATAACAAAAAAACTTAAAAATGTCATTATTTTGAAATTGCTTAAATGCAATAAAGATGACGATCAAGAAGGATACCGCCTCACTGTTGGAACAAATAGAATCACCGTTGAATCGATTGCACCGGCAGGTATTTTTTATGGTATTCAATCATTGCTGCAACTGATCCCAAAGGAAAAACAGGGGAGTGAATTTGCAATTCCTGCTGTATCTATTGAAGATCGGCCAAGATTCAAATGGCGGGGTATGCATCTTGATGTCAGCCGACATTTTTTCCCAAAGGAGTTTATCAAGACATACATTGATATGCTGGCGATGCATAAAATGAATGTTTTCCATTGGCATTTAACTGATGATCAAGGCTGGCGAATCGAAATAAAAAAATATCCAGAACTCACCGGGGTCAGTGCATGGCGTGTTGATCGTGAAAATATTTCAGAATGGAATTTTCGTGATGGGCAAAGAAACGGAGAAAAAGCGACGTACGGCGGCTTTTATACACAAGATGAGATCAAGAATATTGTACAGTATGCTCAAAAGAGATTTATCACGATTGTCCCCGAAATAGAAATGCCGGGACATACGAAAGCAGTACTGGCTGCATATCCCCGGTTTTCGTGTACTGGAGGACCTTTTACAATACCGGCGGGGCGTTATTGGCCGATCACGGATATTTATTGTGCAGGGAATGATAGCACATTCCAATTTCTCCAGGACGTTCTCAACGAGGTAATTGCCCTTTTCCCGGGAAAGTACATTCATATTGGCGGTGATGAAGCAAATCATAAGGAATGGAAGAAATGTACAAAATGTCAAAATCGTATTAAATCAGAAGGATTAAGAGATGAGCAGGAACTCCAAAGCTACTTCATTAAGCGTGTTGAAAAGTTCTTAAAATCCAAGAATCGAAAATTGATTGGATGGGATGAGATTTTGGAAGGCGGCCTTTCACCGGAGGCAACAGTCATGTCATGGCGTGGAACAAGAGGCGGAATTGCTGCTGCACGCGAGGGTCATGATGTTGTGATGACACCCGGCTCGCATTGCTATTTCGACTATTACCAGGGCAATACCGGACTTGAACCACTTGCCATCGGCGGTTATCTGCCCCTGAGCACAGTGTATTCGTTTGAGCCCGTCCCTGATAGTCTTAGTACTATCGAAGCAAAACATGTACTTGGTGCACAGGGAAATGTCTGGACAGAATACATAGCAACACCTGCACATGTCCAGTACATGACATTGCCGCGCATGGCAGCTATGGCGGAAGTGGTGTGGTCACCGAAGGAGGAGCGCAACTGGCAGGATTTCTCATCACGAATCGAAAATATCATGAAGCAATATGAAAAACGTCATTGGAATTATTCAAAAAGTGCATACCAGATTATGTTTCATGCATCAATCGATTCCTTGAATCGAAAAGTGAATGTCGCGTTGACAGTTGAAGTACCTTCATCCACGATCCATTACACACTAGATGGAAGTCAACCCTTGCCGACATCGCAGGTATATGATTCACCAATTTCTATTGCGCAGACCGGCGTCATCAAAGCCGGGTCGTTCAAGAATGAAAAGCTTATTGGATCTGTTACGGAACAGCAGTTTGTATTTCATCAAGCTTCATTTAAACCTGTCAGACTCAAGAATACTTATGAGGGATATAAGGGTGACGGGGTGCAGGCGCTGACAAATACTCTTCGCGCTACGAAGTTTTACGGTGATAAGAATTGGCAGGGATTCCGTCAAAAAGATTTTGAGGCCGTAATAGACCTCAACGAGACAACAGATATTAGGAAGATATCGGCAGGATTCTTGCGGAATCTTAGATGGGGGATTTTCCTTCCGACAGAGGTCGAATATGCTGTCTCAGATGATGACCTGCACTACTTAGTGATTGGTAGGTTTTTAACTCCACTTCCGCAGATTATCGAGGCAGATGACATCAAAGAATACTCGCAAGTGTTAGTCAATGGCAGGGCACGCTACATCCGCGTCCGCGCGAAGAATATAGGTCTCTGTCCTCAGTGGCATCCGAGCCAAGGTGAACCGACATGGATCTACATCGATGAGATTATGGTCAACTAGTTTGAATCTGAGAAATACACTAAAAGTTCACTACCAGCGTGCTTCTTGTTATGTGCACCCGGAGGGAGTCGAACCCCCAACCTACAGCTCCGTAGGCTGCCGCTCTATCCAATTGAGCTACGGGTGCGTTTGCAACCTTGTTCATAATTGAGTCCCGCTTGAAAGCAGCGGGATTCATAAAATGGATACTGCTCATAAAAAATACTCGCAGACCATTTTTGAACTATGGGTGCGTTGAAAATTATTTATTCTAGCAATTCCTTTTTCATGTTGAGTGAACTTCTAATTCCATTTCACTCTCATTGTAATAAGAAGTGTAACAACTGTCTCGAATAAGGAACGCCAAGCGAAAGGAGGCTTCCTGTCTCCCAACACTTTGGTGTTCTGCTCTTTCAGGCAAATTTCCTTATATTTCGTAAGATTGTTTTTTAAATTCGTGCACAATATACAAAAAGATCAAAGGGAAGGCAAGAATGTATAGTTAGAATATTCTTCCAATGAAAGAGACTTCCTTCTCCACTATCCGGAAGATTTATCAGTTCGATATATCTTTATGTCTTTGTGCTTCCATCCCGGCCGTGAGTCTTCGGGGAGCTTTTAACAATAGGGTTGTCACCTCATGTTTATTCAAAAATAAAAATTTCGCAACCCGCTTCTGGCGAAAATACCACACAGGAGTTTCTGTTAAAAATGGACTCTCCAGAAACGGAAAGTTGATTGAATAAATTTGAAAAGGAGCTGTTATCTTACTCTGACAATATTGATTTGGGAAATAGAAAACAAGGGATACACTGAAGAATCCCTTGAGTCATTCCCTTGATAAATGGATTTTTTAAAGATTCGCTTGAATCCGATTATTTTCTTTTCTACATTCGTTGAGATAAAGAAACGGACATTTGCAGTCAACCTTAACCATGGAGGACTTATGAAGTGTACGATAATCTTTGTTCTCTCTTCACTACTGTTAGCGGGCTGTTCCTCATTGATCCTTAAACCTGCAGATTTTTCATGGCCGGTGGAATCGGTAATGAAAGTAGATCGTAAAGGCATGATAGAGGAGCAACGGAACAACTTTTCGGTGAACGTGAAAGGGCTGCTGTTTGCAGAAACACAGGATTCGATCAACGTCACGACACACACATTGCATCTTATTCGTGACATCAAAGGATATTATTTTATCACGGGCCCAAAGTTCAAGAATGTATACGTTTTTGAACAGGCAGAAGGAGGATTGAAGCTTGCAGCGAAGATCCTTATCAAAGAGCAGGGACTCGAAGATCCGGCGTTTAACCAAAAAGCGCCCTATATCCAGCTCCTCAACGAGAAAGACAAACCACTCCTCCTGAGTAAGGAAGGAATTCTGGAAGGAGGCAAAAAATGAAATCCTTTATTCGATTCTTCGTTTCTCTCCTCATCGTGGCTGCACTAGCACCCGCTCAGCAGAAATCTGATTATGCAACCGTTAAAAGATTTCAGGAGTTAACAAAATCAATTACAAAGGCGACAGAGGAGGCAAAAACCGTCCAGGAATGCGCAGCCGTTGCCGCATCGATTGACGAATTGGGGGAAGAATTTCGATCTGAAAAACCCTTACTGGACAAGGCACTTTATCCCGACGATTTTTTAAAGACCTTTGATCTTCTCAGGGGGCGATTGATGATCCGGCAGAAGGACTTGGGTGTTATCGAATCCCAGTTCGTCCGCATTTCAGAGCTTGAGACTCAGGT
The DNA here is from genome assembly GCA_964651225.1 of uncultured Ignavibacteriaceae bacterium. Classification (GTDB taxonomy): domain Bacteria; phylum Bacteroidota; class Ignavibacteria; order UBA10030; family UBA10030; genus Fen-1298. Next base: position 39,467 of record CAZYYD010000014.1, read on the forward strand.
TCGGGAGTTATCCGGTCAAGTGGAGAAATTGAACGGAGAGAACAGCAAATTGATGAGTGAAATCGAAGGGCTGAAGGGCAACATCGAAAAGATCGGCGCTGAGACCGCTGCCAGAACAACCCTCACTGATTCACTGAAAGGGGTAATCACCAAACTTCAGCAACAGTTGAAAGATCGCGACCAATTGATCTTCGCACTTGTTGACAGCCTTTTTCTCCAGTATGATAAGAATGTCGCCGATATGAAAGATGTTGAAAAGCAGGGGTTGAGTGTCAAGCTGGAACGGCACGGTGTTTTTAGCAACATCAAACGTTCATTAGAGGACAATTTGAAGTTCCTCGAAACAACATCACTCAAGGGAAATGATCTTGTCAAAGTGGTGCAGCAGCAGCAGCGATTCCAATCCCAGTGGAAAGGCCTTAGACCGAAATTCACCGCAGTGTATGCAGGAGGGAAGAAAAAGTTCACTGATGTTGCAGACATTGATGAATTACTCATAAAATGGGCAGCAAATGTCGACCTCGCGACATGGCGATCGCTCAACCAATTGATGAAAGATTATGGGATTACCATAAAGGAGTTCACAAACGGGCAGGAATTTATCACTCAGCTTATGGCGTTTATCGATGAGCAAATTCAGAATCCGAAGAAGGATGCAGATGATGTGCGTTTGAAACTCTTCTTGAACTTCGAAGAAAATCTCTGGAAAGGTGAACTCGGTTCGTCATGGATTCCAGCGCTTGCAGAGGTTGGGAAAATTACGGTGGAACAGAAAAATGAGATTACAGCGAAGGTGGATCAGTGGAAGTCGGAGGTATCTCCCGCTGCATCATGGTTGACCTATGTATTGATTCTCCTTGGCGTTGCACTGGTTGTATTGATAGCGGTGCGTTATTTCCAAAAAGGGAAGAAGTAAGAGGTACTTCCAGGGGAAGTTTGAGGATCATGGAAAAGAGGTTCGGATCAGTCCGGACCTCTTTTTTTTTATTGATTTCAGGTCTTAGAAATCGCAGGTACAATTGCTTCGAGCCGGAATGGTTTCGGAAGAACCTCTCGTACACCTGACTGTTTAAGAGCTTCAGGATCGTCCTCTCGTTGCTCGATGCTGAAACCCGGTCAATGTGGTTGTGAATGAATGAGCTTTTTCCTAACTTTTCAATGGAAAGTTAAATGAAATCAGATTCTGACGCCAAAGGAATGGCATGGTCTTTGGCCATCTGCCCGAGTCGGCTAATTGAGGAGTGCTGGAGAATGATGCGATTCTTGAATACTCCAGGCACATGTACGAGGGACTACAAAAGAAAAACCATCATGAATGACTATTTGGTGGACGACAATGATTGCACAAACACCTTTGCGAGTCCTGATCGCTGAGGATCAGGATATAATCGCCTTAGCCATCAGACGCCAGTTGGAAAAGATAGGACATGAAGTGGTTGGGAGAGCGCATGATGGAAAAGAGGCGGTTCAGATGACAGAATTTCACCATCCGGATGTTGTACTGATGGATATTGGGATGCCGGAGATGGATGGATTGGAAGCAACTCGCGTGATTCATGAAAAAATCCCCACGCCGGTTGTTCTCCTGACGGGATTTGACGACCCGAAATTGATTAAGCAGGCCAGCGTTGCGGGAGCCTGTGCATATTTGCTCAAACCTACGAGCGGGAAAGAAATGGAACGAACGATGATCTTCGCGGTAGCTCGCTTTGGCGATCTCATGGAGTTACGTCGGTTGAATTCCGAACTGAAGGTAGCGATGGATAATGTAAAAATGCTGAGCGGATTACTTCCTATATGTGCAAAATGTAAAAAGATCAGAAACGACAAGGGCTACTGGGAAGCCGTTGAAGATTATATCATGGATCACTCAGAAGCACATTTGTCACACAGCGTCTGTCCTGAATGCCTTAGTAGTTTATATCCAGAATTCAAACCAAAGACTCCTTGAGCCGGCATGTGTGATGACCTATCAGAACGAACATACCTTGGATGATGGTCTCCTAGTTCGAACGAATGTGGAAATTTTGGGCGGTTCATGGTGTGAGCCTCCTCCCAGGTTAGAAAAATACTGCTTGTAAAGTACCCTCCATGTCGAAAAAGAGCCGCCACCGTATACACCCAAAACTCACCAACGATAAAGGTACGATACAACGGAACCGTAGTCTTGGAATAGGAATTGCTCTTGTCCTTATAATGTCCATTATCCTTTTCTTCTGGATCAGAAATGGAAAGAAAGAACCGGCGGTAACTGTCCAGGAAAAAGCATTGCCGCCTCCAACAACCTCTGAATTACTCCGGACGACTATCCAGCGTGCCTATGCCATCGATAACCTGTTTCACCGGATCATCAATCCGGAGTGGGAAGGGGCGAATGGAGCAATTGGAGACGCTCATCTCTATGCAGCAACGGGTGATGCGAGTCTGCTTCAATTCTATTCAAATACATCCAAGCTTCTCAATATGCATAATGGAACGTGGGTAGACGACCGGGCATGGGTATGTCTCGCAGAAATGTATTGGTGGGACGTGACCGGTCGGAATGGGTCGGAATGGGTAGATGACGCCAGGAGACGATATCTGGAGGCGAAACGAGAAGGGCGCATGTCCAAACACGAAGGATTTTGGAGCTGGTATAATTACCCGCCGAGGATGAGTAAAGAAATCAATATTTTCACCAACACTAATATGAACCAGATGGCCACGGTGGCCTGCTGGCTTTATCAAGCGACACAGGACAAGCAATTTCTGAACGATGCACTGCTTGTATGGGAAGGTGATGCAACAACACCCGGTGTTGAAAAACAATTCTATCGCGGTAACGGGATCTGGAAAGGGAAAGAAGGGCAGGCTGCCTTTGGAAAACAATTTCCTTGGGAAGGAACCGGTATGTGCACCATCGGTGCGGCCCTGTACCGTGTGACAGGGAAGGAAAAATATCGAGACATCGTCATCGCGACCGCAAAACGCATTATGGATCCTTCCACAGGGTGGGTAGATCCGGTCGATTTCTATCAACTCCGGATGGATGGAAACGGCGCCTTTGTTCTTTTTATTCTTGACGCATACCAGATCGCCCCGTCAGAACTCGCAGATATTCCGGGAAAGGTGCAGAAGATGCTGGAACACGTCTGGTCCAATAATCATGAGAAATCACTGATCACGCTTCACCGTCCGATCGATAACGGGATTCGCAACGGATGGAATCCTCGCGGAGGTGAGGATGGATATAAAGTGAATGAAGTGGGTACGGTTCATCCGCAATCACAGGCGGTCCTGGCCTTCGGGGTCTTTGCCTCTATTCTTAAAAGAAATTGAACGACATATGACGTTTTTCGTGATGCTTTTCCATCAAAAATACTCAAAGATAATATCACCTGTGATGATTTCCTTAAAAGGAATTCCGAAATTGACATCGCAGGTTTCTAGCTATTTCACTTACAGAAAGGATCCTTACCGATGAGAAAACTGTTCAATGCTGTTGTACTTACCTCTTGCTTCTGTGCCGGTCTTTTTGCGCAGGAGAAGGCCTCGGGAGCTGGTTCAAAGAGCATGGCAGAGAGTTATGATCAATGAGGATTGATGATGGATCATGAGAAGAAATTTAGGTCGCTAGAAGACCTCGCCGAACTATCCCCTCAGAACCCGGACTTGAACATTCCTGCTCCGCATCAGCATGATGGAAAAGGGAAAAGGATCCGGGTGATATTGGATACTCATGGAAGAAAAGGGAAAAACGTCACCGTTGTCATTGGTCTGCAGCATAATCTAGCGACGATGGAAGATATCGCCCAGATTCTAAAACAGCATTGCGGGGCCGGAGGAACAGTGAAAGAAGGGAAGATCGAGATCCAGGGAGACCAGCGTGAGCGTATTGCAGAGGAACTCAAGACCATGAATTATTTGGTAAAATAATTATCCTTCAGGATTCACTGTAAAAGCTGAACGAAGAGCTTGCCTTAGCTCTCCCTTTCCATGGAATTTTCTTGCAAACTAGGGTAAGAGAAACAAGGAACCATACCCTGAGAGGGTGTGAATACTCCTCCTGGGATGAGAGTTGAAAGAAAGGTGCATTTATGCGTTCATTCTTTTATGATTTCTTCTTATCATGGTAATGTACATAATGTAAAATTAAGGGCAGATGTCTACTATGAAAAATAATCTTGTTCGTCGCGTCATTGGCGCATTCGTTCTTCTTATTTCATCGATCCAATTTATCATTACTGCGCAGGTTTCCGTCCCCTTTTGGGACCCGGGTGAGCTGTCCGCGGCTGCATACCTGCTTCAAGTTCCGCATCCGCCGGGCGGTCCACTGTTTTCGCTTGTTGGGAGGATCTTCTATATGCTCCCGGTTCCCGGTGATATCGGTTATCGGATGAATCTTCTGTCAGGGCTTGCAAGCGCCTTTACGGTTCTGTTCTTATATCTCGTGATCGTCAAAGTTATCGAGAATTTCAAAGGAAAGCAGGCCGGAATTACACTCGATGGAATCGGTACGTATCTTGCCGGTGCGATAGGAGCACTCACCCTTTCCTTCAGCGATACGTTTTGGTTCAATGGGGGAGAAGCGAACTATTTTGCAGCGAGTATGGTGTTGTATTCTTCTGTCGTGTGGCTGATGATGGTGTGGAATGAAAAAGCGGACGAACCCGGAAGCGAGCGCTATCTTCTCCTTATTGCGTACATCGCCGGTTTATCTGCCGGACTTCACCTGATGAGTGTTCTCACGATATTGATTGTTGGAGTCGCGGTTATTCTGAGAAAATATGTGAACAGCGATAAAGAATTATTGGAGTCCACATATGTGCTTCTCGGACATGCTGTTCTTTTATTCGTGATTGCAGCAATTCTCTGGAGCGGGGAAAAAGCAACCCAGCCGCCGACGCAGGAAGCAATCCGTGCCTTTGAGACCAAATTCATTACAGCGATGATCATTGCAAGTATTGCTGTAATTGCTGTCTTTAGGAAAAAAGTGATACAGCGTAATTCCTATTATTTGGCTCTTCTCGTTGGAGGTATAGCTTTCGGGGTTATTTTTCCGGGAATCATCAGATACCTACCTTCCCTGTTGCTGGCGATCGCCGGTGATCATCTGGAGGCGGGACTTCTCGTTCTTTTGGGTGTCGTTGCTGCCGGAGGGGCCGGTGTCTACTGGGCCGCGAAGCAGCGTCAGATAGTATTAGCATTGTCAATCACGGGAACACTTATCGCGATACTCGGCTTTACGACGTATACCATGATCGTCATTCGCGCAAATAAAAACCTTCCGATGAACGAAAATCATCCAAAGTCGTTTGCCACACTGGTGACGTATTTGAATCGTGAACAATACGGCGATTTCCCTATGTTCAAACGCCGGTGGTCATCAGAGCCGGAAAAAGCAGCAATCTACACAAGCTATTCGAGTGATCTTGATTTCTTCTTACGCTATCAGATGGATCATATGTTCCAACGGTATGTGGCATGGAACTTTATCGGCCGGATATCTCATGATCAGGATGCTGGTGTCGATTGGAGGGGATTTTTTGGTATCCCGTTCTTCCTTGGATTCTTCGGCCTGTACACGCATATTCGAAAAGACTGGAAAATGGCTTCCGTCTTTCTCCTGGCGTTTATCTTAATGGGATATCTGATTACGTATTATCAAAATCAGCAGCAGCCCCAGCCTCGGGACCGTGAGTATTTTTATTGCGGTGCTTATTTTGTTTTTGCGCTATGGATTGCCCTTGGTGTCAGGGGACTGCTCGATCTCGTGCAGGAAAAAATTGGCCGACCTGCGTATGTGAAACCTGCATTCTTCGGAGTGCTGTTCTTGTGCACCCTGGCGATACCGGTACGCATGGCGCAGCTCAACTACTTTACGCACGATCGATCGAAGAACTGGGTACCATGGGATTTTGCGTATAACCTTCTTCAGACATGCGAACAGGACGCTATTCTTTTTACTCAAGGCGATAATGATACATTCCCGCTGTGGTATATGCAGGATGTTGAAGGTGTTCGGCGGGATGTGCGAATCGTGAATTTAAGCCTGGTGAATACACCTTGGTATATTTTGCAGATGAAAAATACACCGGCGTATCCTGAAGCGAAAGCGGTTCCTATGAACATGCCGGATGCATATGTCAACGACATCCAGCCGATTGCCTGGGAACCCAAGAATGTTGAGCTCCCGGTCTCAAAAGAGGTTGCTCAGCACTATCGTGAGCTAAAAGGAGTTACTCTGGATACGTCGATTACGAATCACGACAAGATTACTTTCTTTCTCCGCAATACACTGCAATTCGGTCAGACGAAAGCTCTTCGAGTGCAGGATATTGCCGTGTACGATATAGTTCTGGCCAATGAATGGAAACGTCCGGTGTATTTTGCTTCCACATGTTCGCCGGATGCAAAAATCGGACTCGATGAATATATGTGGTTTAAAGGGTTGGCATGGAAGCTTGAGCCGATGAAAGGATCGCAAGTGAACTATGGCATCGATGCCGAGACACTCGCAAAGAATCTGATGTATGAACCATCGGATTTTTCAAAGACGCAACAATATGGGTATAAATTCAGGGAACTTGCAAATCCGAAAGTGTTCTTTGATGAAAACACTGTGCGCATCATTTCAAACTATCGGTCATCGTTCAGGGCATTAGCAGCGTACTATAAAGATGCCACGAAAGATCCAAAGAAAGCGATGGAAGTGTTAGAGAGAATGGAAACTCTCATGCCGAACAGCAAGATACCGCTTGGATGGCAATATGCTGCCGAGATGGCCAATTTCTATCGCAGCCTTGGGCGTTTGGACAAGGTGAAGGAAATGGCAGAGGAGATTGAGCCTGCATGTTCTGCACTTATCGAGCGTGGCGAGGTAGATATGAATTCCTATTATAATCCATATCGGGCACTGCTCGATCTCTACGATGCGACAAATGAATACGATAAATCACTCGTGATTCTTCGGAAGCTCAGTGTTATGTATCCGTCAGATCCCGGTATCAAGCAAAGAATTCTGATGATGGAGCAGATGAGCAGGCAAGCAGCTGAAGCAGCACCTGAAAAAGGAAAGTAATTCAAGGCTCTATGCCGCGGGATGTACATATTGTTGTCAACAAGCACACACCCTTTGTGGTGCAGGCATTTGAACGGATAGGACGTGTCTCTGCTCTGGACACTCGAGAGATCACTAGAGAAACGGTCAAAGATGCGGATATTCTGATCGTTCGTTCTGAAACAAAAGTCGATAAAAATCTTCTCGAAGGGAGCCGAATCAGATTTGTCGGAACCGTGACGATCGGTACTGACCATGTTGACACGGAGTATCTTTCACAGCAGGGGATTACTTTCGTAAGTGCTCCTGGGAGCAATTCGAATTCTGTCGCGGAATACATGACGGCCGCCTTGCTGCAATTAGCCATCGTAAAAGGCTTTTCCTTAAGCGGAAAAACTCTGGGCATTGTCGGAGTAGGTAATGTTGGGAGCGAAGTCTGGCAGAAGGCGAAAGCTCTTGGCATGCATGTTCTCTTGAATGATCCACCGCTTCAGCGGCAGGGAAGCAAGTATCCGTTGTATTTGTTGGATGAGCTGATGAATGCCGACATTCTCACTGTACATGTTCCCTTAACCCGTTCCGGTCCGGATGCGACGTATCATCTGTTCGATGAAACCTGGTTACGGAAATTGAAACGCGGATCGATTTTCTTCAATACTTCGCGCGGGAGTGTGATGGAGACTGAAGGATTGAAACGAGTACTATGTGACAAGCATCTCTCAGCTGCAGTGCTCGATGTCTGGGAAGGTGAGCCGAAGATAGATCTATCTCTCCTTGAACTTGTTTTTCTGGGCACACCGCACATCGCCGGTTATTCTTTGGATGGAAAAGTGAACGCTCTGCGGATGAACTACGAAGCGGTCTGCCATTTCCTGAACATACCTGTGAATTACGATATCACAGATCTTATTCCATCTCCTCATGTGCCCATGCTTAAAATCGATTCGAAAGAGATCGGTATTGAGCAGACACTGGAAAGTATCGTGAAGCAATGTTACGATATCCGAATGGATGATAGAAATCTGCGTCAAATAGAAATGCTTCCGGACTCCGATCGTGGCAGGTATTTCTCACAGCTTCGTGCGGAATACAGAATCAGGCGTGAATTCTCAAATTCAACGGTCGTTGTACCCGGGAAAGAAAAAACTATTTCCGTGATGCTTCGTCTCCTTGGATTTCAAGTGAAGAATGAGGACAGATTTCATGGCTGAAACTTTGCGTGCAAAAATTTTGAGAATCAATCCGGGAAAAACGGATATTCCTCTGCCGGGTTATACGACTGCAGGATCCGCAGGAATGGATGTTTGTGCAGCGGTCGAAAATGATATCGAACTTCAAGCAGGAGAAACCTCCTTGATTCCGACAGGGTTTATTCTTGAATTGCCGGAGGGCCATGAAGCGCAGATTCGTCCGCGAAGCGGTCTTGCTATCAAACATAATATCGGAATTATGAATTCTCCAGGGACTATCGATTCTGATTACCGTGGTGAAGTCAAAATCATCCTGACAAATTTTGGAACGAAGCCATTTGTCATTCATCGCGGTGATCGCATTGCTCAAATGATCGTGACAAAATATGAGCGTGTACAGTGGGAAGAAACTTCGTCGCTTGCTGATTCAAAGCGCGGCGAAGGAGGCTTTGGGCATACAGGAATCGGTTCGAAGGGGAGATAATACTATGGCCAAACATCAGACGACTAAAAGAACATCAAAATCGCACTCTCCGCAAGGTGAGACCCCGCAGGAGTTCCGCTGGGATTCACTCTTTTCATCGCTTGGCAGAATAGAGATCGTTCTTCTTACTGGTGGTGTGCTTCTTCTGTTTGTACTGATTTATACGATTCATTCGATCCTGTCTCCGTTTCTAGCGCTGGGTGCACTTCTTTTTCTTTTGTTTCCTCTTCGCCGGTACGTGCTGGCACGTAATCTCATGTGGCTGGCCATTGCACTGTTTTCCCTCTGGTTCTTGGATGCCATCTCAACGATCCTTGTTCCTTTTATTGTTTCACTGGTCTTTGCCTATATGCTCAACCCGATTGTGGATCTGTTCCAGCGGTGGAAAATTCCGCGATGGGTAAGTTCCCTGGTGCTTATTCTGCTGTTTATTACAGGTATTACGCTGATCATATTTTTTGTGCTTCCGATCGCGTTGACGCAATTTGAAGGTGTGCTGGACGCACTTGCAAAGCTGACGAACGAATATAGCGACGGTCTCTGGAATAGCAAATTAATTACGATTCTGGAGCGCTATGGGATTTCCGCAAATGAACTTCGTAACACATTTGCGAGCCAGTTGACACCGCGGTTTGAAGACCTCCTCAAAGCTATGCTGAAAGCATTGGGGACACTGATGAGCGGAATTTCTGGTTTTATTACTCAGATCTTCTATATCGTTCTTATACCGTTCCTGACCTTCTATTTTCTGACCGATTTTCCGAAGATCGGCCATCGGTTCCTCCTGCTCTTCCCACGGCGGACGAGAGATCAAGTTGAAGATTACGTGGGGCGTGCCGATGATTTAATCGGACATTATTTACGCGGAGCTTTGATCGTAGCGTTAGTAGAAGGAATTATTGTTGCTGTTTTATTTGCTATCGTCGGTATTAAATACGCATTGTTGTTGGGACTCCTCGCCGGTATTTTCGATCTTATACCATACTTCGGCCTCTTTGCTATCATGGCACTCTCGGCGATTGTTGCGCTTGTCAGTGAGCCGCCTGTTCTCATGAAGCTGGCGATCGCTGTCACCACCATTGGTGTTCTTCATATGGCAGAGGTCACATTTCTTTCACCGAAAATTATCGGCAGTAAAGTCGGGTTGCATCCATTGTTAATCATTCTTTCTCTGCTCATCTTTATGTATTTCATCGGTATTGTCGGGCTGCTCATTGCTGTTCCAACTACCGCACTGATCATCCTTTTCGTCCGGGATTGGGAGACACGAAAACGCGGTATTGTTCCACCGTCTGAGTCTTCCCGGCAGGAAGAGGTATGAGCGGCATTCTCTATCTCGTAGCGATTCCCATCGGCAACTACGAAGACATCACTTTCCGTGCCCTCAATGTGCTCAAGTCTGTAGATATTGTTGTCTGTGAGGAACGTAGCGAAGGATTGCGCTTTCTCCGTCATTACGGAATTGAAAAGCAAGTCGAGACCCTTAACGAGCACAACGAAGCTGCTGCAGCGAGTGTCATCATGGACCGGTTAAGGGGAGGAGAATCGGCTGCGCTCATTTCTGATGCCGGCACACCAGTATTCTCCGATCCGGGGCGGGTGTTGGTAGAGAAGGCGATCCATCACCATACTAAAATAGTTCCTGTTCCGGGCGCTTCATCCCTTCTCCCGGCACTTATCGTTTCAGGATTTCCTATCAAAGAATTTGTCTTTGCAGGATTTCTCTCACCCAAACGCGAGCGCCGTCTCACCGAATTGCGGAACCTGAAAAAAGAACAACGCACAATTGTATTCATGGATACACCATATCGTCTTGTACAACTCCTGAGAGATATGGCTGATGTGTTTAACGAGACAAGACGTGTCTGCATCGCGTTTGATTTGACATTGCCTTCAGAAGAAATCTACCATGGCACGCCCCCGAAATTATATCAGCAGTTTCTCAAAGAGGGAACAAAAGGAGAGTTTGTAGTTGTCCTGGAAGGCAAATAGGAAAGACGGCAGATTGATGTATTCTCAAATACGATCGAAATGGATCGATTTTCTTTTTCATTAGAAGGGGGCATAGACTATGATATCCCAGTCCTGTTGTTCATTGCTCATGAATGCTACGATACTTTCATTGATTGTTTCTATATTCGAAGGATGCGCAACAAGCAGCAGCAGTAGAATACACTCCCTGATACATCCCACTATACAACGTACAGGTCTGTATCAAGAATCAGCGAACATTCACATTGATACTACTAAAAATATTTTTCAGTCGGTACAGATAAACTATTTGCTCTACCTACCCGAATCATACGGGAAAGATCCGGCGAAGAAATGGCCAGTAATACTGTTCCTTCACGGAATGGGAGAGCGGGGAAATAATTTAGAACTTCTAAAAATTCAGCCTTTACCCAAAACCCTCGACCTGCAAAAGGATTTTCCTTCCATTGTCATCTCTCCGCAGCTACCTCTTGATAAGAGACTTTGGGATGACTTGATTGATCCATTAAAAGAATTATTGGATCAGGTTCGTTCGCATTATACCGTGGATCAACAACGTGTGTATGTCACCGGACTGAGTATGGGAGGGGCAGGGACATGGAATTTCATACTCAGGTATCCTCAGTACTTTGCCGCAGCTGTTCCCATTGCAGGCGCCTACAAATTTCGCAGCAAGGAAATTCCGGAAAATATCTGTGACATTAAAAATCTTCCCGTATGGGCTTTCCATGGTGCAAAAGACAAGAGTGTAGAGGCCTGGCAGACTGAAATTCTTGTTGATACATTAAAAGCCTGCGGTAGCACGCTTCGGTTTACACTCTATCCAGAAGCCGATCACGTGCAATCTTGGATTCTTGCTTATGCAGATCCGGAACTATATACGTGGCTCTTTAGCCAGACTTTGAAATAGTGAGGAGGTTTAACCTTCCTGGACAAGAATTCCTTTCAACGGATGGATTTCTTTCTTTACTCAGCGCGAAATAGATATTCGCACTTTTATTCCCGTCCCTGCGAACACCACTCCGACAACGGCAGAAGAATTTGCACAGGTCTTTAAAGCGGTTTACGAACAGAGCTAAGCGTTACCGAAAAGATTTGTATTGAAGTTCGAAGAAGATAAACCTGCCAAAGTTGCATGCGTTGAAGCTTACGGGACTTTGACGAGGCCTTAAAAAGGACCTTTCCGACCGCTTACAGTGGTTGGAAAGGTGAAGATAAGAGGGTCTATTTCTTCTCCCCATGCACGCGGGGTTTGTAGCTACCGTTCGGAGTGATTGACTCTTTATACGGACTGTCCCAACTCTTGCGGAATATTTTTGAAAGTATTCCTCCAAGAGAGGTACTTGTTCCGGTGATACCAAGATTACGGGAGGAATAAAAATAATTCTTCTCACAATTACTGGTACCGATCCAGAAAGCGGTTTCATCTGCGACAATATATTTACAATGTTCAACTCGGGCATATGCGATGTATCCGCCTGACCATTCAGGTATAACGGTAAATGCCACTTCGATATTGGGGAGCGCTGCAAGTTCCTTGAGAGCCTTCATTGCAGATGATCCTTTAGCCCAATCGGCAACGATCATCTTAACTTTTACACCGCGAAATGCTGCTCTTCGAATAGCATCGTCAATAATAGTGTACATCTCCCCGAGCCGTTCAAACGGGGAATATGCAAGGAATTGAAGGAGGAGAGAATTCTTTGCTCGATCAATCAATGCTACGAGAGCTCTTTCATCCCATAATGTGGAATCCGGAATGAAACCTATCGGACTGCATGTGGGGGCAACAATTGCCGTGTCACCTGCCTTGGTCAAAACACGGACAGGTAATGAGTATCGTTTTGTCAATACCATGCGAGGCTGCTTGGTTTTCAATGGTTCAGCCGAAGCTTCCCAATCGAAGGAAAAAATATCCCGGTATACTGATGCGATTTCCGTGTTTCGAAGCCTTAATCCGAGTTCATGAATTTGTTCCAACGCCCTCCAGTCAAAGTTCTGGCTCCCGACGAAGATTTCCACATCGTCAACAATAAAATATTTGGAATGTTGAATCCCGCCTCCGAGGTTGCTGAAATCAATGCGACGGGTTTCAATGTTGCGGCGTCGACCGAGACTGTCAATCGTTTCCGGATATGTCTTGTACATTCTGGCGTCGGCGATGATTCGAATTTTCACACCACGGTCTGCTGCACTGCATAGAGCCACGATGACATCACGAAGAGATTTATCGGGTTCATCGGTGATATAAAACTGTTCGATATCGATTGATCGCTGAGCATGTCTGATCATCTCCAGCCACGTCTCTCTGGTGTTTCGGATATCGGTGTTATCCAGTATGGTTTCAATGGGAATGCTCTCAACGAGTTCAATTTCTGGAATCTGTCTATTTTGAGCAAAAAGGGAGGGAGCGATAGAAAGAGCAACAGCGCAAAGCAAAACCTTCATTGAATAATCTCCACGAGAAAGAAAAAGCGGTTCTCAATCACAGAACCGCCTCCCTGCAAAGACAACCCACCTCTATGGTAAGAGCACAGCTGACGCGACGACTGAAGTCCACAACCCATTCTTGTCACCTTCCGCAGACTGTGTGACATTGAATGTCCGAACGATCTTACCAGACATTTTAAATATCTTTTCGCGTTCATCCCAATTTGTATTGGGATCGAATTGTACACCGAGTGTCGTCGCCAGCATCGAAGCTGCAAGATCCTCAGCGTACTCTCCAGCCCGCTCATCAGTTTCGCCCCATGGATGGTGCTCGGAAAGATATCCGTACACGGAGTCATCTGCAGGCTGAGCAACGCCGATGGATGCTGCAATGAGTCGGTTCGGTTCATTGGTTGCATTCCGCGCCATCACGCAGAATGTGATTTGTCCGGCACTTAATAGCTTCGTGCCTTCATCTTTGGGAATGCGTTTGCAGCTGGGGGGATAAATACTCGACACCGTGACGAGATTGCACTTCTCAATCCCGGCATCTCGGAGAGCAAGCTCAAAGGATTGAAGATAATCTTTATGGCGGCCGACGCCTTTTGTAAAAAATATTTTTGTAGGAGTAAACAATTTTTATCTCCGCTATGGTGACAGGTTATTTTTTAACTTTCAAAAAGCGCCGCTTGCCTACCTTCAGGATGAACTCATCTTTTTCGGGCAGCGATGCGTTGGGATCTGAAATCCGATCGCCGTCGATCGTAACTCCGCCTTGATCAATTAGACGGCGGGCTTCGCCTTTTGAAGATGCCAGCTTCGACTCGGTCAACAGGGTGGTCATTGTCATGGCGTCATGCCGCTTGAATTCTTCAATGTTATCCGGAATGCTTCTTTCCACGAAGATCCGGTCGAATTCTTCTTCGGCAGCGGCAGCAGCATCCTTCGAATGATACATCTGTACGAGCGTTTTTGCAAGTCGCCGTTTCACATCCCGTGGATTGTGAAGGGGATTGTTCAGTGAAGTTTTAATTTCCAGTAATTCTTTTTTCGTCACATCGGTCGTCAATTCAAAATATTGATAGATCAATGTGTCAGGAATGCTCAGGGTCTTGCCGAAAATATCTTTCGGAGATTCGTTGATGCCGATATAATTGTCCAGCGATTTACTCATTTTCTCAATTCCGTCAGTGCCGGCGAGAATAGGCATCATAATGGTGACTTGTGGTTCTTGTCCGAATTCTCTCTGGATGTCCCGTCCGACCAGCAAGTTGAATTTCTGGTCGGTTCCGCCAAGTTCAACATCTGCTTGAATTGCCACAGAATCCATGGCCTGCGCAAGGGGGTAGAGGAATTCGTGTACACTGATGGGTTCACCAGCCTTATAGCGGGTCGTAAAGTCATCACGTTCGAGCATGCGAGCGACTGTGTATTTACTTGCCAGCCGAATAACATCGGAAAAACTCATTTTTCCCAGCCATTCGGAATTATACTGCATCGTCACATGGTGGGTCGAAAGGATTTTGGTTGCCTGTTCGAAATATGTTTGCCCGTATTCACGGGTTTCTTCGATGGTCAATGAAGGGCGAGTTTTACTTTTTCCCGAAGGATCGCCGATCATGCCGGTAAAATCACCGATGATGAGGATTGCTTGATGGCCGAGGTCCTGGAATTGACGAAGCTTGCGTAGAACAACCGAGTGTCCGAGATGGAGATCTGGGCGGCTTGGATCGCAGCCAAGTTTGATGTTCAAAGGCTTTTTATACTTGAGAGAATACTCAAGTTTTTTGATCAGGGCTTCTTCTGAGATGATTTCGGCGATACCGCGCTTGATCACATCCATCTGTTCATTGATCGGAGGAAACAATGCTTAGACTTTACTCCTTCTTAATCGTGCAATGTCGCGGTCTGCATCACGTTTGGCAATCGCCTCGCGTTTATCGTAACTCTTTTTCCCCCGCGCGAGTGCTAATTCCACTTTTGCGTATGGTCCTTTGAAATAAACCGAAAGGGCTACCATGGTCAATCCTTTTTCCTTCATCCCGCCGATGAGTTTTCGTATTTGCTTTCTTTGCAGCAGGAGCTTCCGTTTTCGCCTTGGTTCATGGTTATTAATATTACCTTGTTCATAAGGACTAATGTGCATTCCCTCCAGCCAGATCTCACCGTTTCGCAATTCAGCGTAACTATCTTGGAGATTTGCATTCCCTTTCCGTAGCGATTTCACCTCCGTGCCGGTAAGGACAATCCCGGCTTCCATTGCTTCGATGATGAAATACTCATGCCGCGCTTTGCGGTTGCTTATGGTGACTCGTTGTGGTGCCTCAGCCATCCGCTCTTTTTATTTTAACATACCTGAAAAGTGAAAAAGAATCAATGAGAATTCGAATTATCTGCGATGAGAAAAATTTCATCATGGTGGAGTTGACAGGAGTTCGCCATGACCGGAGAGACCCGGAAGTGGGGAACTTAGAGAGAATGATTCATCGTTGGATAGAGGAAAGAGCAAGGAAGTGAGCGGAAGCGTTTTGCCTTTCGGAACTCTTCTGACTATATTAAGAAGGAAATTGAATACTACTTCCAGTGGAAGGATTACCATGGCAGAACGACAATTTGATGTAACGGTGATTGGCAGCGGTCCGGGTGGATATGTAGCCGCGATCAGAGCAGCACAACTGGGGATGAAAGTCGGTCTTGTAGAGCGTGATAAATTGGGCGGTATATGCCTCAATTGGGGCTGTATTCCCTCAAAAGCACTCCTCAAAAGCGCTGAAGTATATACTATGATGAAGAAATCGGAGGAATTTGGAATTTCCCATACAGGGTTGTCGTATGATTTTTCCAAGATCATTTCCCGCAGCCGCGGTGTCGCCGACCGGATTTCCAAAGGTGTTGAATTTTTGATGAAAAAAAACAAGATCGATGTTATTTCCGGAACAGCAAAGATATCCGGGAGGAACTCGATCGAGGTGCTGAACAATGGTGTCTTGACCGAAACCATCAAAACGAAGAATATTATCCTTGCGACTGGTGCAAGACCGAGATCGGTGCCGGGAGTGAGCATCGACAGGAAAAAGATAATCACAAGTTCGGAAGCAATGAGCCTTCCTGAACAGCCAAAATCAATGATCGTGATTGGCGGCGGCGCTATCGGGATTGAATTTGCGTATTTCTACAACTCGTTCGGTACGAAGATGACGGTCGTTGAAATGCTGCCATCGATCCTGCCATATGAAGATAAAGAGATTACAAAACTTCTTGAAGCCAGTCTGAAGAAATCAGGAATGGATATCCTTACTGGGACAAAGGTGGAAGGAGCCAAGGTTGGCGAACAAGTGACCGTGACGGTCTCCGATCAGAATGGCAGGAAAGATATTACCGCGGATGTTGCATTGATGGCAGTCGGTGTTCAAGCGAACAGTGAAAATCTCGGACTCGAGGCGGTCGGCGTAAAGACCGAACGTGGATTTATCTCCGTCAATGAATTCAATAAGACAAACATCGATAGGATCTATGCTATAGGAGATGTCTCCGGTCCTCCATTGCTTGCCCACGTCGCTTCGCAGGAAGGATTGGTTGCCGTTGATCATATTGCCGGAAGGGCAAAGCATGGTATCGATAGGTTGAATATACCAAGCTGCACTTATTGTCAGCCGCAGGTTGCCAGCGTTGGGATGACCGAAGAAGCCGCAGTCGCCCAGGGGTATAAAGTGAAGGTCGGGCGTTTCCCGTTTCGTCCGCTTGGCAAAGCATTGGCGATCGGTGAAACAGAAGGAACCGTGAAACTCATTTTTGATGAAAAGTTTGGCGAATTGCTAGGTGCGCACATTATAGGATCTGAAGCGACAGAAATGATTGCCGAATTGGGAATTGCCAAAGCACTTGAAACGACATGGGAAGAGTTGCATAACACCATGCACGCGCATCCAACACTGTCAGAAGCAGTGATGGAAGCAGCCGGTCAGGCATTTAATGTCGCCATTCACATATAGGGAATCCAGCAAGATTAAATCAGTGATTCCTATCCTTGTTGCAAATATTCATCGCACCCGATATGAGGACGTGTGGATGCTCCAAAAAAAAATGTGGGCATTCAGACAATCCGGCGCGATAGGGGATATCCTGCTGTTCACGGAACATGAACCAGTCTACACTCTCGGTAAAAGCAGCGACGATAATCATCTTCTCGCTTCGCAAGCGGAGTTGAAAGCCGGTGGTATCGATGTTTTCCATATTGATCGCGGCGGTGATATCACGTATCATGGTCCGGGTCAAATTGTTGGATATCCTATCCTCGACCTGAAGAAGTACTCCCCTGATATCCATTGGTATTTACGCAATCTTGAAGAAGTTATCATTCGGACATTATCGAAATTTGGCATAGCTGCACGACGGGAGGACGAATTAACAGGTGTCTGGGTCAACAGCGAAAAAATTGCAGCGATCGGCATAAAAGTCAGCCGATGGGTGACGATGCACGGTTTTGCCCTGAACGTGAATACGGATCTGACAAAATTTGATCGGATTATTCCGTGTGGCATATTTCATAAAGGGGTAACATCGATGAACCGGGTGTTAGGACAGGATGTTAGTGTTAGTGCTGTACAGGATAGTCTCATAGAATCATTTGCAGAAGTCTTTTTGTGCCAACCTCAATGGATCACGAAATCTGAACTGGACAATCTGACAATGAGGTTAAATCTTCAGTCGGTGGCAGAAGAGGGTATTCTATAGAATTCTCTCACTGGTGGAAACATAGGCGGCACCATTCATTCTTAAATCAAATGGAGTACCCTGCAGCGTGAAGAAGGTGAAGGAAACGAAATCAGCCGATGCCATAAACCTGGTTGGACTTTCGAAAGAAGAGTTGATCCAAGCGTATCGGATCATGCTGCTTTCACGGCGAATGGATGAGAAGCAGCAGACGTTGTTAAAGCAAGGGAAAGTATTTTTTCATATTGGCGGATCAGGGCACGAAGCAGCCCAGATCGCAGCAGCAGCGTCGTTGAAGCCCGGTCATGACTGGGCTTTTCCATATTATCGGGATCAGGCCTTTGTCCTTCGATATGGGATGACACCGGAAGAAATCATGCTGTCAGCACTTCACCGGGCTGAAGAACCGGGGAGCGGCGGAAGACAAATGCCGGGGCATTTTGGTAAAAAGGAGCTTCGCATCATTACACAATCCAGTCCAACCGGCACTCAATATCTCCAGGCGGTAGGAATGGCTTTGGCGGCGAAGAAAGAGAAAACGGATGAGGTCGTGTACGTTTCTTCGGGTGAAGGAGCAACGAGCGAAGGTGAATTCTTCGAGGCAGTCAATTGGGCTGCAAGGGAGTTGTTGCCGGTTATCTTTTTTATTCAGGACAATAAACTAGCTATATCTGTGCCGGTCACAAATCAAACTGCCGGTGGTTCCGTCTATGAGGTCGCAAAGGGATTTCAAGGGCTTGAACGTTTTCAATGCGATGGCACGGATTTCCTTGAGTCATTTCATACTATGCAGAGCGCTGTGCATCGTGCCCGTACAAATGGAGGCCCATCGTTGATTCGCGCTCATGTTGTACGGCTTCTTCCTCATTCCTCTTCTGATGATCAGCGGAAATACCGGAAACCGGAAGATATTGAGATGGATAAAAAACGCGATCCTATCCCGCGGATGACCAATGATCTTATAGGGGGTGGATATATAACGGAGAGCGAAATTACCGCATTGAAGGAAGAAGTAAAGCAGACCGTAGAAGCTGCCGCAGATTGGGCGGAAAGCCGGCCTGTTCCTGATGCATCGACAGTCTTGAACCAAGTTTATGGTTCCTCTCATGGGGACCCCCCCAGAGAATTTGTTGAGCCGGTTCATACAGGCAGTAAAATTGTCATGGTCGATGCTATCAATCATGCCTTGAACGAAGAGATGGAAAGCAACCCCAAAATGGTTGTCTTCGGTGAAGATGTCGCTGACGGAAAAGGTGGCGTCTTTACAGCAACGAAAGGATTGCTCACAAAGTACGGAATCGAACGGACTTTCAATTCACCGCTGGCGGAAGCTAGTATTATCGGCATTGCGATTGGGATGGCCTTAAAAGGATGGACTCCCGTTCCTGAAATTCAATTTGGCGATTATATTTGGCCCGCGTTTATGCAAATCCGCGATGAGATGGCCATGATACGGTATCGCTCCAATGGACTGTGGACATGCCCATTGGTCGTTCGGGTTCCTGTTGGAGGATATATTCACGGCGGATTGTATCACAGCCAGTGCATTGAGGGGATCATGGCACATATTCCGGGAATTCGTTTAGTCTTTCCTTCAACAGCTGCCGATGCGAAAGGATTATTGAAGTCTGCGATCCGGGGCGATGATCCGGTACTCTTCATGGAACATAAAGGATTGTATCGTCAGGGATATTCTTCCAGTCCTGAACCAGATGCTCACTATTCACTTCCGCTAGGGGTCGCTGCAGTCCGATGCGAAGGGAGCGACATCACGATCATAACGTATGGGGCGATGGTGCAGCAATCCCTGGAGGCAGCACGGGTTATGGAGACCAAAGGAGTGAGTGTGGAAGTTATCGATTTACGCACCCTCAATCCATTAGATGAAGAGTCGATCTATCGTTCTGTGAAGAAAACCAGCAGAGTGGCAGTGATTCATGAAGATACATTTACAGCAGGCTTTGGTGCGGAGATCGTTGCTAGAATAACGAAGGATTGTTTTGAATATCTTGATGCACCCATTGTGCGGGTGGCAGCGCTTGACTCGCCTATCCCTTATAGCCCGCCGCTGGAAGATGCTATGCTGCCGAACAAACAAAAAATTATCACTGCACTTGAACAGCTTGCTGCGTACTAATGGCACGCTAAGAAAGAAATCTTGTGTTTTATGTCGATAGTCCATACAAAAAGGTCCCGCTCGATTTAAGAGCGGGATGCCCGTTTCCATTGGTCATCACAAATCAAAACATCATGCTAGGTAATGGAAACAGCACGAGAAAGGACATCTATGCAAGTTGAAATCATCATGCCGAAGATGGGCGAAAGTATTCAAGAGGGAACCATCCTTCATTGGGCGAAAAAGATAGGCGAAAAAGTCGAGAAAGATGAGACAATTCTCGAAATCAGTACAGACAAGGTTGATTCTGAAATTCCCTCGTCGGTGAGCGGCATCCTGATGAAGATCGTTGTCAAGGAGCAGGAAACAGTCCCCGTTGGGACTGTTATCGCCTATATTGAGACTGACCCTTCAAAAGGAAAACTTGATGTCCAGGAAGTAATGTCGGAATCCATAAGAAAGGATCAACCTGAAAAAATTGCCGATGTTCAAGCTCAAGGACAAATCCCGGTGAGTGATCCATTGAGCGGGAAGCGGTTCCATCGATGGTATTCACCATTAGTAAAAACCATAGCCAGGAAGGAAGGAGTTGGTGAAGCCGAACTCAGTCAGATTGCCGGTACCGGATCAAATGGCAGAGTCACGAAGCACGATATTCTCTTCTATCTGGAACAGAGGGAAGTCAAAGAAATGGCTGTTCCCTCAAAGGGACACACGAGCATCAGACAAAGCACTGATTGGGAGTTGTTAACGAAGAAGTACCAGGCACCAAGGTATACCGTTGTCCGAATGGATAATCTCCAGAGAAAAATGTCCGAACACATGGTGCGAAGTGTATCGACTTCCCCTCATGTCACGGTAGTCGACGAAGTGGATATGACCTCGATTGTGAACTTTCGTTTGAGTATATTAGAGAGGTTTGAGAAGAACCATGGCTTCAAGTTGACATTGACACCGTTCTTTACAATTGCCGCGATACAAGCGCTGAAGGAATTTCCGATTGCGAATAGCTCGGTTGAGGGTGATGTAATCATCTATAAGAATTTCATCAATCTGGGGATAGCCGTTGCTGCACCGAATGGTTTAATAGTCCCTGTTGTGCGCAATGCTGGAGAGAAGAATTTTCTGGAACTGGCTCGGTCATTGACAGATCTCGCTGTCCGGGCAAGGACAAAGAAACTCATGCCGGACGAAATTGTCGATGGAACGTTCTCTATCACGAATTATGGTGTTTTCGGAAATATCCTGGGAACACCAATCATTAACCAGCCTCAAGTGGCGATACTGGGAGTTGGAGCGATTAAACAAAGGCCTGTCGTGCTGGCTAATGACACCGGTGGTGACTCCATAGGAATTCGCTCGATGACTTACCTCACACTTTCTTTTGATCATCGAGTCATTGATGGTGCGATGGGCGGGCAATGCATCTCGCGTATGAAATGGTATTTAGAGCATTGTAACTTTGATATGGTGAATGTGTGACAAGAGAAGGTCGCGAAAATAGTACTGACACCGCAGCAGTAACACACTTGAGACGTCCTGAGTGGTTGAAAGCAAAGATTCCCGGCGGAAACGAGTATGTGCGTCTGGATAGTATTCTGCGTTCCCACAAATTACATACAGTCTGCGAAGAAGCCCGTTGTCCGAATAAGGGCGAATGTTGGAATTTAGGTACTGCAACTTTCATGATTCTTGGCGATATTTGTACCAGGTCATGCGGGTTTTGCGCCGTCAAAACAGGCAGGCCGGAGTATGGATTAGACTGGGATGAACCGCGCCGAGTCGTTGAAGCTGTCGAATTGATGAAGATCCGGCATGCAGTCATTACGTCAGTCAATCGTGATGAACGGGATGATGGCGGAGCGCCCATCTTTGCTGAAACGATAAAATTGATCCATGAGCGTGTCCCGAAATGCAAAGTGGAAGTACTGGTTCCGGATTTTAAAGGAAATGAAAAAGCTCTTGATATCGTACTTTCAGCGAATCCGGATATCTTAAATCATAATCTGGAAACTGTGCCGCGGCTGTATCGAATGATCCGTCCGCAGGCAAATTATCGGCAATCGCTGGAAGTGCTCGAGAGGGCAAAGCGGAAGGGATTTGTAATAAAAACAGGATTGATGCTTGGTGTTGGGGAATGTACGGAAGAGGTTCTTCAAGTAATGAACGACACACGCGCTGTGCAGTGCGATATCCTGACCATAGGCCAGTATCTTCAGCCGACAAAGGACCATGTGCCGATCGATCGTTATGCTCATCCCGATGAATTCAAAATGCTCAAGGAAGAAGGATTGTCTATGGGATTCAGGCATGTTGAGTCTGGTCCTTTGGTGCGGAGTTCATATCATGCAGCAGGACAGGTTTAAGGGAATATGATCACAAAATATGGATATGATGTATATTTCACTATAGCTGCAGTCTGCGTTGTGATCGTTGTCCTGGCGCTCCTGTTTGTCGAACCGAAATCATATCGATACTCGCTCATTGTTGTATCACTGGCATTCCTTGGCTTTACAACAAACTTCTTCCGTGACCCGGAGCGTGCTACACCAAAGGGCGAACATCTTATCATTGCTCCGGCAGATGGCAGGGTTGTCACTGTAAAGAAAATTCATGATGAAGAGTTCTTTCATAGCGATGTCTGGCAAATAAGTATTTTTATGTCACCGCTCAATGTTCATGTGAACCGCAATCCTGTGACGGGAATCGTCAAGCATACACGATATGTCAAGGGCGAATATTTCGCGGCATTCGAAGATAAAGCCTCGGAAAGGAACGAACAAATGATTGTGGGACTCGAGGGCGTATCTGGGAAGGTGATGGTCAAGCAGATAGCCGGATTCGTTGCACGGAGAATTGTTTGTCCATTAAAACCGGGCGATCCGGTAACCGCAGGTGAGCGGTTCGGTATGATCAAGTTCGGCTCTCGCGTAGACCTATTTCTGCCCCTTTCAACGACGATTCGATCAGCGCTGGGGGATGTAACAAAGGCTGGCGAGACGATTGTGGGAGAATACTCTCAGAACCTACCGGAGAAGAAATAATTATGAAAATTACTCGGGCGGTTGTACCAAGTCTATTCACAACCCTCAACATTTTTTGTGGCTTCCTTTCACTTATCAGCACCAATCAGGGTCAATTTCAAACAGCAGCATGGTTCATTATCCTCGCCGCAATATTCGATTCGCTGGATGGAGTGATGGCGAGGATTACACGGTCCTCCAGTCAATTCGGTGTTGAGCTGGACTCGCTGGCGGATGTGGTTTCCTTCGGTGCAGCTCCTTCCTTCTTAGTGTATCAACTCTTTCTCTCGACATTGGGGAATTGGGGCATTCTCATTGCATCAATGCCCGTGATATTTGGAGCGATCCGTCTGGCACGGTTCAACGTGCAACTGGTCGGCTTTGATAAGGACTATTTCAATGGATTGCCTATTCCGATGCAGGCGATAACAATATGTGCATTTATCCTTCAGCTGGACGGAAGTTTCCAATCCGGGTTGCTGCCCCTGCCGGGAATCGGCCTCACGGCCCTTGTGATACTCTTATCGTTCTTAATGGTAAGTCATGTGAAATACGATACCCTGCCGAAGCTTTCGAAGAAACAGGTGAAAGCGTATCCCTGGAAATTTGGAATATCGTTGATAGGGTTTTTACTTGTCCTGTTTTCCAAAGGATATCTTCTGTTCATGCTCCTGGCTTTGTATATCCTCTTCGGTTTGGTCCGATATGCTGTCTCGGGAATAAAGAAAGCAGTTAAAAAAACAGAGAATGAACCGGAAGAAACCGGGGAATTTTCAAGCATTGATATCTAGGAGAGTAAGGTGTTTCATTCAAAAATTTTCGTAACGTTAAAGAAGTCGATATTGGATCCGCAGGGAAAAGCGGTCGAGCAAGGGATCCATGCACTTGGATTTGAATCGGTGGGGAATGTGCGAATAGGGAAATACATAGAGATGGATATCGAAACTAGTTCGCGCGACGAAGCCGAACGAATGACAAGAGAGATCTCTGACAAGCTTCTTGCAAACCTTGTCATGGAAAGTTATACCTTTACCACGGAACCTTTCGAAGAGTTGACGGCTCAACCATGACGAACGTAAAATTCGGTGTTATTGTTTTTCCGGGTTCAAATTGCGACCATGATGCCCATTATGTTGCCGAAACTATCATGGGACAGGAAACACGTCTCATTTGGCATAAAGAAGGTTCCATTGGTGATGTAAATGTGGTTATCCTCCCCGGAGGCTTTTCCTACGGTGATTATCTCCGATGCGGAGCCATTGCACGATTCTCGCCGGTGATGAAAGATGTTGTTCGATTCGCTCAGAATGGCGGGATGGTGATCGGTATTTGCAATGGTTTTCAAGTACTAACAGAAGCCGGACTCTTGCCCGGTGTGTTATTAAAGAATCGATCGCTTTTATTCATCTGCAAATATCTGCATCTTCGTGTCGAAAATGCAAATACCAGGTTTACCGGAATGAGTAAAAAGGGAGAAGTGCTTGAAATTCCTATTGCCCATGGCGAAGGAAATTATTTTACGGATCAGGAAACACTCAAACGGCTGGAAGAGAATCAGCAGGTAGTATTTCGCTACTGTGACAGGGCGGGAAATGTGACTGATGAAGCAAATCCAAACGGCTCCTTGAACAATATCGCAGGGATCGTCAATGAGACGGGGAATGTCTTGGGGATGATGCCTCACCCTGAGCGAGCAGCCGATCCTGTCTTGAAGCATACCGATGGCAAAAAAATATTTCAATCCATGATTCAAAGTGTAAGTTCACAATTTCAATTTGTAGAAAGTATGGTTGTAGAGAGGAGTTAGTACCATGGGATCTATAGGTGGTCAAGAGCTATTTCTTATTTTGCTCATCGTCCTGGTGTTTTTCGGTGCAAAGAAACTTCCAGAACTGGCCAAAGGGCTAGGTCAGGGAATACGGGAATTCCGTAAGGCGGCAAAAGATGTTCAGGACGAGGTCGAAAAGGAAGTAAAGAAGATTGATGAATCGACCGATACGAAGCCAAAAGGCTGACATGGTTGTCGGAATGACTGTGGGAATCGAGTATCATCGACAGCGAATCCATGAAGAATTATGATACCATCCGCGAAGAACTCGCAACCGGAAGAATAAGTTGTGAGGATCTCACGAAGTCATATCTTGGTGCAATCGAAGAAAAGAAGCATTTGAATGCACTGCTCTCTGTGTTCCCAGACACAGCCCTTGAAGAGGCAAAGCGCGTCGATAAAAAAATCCGTTCGGGCAATGCAGGGCCGTTGGCAGGGATGGTGGTGTCAATCAAAGATGCTATTTGTGTAAAAGATGAACACGTGACGTGCGGATCAAAGATACTGGAGAACTTCACTTCATTGTACGACGCAACTGTTGTTCAGCGTTTACGTGAGGCAGACGCCATTATTATCGGCAAGAATAATATGGATGAGTTTGCCATGGGGTCATCGACGGAAAACTCCGCATACGGACGAGTTAGGCTCCCGCAGGATGAATCGCGAGTTCCGGGCGGTTCAAGCGGCGGATCGGCAGTCGCAGTAAAAGCAGGATTGTCGACGACCTCAATAGGATCAGATACAGGGGGATCAATCCGTCAGCCGGCAGCATTCTGTGGTGTTGTTGGATTGAAACCTACCTATGGCAGAGTCTCCCGGTATGGGTTGGTTGCATATGCATCATCGTTTGACTCTATCGGACCTTTAACTCTGACGACCAGGGATGCGGCGAGAGTGCTGCAAATTATCGCCGGGCATGATCCACAAGATTCGACATCAGCGGAAGTTCCGGTGCCGGACTATGCGTCGCAATTAACGAAGGATATCAAAGGATTACGCGTAGGAATCCCGAAGGAATATTTTGATAACGGTCTTGATGATGAGATCAAAGCAGCGGTTGAGGGAAAAATAGAAATTCTCCGGTCCTATGGCGCACTCATTCAGGAAGTAAGTTTACCGTATACAGAATACACCATTGCAGCATATTATATTCTTGCGACAGCAGAGGCATCATCAAATCTTGCTCGGTATGACGGCGCTCGGTACGGATTTCGATCCGATACCGTAGGCAGCATCTCAGAAATGTATATTAATTCGCGAAGTGACGGCTTTGGGTCTGAAGTGAAACGCCGTATCATGCTCGGCACCTATGTTCTCTCTGCAGGATATTATGATGCCTATTACAGAAAAGGTCAAAAAGTGCGCCGGCTCATACAGGAAGATTTCGAGAAAGCTTTCACCACCGTCGATTGCTTGGTCGCCCCGACATCGCCCACGACTGCATTCAGAGCAGGTGAGAAAGTCGATGATCCCCTGCAGATGTATCTTTCAGATATTTATACGACATCGGCAAATCTTGCAGGCATTCCGGGGATAAGCATTCCATGCGGTGAGGATCATCAAGGATTGCCGATAGGATTGCAGGTTTTGGGACCGCAATTTGGCGAAGCGACGCTCTTACGAGCAGCAGATTTTCTAGAAACATCATACTAACACAACCATTCACCAAACAGGAATATCCATCACATGAGTATTCTCGTCGATAAAAATACACGTCTCGTTGTTCAGGGTATTACAGGCAGCGAAGGCACATTCCATACGAAACAGATGATGGAGTATGGGACGAATGTTGTTGCCGGTGTCACTCCAGGAAAAGGGGGGACAAAATATCAGGGCAATGAAAGAGATCAACTTCCGCATCCTGTGCCGGTGTTCAATACGGTGCGGGAAGCGGTCAAAGAAGCAAAAGCAAATACATCCATTATCTTTGTCCCTGCGGCATTTGCCGCCGATGCGATTATGGAATCAGCGGATGCTGGAGTAAAACTCATCGTGGCGATTACTGAAGGGATTCCTACAAGCGATATGGTGAAAGCGTATAAATATATCACCAGCAAGAGTGTACGGCTTATCGGACCGAATTGTCCCGGAATCATTACGCCGGATGTCGCAAAAATTGGTATCATGCCTGGTTTTATTCATAAGGCCGGCCGCGTAGGACTTGTTTCGAGGAGTGGAACATTAACTTATGAAGCGGTCTCACAGCTTTCGCAGCGCGGTATCGGACAATCTACATGTGTAGGCATTGGTGGTGATCCGATTATTGGAACACGATTCATCGATGCCGTGAAGCTTTTCAATCAGGACAGGAACACAGATGCCATTATCTTGATCGGTGAAATTGGCGGGAATGCCGAAGAAGAAGCAGCGGAATACATCAAAAAATATGTCAAGAAACCGGTTGTCGGATTTATCGCCGGCCAGACTGCGCCTCCCGGTCGAAGGATGGGTCATGCCGGCGCTATCATCTCAGGGGGCAAGGGAACCGCTTCCGAGAAAATGCAGGCGATGCGGGAAGCCGGAATCATTGTCGTTGACAGTCCAGCGATCATCGGCGAAACTATGGCAAAAGCATTAAAAAAACATGGCAAGAAAAATACAGGTGCTAGATCTGCAAAAAACAAAATCCTTCGAAAAAGTAAAGCGAAACTCGTAAAGCCAAAAAACAAAAAGAAAAAGTAATATTTCGAAACCATTGTTTTCATGAAGGAAGGAGCAGCAATTTCCATGGCAGTTGAGCGAACATTAGCGATTCTCAAACCTGATTGTGTCCGTAAGAATCTCCAGGGCGAAGTTCTTGCCCGAATTCAGAAGGCAGGGTTTAAAGTTCTTGGAATGAAACAAATCCGGCTTACCCGTGAAGCTGCTGGTGCTTTTTACGCTGTACATAAGGGACGTCCATTTTTTGAAGGTCTTGTTGATTTTATGACCAGTGGACCATGTGTCCCTATTGCTCTGGAGAAGGTCAATGCGGTCGAAGAGTATCGGACACTGATTGGTGCAACCGACCCGAAGGAGGCCGCTGAGGGAACAGTGCGAAAATTGTTTGCAGACAACAAAAGTGAAAACATCGTCCATGGTTCCGACTCGCCGGAAAACGGGAATATCGAAGTCGCTTTCTTCTTCTCCGAGAACGAATTAGTCTAACATTTTAAATGACCCTGAAAGGTCGATTGCAATTTCAGGGCAGATCGACCTTGAAGAATACTCAATTCAAAAAATCCTCCTCCCATGGCGCTTACAGTCTGGATAAAGCTTTCCGAAGTTGTCCTTTTTAAGAATCCTTGGTGGACATATAAAAAGGACGATACAAAACTTCCGAATGGCAACACCGGTGTCTACCATTCTGTCCATACTAATGGTGCAAGCATGGTGGTGCCGGTGGCAGAAGATGGAAGGATAGTTCTTGTCAATCAGTACCGATATTTGAATAACAGGGAAAGTCTGGAATTTCCTTGCGGAGGAGTGAAAGATGACCATTCGTATGAGGAAACAGCTGTTCATGAACTTGAAGAAGAGGCTGGTTTTATTGCGCGGGATTTGGAAATAGCCGGTGAATTTAATCCTTACAATGGGGTGACGAATGAAATTTGCCGTGTTTTCATTGCAAGAAATCTTAGAGCAGTTCAACCAAAACCCGATGAAACCGAGGAATTTGAAAAAAATCTTTTCGAGCCCGAGAAGATCGATTCTTTGATTACGTCCGGTACTATTTGGGATGGAATGACTATTGCAGCCTGGGCAATTACAAAACCCTTCATAACAAAGAAATAGTCGGTAAGAGAGCTAACCGCTCCCATTAAGTACCTTGACAATGGCTGAAATGAGCAATACTTTTCAATCGTGAATCTTTGGTTGCTCAAGGAACGGGGAAGAAAATATTACTCTGATAAACATGTAATTTCTACGTTCATTGATTCTCGGGGTGTAATAAGAAATGTTAATCATCGAAATTCTTAGGGAAAATCGAATTGAAATGAGGCACAATTTTTGTGCATTTTTGATATGGTAGATTCTCCCTGTTCTTGCGGAAGATCACAGTGTCTGATCCCCATTCCGCTTATTATGGTCGTAGGAAAAATAGGATAGCTTATGAATACAGGGCAAATGCTTTTAACGACCGGTGCTATGATCCTCCTTGGTTTGACAGTTCTGACGGTTAATCAAAATAATTTACAATCAGGAACCATTCTGCGTCAGACAGAATTAGGGGTCTACGCAATTTCCCTGGCTTCCTCATACATAGAAAAAGCCTCCGGTCTTCCTTTTGACGAACAAACCGTTACAGGTCCAATAGTCCTCGACTCTGAATTATCCGGAACATTAGGACGGGACGGCTCGACCGAGCTGGCGAATCAAGATGATACTTGGGATGATTTTGACGACTTTAATGGCATGAATAAACTGGATACGGTCAGAAACGTTGATTTGTTTAGAATACTGTCGACAGTTTATTATGTAACAGATGCAGCACCAAATACCCCCACTACTTCAAAAACGCGATTTAAACGAATCGATCTTAAAGTTGCAGGTTCAGTGAGCCGAAATGTATTTGAGGATCAGTCCAGTACTTCAGGAGTTGATACAATTAAATTATCCTATATTTTCAGTTATTTCCGGTAAAAACTTATGGGCTCATCATCCATTCTTGATATCATCGGTTCCTTCATTGTGTTTGGATTACTCTTCATTATGGCACTTCGGTTGAATGCAAGTGCAACCGAGAACAATTCCGCTTATTTTGCGAATTATGTTCTCCAGCGCAATCTCATTATCCTTGTTACATTGCTGGAAGACGATTTTAAGCGTATTGGATATTGCAAGATCTCTACACACATTCCAAATCCTGCAGATGCAATTGTGTATTGTGATTCAAATAAATTTGCATTTCTTACAGACCTCAATGATAATGGAGGTATCGATCGGGTTGAATACTCTCTCGGTGCAGCATCGGAATTAACCGCAACACCCAATCCAAGAGATCGTTATTTATACAGAAAAGTGAACAGTAATACACCGGACCGGTGGAATCTTGGCGTAACACAATTCAAATTTCAATATTCCAACTATTTGGAAGAGCCATTGACGTATCCAGAAGCATTTGCGAATCCTTCAACCGTCGGATTGGTGGATTTGTCAGTGCAACTGGAGAGCCCTTCACCGGTGCAGCAGGAATATATGCAGGACACCACTCAGTATCAAATTTTCTGGCGTCAAATTCGATTGTCCTCAAAGAATCTGCGGAATCGTTAAGGGCAAGTAAGGAGAAAAGCGATGGGACGTACTTCTTTAATGATGGTTATGGGATTCAATGTCATTTTTATGGTTATGGGATTTAATCTATCCACCATTACAACGATGGCATACGATAAGTACACGAAGTACTACGAAATGGAACAGGCGGTGTACTGTGTTGGAAGCGGTATTAATATTGCCGTCGGTGCTTTCTATAAGGACACGGGATGGATTCCCTCCACATCTGATTATACTTTTATGGGAGGGAGTACCTTTCATATTGATAAAACGTGGCCCGGCCCAGACAGCATTACGCTGATGGCGCGAGGGTACTATGCTACGCTGGCAGAGACGAGTATTGTAGGACTAAAGCGGGGGAAGTTTTCTGAGTACGCCATATACAGCGTCAATGAAAACGGTATCTATTGGATCACCGGAGATACATGCCGGGGACCCCTGCATACAGAAGATCAGTTGAATGTCTCTGGAAATCCCGTATTTCTTGGTAAAGTGACGACCAAACTCGGATTATATAAGAATCCCTCAAGCAGTAAACCTCAATTTGCCGGCTACAAAAGCGGCATCAGCCAGGCGTTGCCCTCAAGCTGTGCTGAAGTCATATCATTAGGAAGCTCTGGTGGTCAAAGTTATTCGAATAAAAATGTATGGATAGATTTTTATCCTGATGGGAAAATAGCAGTGCGTACACCTACATCAGGTTCAACTCGTACCATCTATGATAATGTCAGTAGTCTTACAAGCAATGGGGTAGTGCTCGTCAAGAATGGAGATCTACATATAAAGGGAACTCTGAATGGGAGAATAACGCTGGGATGCACAGGAACGGGGAAAGTCTACTTAGATTCATCCATCGTCTATGCTACTGATCCTAAAAGTATTTCACCCCGCTGCGATGACATGTTAGGAATAGTTGCAGATAAGGATATACTTATTACGGATAACTCAAATAATACTAATCCGGCGGTAGGTGTAACCATCAATGCATCTCTTTTCAGCAGAACCGGCGGGCTTCAAGCAGAAAATTATGCTTCAAGGGATGTCTCAGGAAAGTTGAAGGTTGTTGGCGGGATTCAACAAAAAAACCGTAATCCTGTTGGTACGTTTTATATTGGAGGTGCAATTGCCTCTGGATTTCAGAAGGATTATGATTTTGATAAACGGCTGCAAACCGATGCGCCGGTAGGGTATCCGGCCTTACAAAAATTCACTGTCATGAGTTGGTATGAAAGGACAAACTTCCCGGATAGCTATTTCGAATAAAGAATTATCTGAGGACTTTTCAGTCTAGTAATAACGAAGGCACCTTCTATATGAAGACGCCTTTTTTGTTGTAGAGGAAAGATCGAATCAAAGAAGGTATGTCCGAGCTTGTTCAAGGACTTGGGGAATAAGTTCTTCTAACCGGCCTTGAGGAATGCGCGCACCCGCCGCATTCTTGTGTCCGTTTCCTCCGAACTCCTTTGCCAGTCCATTAATACAAATATTTCCCTTGGAACGAAAATTAATTTTTACGGTATCGTTCAAATCAGAGAACATAAGCCCGACCTGAACTCCGCTGATCGTCAGTGCATAAGGCACAAAGGCATCGGTGTCAACATCGGAAGTATGGGTATTCGCGAACATATCGCGGGTGAGAACAATATAGGCAACCCTGCCTTGATGCGTAAGCCGGATGTTAGCAAGCGCTGTGCCCAGGAGCTGAAGACGATTGAGTGATCCGCATTCGTACACCTGTTCATAGACTGAAACAGGATCTGCCCCTAGTTGAATGAGATGTGCTATGATTTTGTGAGTCTCGGCATCGGTTTTTGGATATCGGAAGGAACCTGTATCGGTCATGATCGCTGTGTAAAGAGCCGTCGCTATGTCGTTATCAATTACACCGTCTGTCAGATGGTTGATGAGATGATAGAGGATCTCGCCCGTCGCCGTAGAAGATTCATCAAGCATATACAAATCGGCAAATTTCCCTGGTTCCAAATGGTGGTCGATGCACACCTTAAATGCTTTGCTTGATGCAACATAGGGCTTAAGCGCAACGAGTCGATCAAGATGATTCGTGTCTAAGACAACAAGTACTTCTGCCTGTTCGATTGTTACGGCATGGAGGGCTGCATCGAATGTCAGGATGGGGTGGATCTGTTCAAGAAAATGATAATTATCCGGAGTAAGGTCATAATTGAGAATTGTTACTTGTTTCCCTTGACTCTGAAGGAATAATGCGAGTGCGACTTCGGCGCCAAGTCCGTCACCATCCGGATTCACATGGGTAGTTAACACAAAGCGGGAATGATCCTGTATAAGTGTCCGAAAAGTCTCAAATTGAAGTGACACGAAAACTCCTTATTCTTTTTTGGATAGGAAAGTGGAAATAAAGTGTAATCTCCTCTGCAAAACAACGTCTGTAATTAAAGATAGAGAAGAATCATTCGATTCTCCACGTCTCTCCGGAATGAAGAAGCTTTTCGATGCTTCCGATTCCTTTTCTTTCTTGTGCAAAAGTGATCTGCCGCTGCATCTCTGCATCGTATGTTGGACGCTCAACAGCTAAAAAGACACCAAAAGGGCGTGGGAGGTGGGTATGATACGTCATGTCTGCAAGAATAAAGGAAAGTGTCGTATCGTTTTCATTATGGATAAGCAGGTCATTGAGTGAAAATTTACCATTGTTCAACGAAACAACCTCCGGGGTATAGCCTTGAAGGCGAATACCTTTATCCTTGTCTTTGCCGAATACCAGTGGCTTTCCATGCTCGAGCATGATGATGTTATCGTCCTTTGTTTCTTTTTCTGTGAACCGGAGGAATGCACCATCATTAAAGACGTTGCAATTTTGATAAATTTCAACAAATGAAGTCCCCTTGTGTCCGGCTGCCTGTTTGAGAATCAATTGCAAATGTTTCGGATCTCGGTCCATAGTGCGTGCTGCAAATGTTGCACCGGCGCCTAATGCGAGTGAAATAGGATTGAAAGGATAATCGAGGGATCCGTACGGTGTTGATTTGGTGACTTTTCCTTTTTCAGAAGTGGGTGAGTATTGACCCTTTGTCAAACCGTATATCTGATTGTTGAAGAGAAGTACATTAAGGTTAATATTCCGCCGCAGGAGATGAATCAGATGATTCCCGCCGATGCTCATGCCATCACCGTCGCCGGTAACAACCCATACGGAAAGTGCAGGATTGGCTAATTTGACACCGGAAGCGATCGCTGTTGCACGTCCGTGAATGCTGTGAAATCCATACGTGTCCATATAATAGGGAAAGCGGCTGGAACATCCGATACCGGAAACGAATACAATCTGATGCTTGGGAATTCCAAGATCAGGCATAATTCGCTGGGCTTGTGCAAGGATGGAATAATCACCGCATCCCGGACACCAGCGCACCTCCTGGTCACTCTGGAAATCTTTTGTGGAATACTTTCCCGCACTAGCCGAAATGGAGGGGAGAGAGATTTCATGAATAGAGTTTTTCATTGGTGTGTTCCTTTTAGAAGCTCATCAATTTTCTTTTCGATCTCCTCAGCGTGAAATGGCAATCCTTGTATTTTGTTCAGACCGGTACATGGGACGAGATACCGGGATCGCAGGAGTACACTGAGCTGTCCCAAATTGAGTTCTGGTACTAATAGTCTTTTGAAATGCGAAAGGATCTCGCTAATATTCTTCTGCATTGGGTTAAGATAACGAATATGGAGATGTGATACCGAGTGCCCTTTCAAGCGGTGCCGCTGTACGGCGGATCGAATAGCCCCGTACGTGCTTCCCCAGCCAACAACCAGAAGATCACCATGCATGTCGCCTTCAACCTCAGCTAAAGGGATGTCGTTGATGATACGCTGAATTTTCTCTGCGCGCAGACGAATCATAAATTCATGATTCTCTGGCTCATAATTTACATCTCCGGTAAGGTGTTGTTTTTCAAGACCGCCGATTCGATGTTCCAAGCCGGGTGTTCCAGGTATTGCCCAGGGACGTGCCAGAGTAATCTCATTGCGGTTATACGGAAGAAAACCTTCTGGATTTATTTTGAAGTGTGGAGGAATATCAGGAAGTGCTTCAAAGTTCGGGATTAACCATGGTTCAGAGCCGTTTCCAAGATATCCATCGGTCAGGCAAAGAACAGGCGTCATAAATTTCACCGCGAGACGAGCAGATTCGTATGCTGCATGGAAACAATCAGAGGGAGTCGAAGCGGCAATGACGGGAATGGGCGCTTCACCGTTTCTTCCATAGAGAGCTTGGAGAAGATCTGCTTGTTCAGTCTTTGTGGGTAATCCCGTGCTCGGACCGCCGCGCTGCACATTCACCACCACAAGGGGCAATTCCACCATGACAGCAAGTCCGAGAGCTTCGGTTTTTAAAGCGAGACCCGGCCCGCTGGTCGTTGTAGTACCGAGTGCACCGGCGAACGAAGCACCGATGGCCGATGTAATTCCGGCAATCTCATCTTCAGCTTGAAATGTCTTCACGCTGAAGTTCTTATGTATTGCAAGTTCGTGAAGAATATCACTTGCCGGGGTGATGGGATAGCTCCCGAGAAAGAGGTCAATTCCAGCCTTTTTTGCTGCAGCCATCAATCCCCAGGCCGCTGCCTGGTTGCCCGTCATATTTCGGTATATTCCCGGTGCCAGCTTTGCAGCGGCTACATCATATCGGACTTTGAAGATTTCCGTTGTTTCACTGTAGTTCCAACCTGCTTTCAAAACCCGTAGGTTTGCATCACGGATATCAGGTTTACTGACAAATTTTTCGTTAAGCCATTTGATAGTAGACTCCATTGGACGATTATACATCCAGTACATCATTCCAAGTGCAAAAAAATTCTTTGAACGATCCACCAGCTTACTGGAAAGATTCATTTCCTGAAGTGCCAGTGTGGTTAATTTTGTGATATCCACTTCGAACACCTGATAATCTGAAAGCGATCCGTTCCGTAATGGATGGGAGGAATATTTTGCTAACCTCAGATTTTTATCGTCAAAACCGTCGGTATTGACTATAATGGAACCCCCCTTCAGAAGTCCATGCAGATTCACTTTGAGCGCTGCGGCGTTCATGGCAACAAGTACGTCGCATGAATCACCCGGGGTGTTGATCTCTGTACTGCCAAAATGGATCTGGAAACCGCTGACTCCGGACGTTGTGCCTTGCGGTGCTCGGATTTCTGCTGGATAGTCAGGCAATGTACTGAGATCGTTGCCAAGAATAGCGGTGGTATTAGTGAATTGCGTGCCGGTGAGTTGCATCCCATCTCCGGAATCACCTGCAAAGCGGATTGTAACTTCATGAAGATGTTGAGTTCTTTTAGCGGTCATAATTGATCTCTCGTAGTGTCTGCGATACTCAGAAGCCAAATTGTCTTGCGAACTGCAAATGTTCCTTTTACAGCATCTATGGATAAAACAAAAAAAAAGACAAAATAAATCCCTGAAAATAAAAAAAGGCAGTAGAGAAAGCGGCCTGCCCTTTTTCTGGTTTTCTAATCTGAGGTAATGTCTACGGCTATTCTCTAACGATCCAGACCTTTACCTTACCTGTGACACCGCCGGCGAGCTTAACAGGGACATCGTAAATTCCCAGTGCTTTCAGAGGTTCCTCAAGTTCAATGTGCCGTTTGTCGAGAACAATTTCTTTCTCGGTAAGAGACTCGGCGATCATTTGAGCAGTCACAGAACCGAACAGTTTATCTTCCTCGCCGACTTTCATCTTGATTGTCACCGAAGTTTTCTCCAGATGGGATGCAAGGGCTTCTGCCTGCGTGCGTTCTTTATCAACACGCCGTGACTGCTGTTTTCGTTCTTCATCGAGCTGCCGAAGATTGCCTTCAGTGGCTTCATAGGCGATGCCGCGCGGAATCAAATAATTTCGTGCAAATCCATCTTTAACCGATATGACTTCACCAACTCGTCCGAGAGTGGATGAATCCTTCCTTAAAATCAATTTCATACGTTGTACTCCTTAGTCCACAAAAGTCTTGTTGAGGTTCGCTTAACTCACAGCATCATTGACAAACGATAGGAGTGCCAGGTGCCGTGCACGCTTGATGGCAATAACTAATTGCCGCTGATGCCGAGCACAGGTGCCAGTAATACGGCGAGGAATGATTTTCCCCTGCTCGGAAACGAACCGTTGTAAGCGTTTTTCATTTTTATAATCAATATAAACATCTTTGGCATCGCAAAATCGGCATGTCCGTTTTTTCCGCTGTTGCTGCTGACGATTGGTCGACCTCTGGCCATTGGGTGATGCGTTCCGCTGATATCCGCCGCGCTGAGGGGGACCGCTGTGTGGTCCGCGGTTTGGTCCGCGCGGATTTGAAGATCGTTGAGGTGTCATTGCCATACTAAATATCCTTCCGGTGATGTCTTTGTGAGAGTCAAATTTTTATTGGGCTGATGGGCACTTCAGGAACGTCAAGATCCTCCGCAGGGACTGCTGCAACAAGCGGAGAGCCGCTTGTTGATGGTACAGGAGGTGCCGCCTGTTTCAACAAATCATTCCCGGAGATACGGGCTTGAAGAGCTTTCTTATCCAATGCAATGATAAGGAAGCGGATGATATTCTCTTCGAGAAGGAAGTGTCGCTCCAGTTTAGCGACTAAGTCACCCGTAGATTTGAACTCAAAGACAACATAGAAGCCGTTGTTTTTCTTCCTAATAGGATACGCAAATCGTTTGCGGCCCCATTTCACGAGTTCCATAATCTCACCATGATGCTTCACGATGACATCTTTCACCTTGTCAACAATGGTGTCAATCTGTGGATCGTCGAGACTGGCGTTGATGATAAACGTCGTCTCATATATCTGTTGCTTTTGTGCCATGGTTATGTTCCCTTTGGACTTATGTTGATAATGGCCCGCTCCGAAGGAAAATCTCTTCCAGCGAGAGGGCAGGGTTAGTTAAGAAATATCTTCTAACGGTTTGGCATTGTATTGGTTCATCGCCTGTTCAATGCCTTCTAGGATAAATGATGTACATGCTTTATGTGCTCTTTCGACCATCGACTTTACCGATGATAATTCAGAATCGGAGAATTGGTCAAGGACAAAATCCTTCATTTTCGGTTTCTCCTGCAGCATCAACGCTGTTCGTATGCCGCAGCGAAGTCTGGCAAATTGATCTGTCTGTAAATGATAGATGACTGATGCCAGACCATGATGTCCGCCATCGGAACCATTCGGACGTAACCGAATCGCTCCGAGCGGCAGCTGGAAATCATCACAAACAACAAGAACATTCTTTAATGGGATATCAGTGTGCTCAAGAAATTCCTGAACTGCAACACCGCTCATATTCATGGAAGTCACAGGCTTCACAACAGACACGAGAACATCATTCAAAGAATATTGTGTAATCCAATAATCCCCTTTGCCAGGGCGAAAGATTTCGCCCGAGGATGACGCCAGAAGATCGGCGACGAAGAACCCCACATTGTGGCGAGTCTGTGAATACTCGCGTCCAGGATTACCCAAACCAACAATGAGATACATCGAATCTCAAAGATGACCGTAGAACTATTTTTTCTTTTCTTCTTCTGCTTCGGCGTCTTCTTCAGGCTTCTTTCCGCGAGCGATAACTTCTGGTTCTGCAAGTGCTTCTGCAGTGGGTGCAGCTTCTGCTACTGCGGTCGGCTCCGGCTCTTTCACAACAACAGGAGGAACGACAGCGACGATCGTACTCGTTTCGCTCTCGAGTATTTTGACATTCGGGATCGTCATATCTCTGACGTGAACGGAGCGGTTGATCTCCAATTCTTCCACATTGATTTCAATGTGGTCAGGGATATCCTTCGGCAGGCACGAAACTTTAAGTTTGTGCAAAATATGCTGCAAAATTCCTCCTTCACGGACACCTTTCGGAATTCCGCCTGTCAGCTTGACTGGAACTTCGATCGTCAACACTTCATGCTCATTCAAGCCGAAAAGATCAAAATGTACCGGCTTCTCTGAAACCGGATCCAATTGAACGTCCCGCAGCACACACATGTGAGAGGAACCATCATCCAGTTTTAGGTGAATGACGTGCGTAGCCGTTGTTGTATATAAGGGCTTAAGTGTTACTTCCGACAGGGCAACAGGAATATTTTGCTGCCCATGGCCGTAATAGATACCAGGCACTTTGCCGGTTCTGCGCAGAGCGCGTGTGCGTTTTCCAACATCTTTCCGGATCTCTGCAGCAAGGGTTATTTCAGACATCGTATATCTCCTCGATAAGTCTTATCTTTTGTCAACATCAAAAAGTGAGCTAATGGATTCATTCCGGTGTGTTCGGAGAATCGCCTCAGCGAAAATAGGCGCTGTGGTACGAACGGTAATCTTGTCGCATTTCTGCTTCAACGGAAGCGTATCGGTGACCACGACTTTCTTCACAACGGATTCCACGATGCGCTTGTACGCTTGACCTGAGAGAATGGCATGCGTACATGCGCCGAATATTTCCTTTGCACCGTTATCGCGTAACGCCTGGGCGGCATTGACGAACGTTCCGCTGGTATCGATAAGATCATCGACGATCAGGATATTTTTCCCGTCGACATTGCCGATAATATTCATTACTTCGGCCTCGTTCTGTTTGGGCCTCCGCTTGTCTATCAAAATAAGTTCACAGCCAAGACGTTTGGCATACGATCGTGCCATTTTAATGCTCCCCACATCCGGTGATGCAACGACGAGGTCCGATATGTCCATGTCCTTAAAGCATTCTATCAAGACTGCCGATGAATACAAATGATCCATGGGTATATCAAAGAACCCTTGAATTTGCGCTGTATGCAGGTCCATGGTCAAGACCCGGTCAGCACCGGCTTCGGTGATCAAATTTGCAACAAGTTTTGCGCTAATGGCAACGCGCGGCTGATCTTTTCTGTCCTGACGGGCATAACCAAAATAGGGAATGACCGCAGTCACGCGTTTTGCTGATGCCCGTTTGGCCGCATCAAGCATGATCAATAATTCCATCAAGTTTTCCGCCGGCGGCTGTGTCGGCTGAATGATAAAGACGTCATCACCGCGGATATTCTCAACATATTTTACCCAGAGTTCACCATCGCTAAATGTTTGGATCGTGGCTTCGCCAAGGGGAACTTTTGCTTCTTTACAAATCTGTTCAGCCAATGTGCGGTTTGCTCGTCCCGAAAATATTTTCAGTTCGCTCATCGACTTCCTTTCTTATACGTATGATGTGTTTTGTATGACTCTCTGGATCTGTTCACCGAACATATAAACCGTACTTTTCTGCTTCCATCAGGCAATATTCCTGAAGGAGTATTGTCTGCTGGGGTGCCAGGATTCGAACCTGGGAGTGGCGGCTCCAAAGGCCGCTGCCTTACCGCTTGGCTACACCCCAATGATGGCGATGCAACGACATAAAAAATCCAACTTCTATGGAGTTGGAATAGAAATATATCGAAAAAACGCTTGTAAGTCAAACAAGAAAAGAACTTGCATCAAAGTTTGATTTTCTTGCCACATTTGTATAATTTATCGGAAGTAGTGAAAAAAACGACGGAGAAAAATATGATAACCAAGAGAATCAATGGAACCTTTCATGTATTAAGCTTAGGGGATGAGACAGTCCTTGCAAAGGTATTTTGGATGTTTACCTTTGCGTTATTGACAGCCATTGGAGCACAAATTGAATTACCTCTTCAACCGGTTCCTCTGACAATGCAGACATTTTTTGTCCTTCTTTCAGGGGCAATCCTCGGAAAACGGGCTGGTGCTATAAGCCTGGGACTCTATGTAGTGCTCGGATGTCTCGGATTACCAGTATTTTCAGGTGGTGCTTCTGGTTTGGCGAAAATTATCGGTCCAACGGGAGGCTACCTCCTGGCTTTTCCCATAGCCGCATTTGTCGTCGGGATATTAACAAATATCCGCCGCGATTATTGGTGGATGGTTTTTTCAATGTTTCTTGGTTCTCTATGTATTTTCTTTTTGGGAGTCATCCAGCTCAATTTTCTATATATGCATAATTGGACAAATTCATTGCAGGCTGGATTTTTCATATTCTCGTGGTGGGATGCGGTAAAGATCTTCGGTGCAGCTACGATTGCTCATCAGTATTTTTCAAAAATAAAAAATGTCTGAAGTATTTTATAGGCATCTCATGGAGAATCAAAGTGGATCGCAGAACTTTCTTTAAGAAGAGCATTGGCGCATCGGTAGTTGCCGGAACTGCCCTTTCAGCACGCTATCAAGACCTTTTTGCTTTTTCGAATAGTGCCTCCGATCTGCCATTTGACTTGGTCGCAGTAAAAGGTGGCGAACCAGGTGTAATGCTGCAAAAAGGTCTCGAAGCTCTGGGGGGTATCCAGGCTTTTGTTAAGAAGGGGCAAAAAGTAGTGGTTAAGCCTAATATAGGCTGGGATGTCGGTCCGGAGCGTGGCGGTAATACGAATCCGAAATTAGTGGCCGAAATCATTCGCCAATGTCGGAATGCAGGTGCTGGTGAAGTCTATGTCTTCGATCATACATGTGATAATTGGCAGAGATGTTATAAGAACAGCGGGATTGAATCGGCTGTGAAGGATGCGGGAGGGAAAATTGCCCCGGCTCATTCGGAAGGGTACTATCATGAAATATCGCTGCCGCATGGCATAAGTTTGACAACTGCAAAGGAACATGAACTCATTCTGAATGCCGATGTTTTTATCAACGTCCCTGTTCTGAAAAATCACGGTGGTGCTCGCATTACGATCGCTATGAAGAACCTTATGGGGAATGTCTGGGATAGGGGATTCTGGCACCGTACCGATCTTCATCAATGTATTGCAGATTTTGCGACATTTCGAAAACCAACGCTCAATATCGTTGATGCATACGCAGTGATGAAGCAAAATGGCCCCCGCGGTGTTTCTGTGGAAGATGTTGTGGCAATGAAATCGCTGCTGATTTCAACAGATATCGTGACGATTGATATGGCAGCAACAAAATTGTTTGGTCTCAATCCGGTAGATATTCGTTATATACAGCTGGCCGCAGAACAAAAAGTGGGCAGAATGGATTTAGAGAATCTCCGCATTAAGCGAATAAACGTTTGAGGTGATGTATTGCAGTGGTTAAAACGTACCCGCGTCGCTTTTGCGGTTGTGCTCGTTACTGCAGTAAGTATGCTCTTCCTTGATTTCGGCAATAATGTCCCCGCCGGGATCCATACAGTTCTTTACTCTACACAGCTGATCCCTTCATTGGTCCATACACTGACACTGTTCAGCAGTGTATCGATAGGGTTGATACTTGTTCTCATCATAACACTTTTGTTCGGTAGGGTGTATTGTTCGACACTCTGCCCGCTTGGAATTCTTCAGGATATTCTTATTCGTCTCGTAAAGTGGAAGAGCAGGCATAGAAGGTTTCGCTTCATAAAACCAATATATTCTGTGCATTATGGTTTACTTCTTGTAACAGCAATCGCGGCTCTGACAGGGAGTCTTATCCTTCTGAATATCCTCGAGCCGTTCAGCTACTTCGGACGAATTCTTTCCAACCTCGTAAATCCCTCGGTGATATTGGCAAACAATGCAGCAGGATACATTTTGAGTGTATTCGGATTATTCTCCATTTTTCCCATTCAGCTTCTTCATGTAAACATCGTTTCCCTATTGGTTTCCGGAAGCTCGCTGGGTCTTATCGTGTATTTATCGTATACTCGCGGAAGATGGTTCTGCAATCTTCTATGCCCTGCCGGTGCCTTCTTAGGTCTCCTGTCGAGGGTTTCGCTCTTCAGAATTGTGATCGACGAAAACAACTGTAAGGATTGCGGTTTGTGTGAAAGAGTATGTAAGGCAAACTGCATACAAAGCAGTTCAAAGGAGATTGATTTCCCCGCATGTATCGGATGTTTTAATTGTCTTGACGTATGTCCCACAGCAGGGATGAGCTACTCGAGGAGAAGGAAGAAATCATCAGGCCCGCTTCTGCAGATAGATACAAAGAGAAGGAAAGTATTAGCAAGTTTCTTTCTTCCCATGGTAGGGTTGCTCCTGCCAGGGCAAGGGAGGGATAGCTCTGCAAGTGCAGAAATAAATGGATTTTTTGTAAGCAGGAAACACCCTGTCTCACCTCCAGGTTCAGCAAATGTCGAGCGGTTTTCAAGTCTCTGCACGGCATGCCACTTGTGCGTTAGCTCGTGTCCGACGCAGGTGTTGTATCCATCGGCTTTTGACTATGGACTGGCAGGAATACTCCAGCCCAAAATGAATTATGATGCAAGCTATTGCAATTTTGATTGTGTCATCTGTGGAAACGTTTGCCCGACGGGGGCAATTCTGCCGCTTTCCATGGAGATAAAAAAAGAGACACAAATCGGTAAGGCAACCTTTATCAAAGACGACTGTATTGTGGTTTCCAAGAAAAAAGATTGCGGAGCTTGTGCAGAGCATTGTCCTACCAAAGCTGTGAAAATGGTGCCGTATGAAAAGCTCATGCTGCCCGAAGTAAATAATGAGTTATGTGTTGGATGCGGTGCATGTGATCATGCCTGTCCGGTCCAGCCTCAAAAAGCAATCTATGTAACCTCCAATGCTGTTCATCAGAAGGCAAAAAAACCACAACCTCAGAAAATTGGACCTTCGTTCGATAGCAAGCAAGATTTCCCATTCTGATATTGTGTGGGAAAGGCGATCCCTATGATGTTTCCCCGAGCGAGTGTCTATGTCTTCCAAGATAGTACTTTATGAAAAGGCACTTGTCGTAGTTATTCCGAGAATCTTCCATCATCGTAATGGAAGTAATGAACGGCTTTTTTGAGATGAACGTTAGCTCTTTGTTGATGAATAAATCTTGAAATCGGAGAGAATGATCGATATGTTGCATTATGGGATTTGTTTATTCTCGAGCATATCATCGTCCAATGCAATAACCAATCTGGAATGATGGGGGAGAAGATTTTATTGAAGGGAATCAAACGTATTGTCTAAAAAAGACACAATTCTCGTTGTGGAAGATGAGGATATCCTGAGAGATCTCCTCCAGCTGCTTTTCGAAGAGAACGGTTTGAAGGTTCTAGCTGCCACAGATGGAATAGAAGCAAT
The DNA here is from genome assembly GCA_964651225.1 of uncultured Ignavibacteriaceae bacterium. Classification (GTDB taxonomy): domain Bacteria; phylum Bacteroidota; class Ignavibacteria; order UBA10030; family UBA10030; genus Fen-1298. The sequence continues at coordinate 82,577 of CAZYYD010000014.1, forward strand.
AGAGATATTCACCGCTCATCAAGATGAGATTGGTGTTGTGTTATCCGATCTTGGGTTGCCGCGTTTAGGCGGATGGGAGGCATTCCTGAAAATGAGGGAAATCAATCCGGAATTGATTGGCGTCCTGGCAAGCGGATATTTCAATCCGAATGTCAAAACAGAAATTATTAAGTCTGGTGCAAAGAATTTTATCCAGAAACCGTACAATCCCCCTGAAATTATCAAAATGATCCGTGAACTTCTTGCGGAAAATCTATAAAATAAATGCTCCAGCTGATATTCGTCACCTTCCTTCCCTCATGATAGTGTGTTTATAAAAGTTACCTTTTAATCGTCTGTTCGATTATTCTTGTATGGTGTATCATACCTTGAGAGAGGAACAATAACAGCTTGCGATGTGTTTGGCAATTCCTGATGGGTTTAACAAATCAAGCAATGATTCTTGAGAGGTAAGGTAATATGATCACAGTAAGAAACCTGAGATGGGCTACGAATGCGTTATCCTATTTTCTTCGATCGTTTCACCATACACTTCAGCGTCTTTATTTCGAACGGTTTAAATTTGAGAAGAATCTTCGATTTCGTGATTTTATGCTCTTTCTGTTCGTTCTCGAGGAGATCGCATTCCCAGACATGTAATGCAGAAAACCCCACATGAAGCGCTGTGTCCGTCAGGTTTCCATGTGCTTCGTGCAGCCGAATGATAATATTATCATTTTCTTCAGTCTTTTTGATCGAATCGATACTGATATTTGTTTTATTAGACTCAACAATAAGTGGAAAAGCATCTGTATAAATATTGGGAAATACCAGAAGAGGATGATTGAATTCGCGGGCACGACGTACTGTTTGGCCTTTTATCCAATCTCCGCTGTGCGAATGCAAAGCATAGGAGAAGGTATGTTCACCTTGGTCCTTGAATTCTTCATCGGAACGAGATGGTTCAATGGGATGGGGATAGTGAGGTGATCGAAGGAGTGTCAGCCGCAGTGTATTTTCTTTCGCATCATATCCATATTTGCAGTTGTTGAGAATGCTCACTCCATATTTTGCATCTGACAAATCTGCCCATTGCTGTGCGGGTACTTCAAATTTTGCTTTTTCCCAGTCGGTGTGAGGTTTTGAGGAGCGGCGGATTGCACCGAAGGGAATATCATATGTGGCATTCGGCGTTTTCATGTTCAATGGAAACGATACCTTCATCAATACTTGTTTTTCATGCCAGCGAACATGAGTCTGGAAGTCTATCCGTGACGATTGGTGATAGAAGTGCATGTGTTGTGTCAGCGATGATCCATGCACGGTTTTCCATTCCACTTTGACGGTTGCACGCAGGGGGCCGGTTTCCACTATTTTTATCTGTTTAATATCCCAGAGGTCAATACGGTGTTTCTCAAAATCGCCATCCAAATTCCATGCCTCCCATTGTTTGGGAGTATCGCGGAAGGTGGCGAAATAATTGCCCCTCTTACCCTTTTGAAAGAGTTCACGACGGAGGTGTTTCGCAAAGATGGAACTGAATGCGCCTTTGCTGTCAAGCCGGACTCTGAAAAACGGGGTTTCAATTCCACGAGATGACGTTTTCCATGGTACTGATGGGACAGCGGAGGCATTGTCGGATTGGACGATAAGATGTCTAAATCCGAAAGGGGGTATGGCATCAATAAAACAAAGTAGTTTTTGTCCCTGTGCCGTGCGCTCGATAACTTGACTTTCAACCAGTTTCCTTTCAGCATCTTTGACAGAGAAATGTTTTTTATCCGACTTTACAAAAAGTTCAACATACTCGCTCCGGGTCCATCCCAAGGAATTAAACAGTGAAAAATGAAAGTGTGATTTTCCTTTTGCAGCAGGTTGCGAAATTCCATGGATGCTGGTATTGATGAGTGTCTCACAAGAGGTTCGAATATATTGATAATCCTGCATGGCGGCTGAAAACGCATCCGCGATAAGAGTACCGGGGAGAATGTCGTGGAATTGGTTTAGAAGAAGTCTTTTCCAAGCCTGTTCAAGTTCCCGATGCGGATAACGCCGAGCAGATGCTTTCTTCCCGAAAAGGAGAACAAGAGTGGAAAGGAGTTCGGCGGTATACAGGAGGCGCTCACAAACTCTATTTTCTTTCTTTATCAGCGCTTGAGTTGTGTATGTTCCCCGATGAGTCTCAAGATAAAGCTCGTTGTTCCAGGTCGGTAAGGAGGCTGATTGTTCTTCCAGTTGTTTGAAAAACTCCTGAACGGTCGACAATTGAGAATTTGGAAGACCAAGAATATTCTTTATCACAACTGCATATTCTAGATGCTCCTTTGTGACGCCGCCCCCACCATCGCCGTATCCATATGTCTGGAGAATCGGTGAGGATGGTGGCTCTGATTGTGCCGGAGCTCCGCTTTTCAGCAGAGCTTTCGGAGTGACCTGAGATTCGAGTCCGAGAGGGGAAATGTGGGCGAGGATTTTTGATTTATCAATTCCCTGCCACCAAAAAGAAGTGTAAGGAAATTTTGTTGTATCGTTCCAGGTAAGTTTCGATGTGTAAAAATGCGTTATCCCCGATTTGACGAGGATCTGCGGTAAAGCCCATGGAAATCCAAATGAATCGGGCAGCCACATCGTGTTTGAGTCAATTCCAAATTCATGGTTATAAAATCTTTTCCCCAAAAGAATTTGCCGGATAAGTGATTCACCATCCGGAAGATTGCAGTCAGCCTCTGTCCACATTGCACCAAGCGGTTCCCATCTTCCCTCCGCAATTTTAAGTTTGATCTGTTTGTACAGGTCAGGATAATGTTCCTTTGTAAATTCATAAAGTGCCGGCTGGCTTTGAGAATACTTAAATTCAGGAAATTCTTCCATCAAACGAAGCATCGACGAAAACGTCCGTCCGCATTTTCTTACCGTTTCCTGCAAGGTCCATAGCCACTCAGTGTCGATGTGTGCATGCCCGATGAGATGCACCAATCCAGGGTGAGTTGTCCTAAGGTCAGTTTCAAGTGTATTGAGGAGAAAGTTATATGCCCGCCGGATAGCGTTCGGATATTCCTCGCTTCCAGGTTTAAAATATTTTAGAAAGACAAGAGTACGGCGAATTAAATCCCGGATCTCTTTGGATTCTGGCGAACCATGATCTAAAATTTTATCTAAATCTTGAAGGACAGTCAGAGCACTGTCGAGCCGGCGGGCCGTGGTATCGAGAACCGCAAGTTCGGAAAAAGCGAAGGTGGTGTGTTCATGTTTCCTCCCACTGTACGCCTGAACAGCGAGAACAAATTGTTCATCCAATTTTGCCTTCGTAGAAATTAAAATTTCCTTGTGATGTTGATCGATACCATGGAAAGGCTTTCCATTGATGTAAAGAAGCGCCTCTGGAAAATCAAGGAGAAGAACAAGCGGTTTACCTGCGAAATTGGATGGCACTGCAATTGTTTGACGAAACCAGTATGTTGCAGCAAATTTTCCCCATTGGAATGGAATTCGTATAGATGTCCAGGACTTATCTTTCGTTGTAATGGAGGCGGCGTTAGGAAAATCTCCTTCTTTCATTCTCCAATCAGGGAATGTTATGCGATGAGGATAAATTGAATTCTTGATATGCGGGTGTATCTGCTCGAGCAGATCGATAGCCATAATAGGTCACTTTATGATAAGCATATGAAAACGTTGTGGAAAATATATATTCTTAACGAAATGAGCAAATGGAAAGTTGAAAATTATTTAATATCCTTGAAATAACATAGACTGCGTCGGAGGGAATAAAATGAAAAATTCAAGGCTACGGAATATAGAAATGCGAGATATTATTCAAAATCGGCAGGTTTTGTAGCGCTAACGGGAATCGAACCCGTATTTAAGCCTTGAGAGGGCTCCGTCCTAAGCCATTAGACGATAGCGCCGTAAAAAAACCTCTAAAATTCAATACTTTCGATAGTTCAATTTTCCCTTAGAACTCACAAATTGGAGGGAATCCCTTTTTTCCCCGACGAGTACTGATTTATATAAAAGAATCTCAATTGATGCAATTTACGGAATGAAATTGCAGAGTGCAAATAGAACTTTATTGAAATATTAGTTTTATGAGATGAACTACGGAACACCAATATTTTAAAATAGCACAACCAGCTATAATTTCAGCCACATTTTTGTACTATCTTTTGAATCAAAGGCGCAAGGTATACGGGGCTACCCACTGAGATATGCAACATATTTCTTATCCTCTTGCAAAATATGGTTTGTCCACCATAATTGCAGGTACGAGAGGAGATTCAGGCGGGCAAAGTCTATCTCAGCCTCGACCATATCACGATGTTCGGCCAGGTCCTTTCTAAATTCCAGGTGTTTTTCGCAATGTTCCTGCGCCAACGGATAGTCCCTGATCTGAAATAAAGCTTCCTCAGCTCCAAAGTGATAGTTGGCATAATTGAATAGTTCAGTAATTACTTCAGCTATCTTCTCTACTCCGGCATCGGCATCAATCGCCTCTTGGAGAGAGTTGATCAGGTGTATCAGTTCTTTATGATGATTATCGAGTTCCTCTATTCCAACGCTAAAATCTTGATTCCATTCAATGAATTTTTTTGGCTCAACAGTCTCCATTTGTAATACCTTAGTAATATTAGTGTGGATTTTCATCCAAGACAGCACTCATTTATTGTTACCGGGAGAACCTGGAATACAGGTTATTTGCGTAATAACTTCGCTTTGCCTATGCAGTTGATTTCATTGCCAAAAGGACAGTAAGAATTGGAGAAATAATCAACGAATTAAAAAGGGACGAAATGCCATCCATTTGAAAATTTCTTAGATGAACACGACTTCGCACAAATACATTGATTTCGCATCATTTTCTTCGCAGGTGGGAACACCTAGAAGAATAAGGGATAACCCTGATTGCACATGTGGAAGTAAAAGTGGAATTTATACCCAACAAATTTGAACAACATTTTTTGAGATGAAACTATGAATCCTGCTTTAAGCATATTGATTGTTGATGATAATGCAAAGATGAGAAGTATGATTGCGAATATCGTGAAACAGAAAACAAGTAAGATATTCGAATGTTCGGATGGGATAGATGCACTGGGTGAATACAGCCTGCATCAGCCAGACTGGGTGTTGATGGATGTGAGAATGAATAAAATGGATGGACTCACTGCCACTGGTCTCATCCACAAGCATTTTCCTGATGCAAAGGTTATGATTGTTACACAGGACGATACTATGGAAATGAGAGAGGCTGCAATGCAAGTCGGAGCAAAAGCTTTTGTGGCAAAAACAAATTTATTGAGCATCCTGGATAACCTGAAGAGAGAAGAAGATTCTCATACACTCAGGGGGAGGGCAGCATGAACGGAACAGTAAAAGTAGTTTTAGTATGTGGATTCAGCCTTGTGTTTGGATTCTATGCCTTCATGATCCAGGGAATGAATAACAGGATCATGCAGGTAGGAGATCAGAAAAGTTATTATGCAGAAGCGCGAATGATCGCAACTGCCGGTCTCAACCATGCTGTCACCAATATGGCAATTCCTTTCTGGTGGGATAGCAATAAACTCAATGATACTGTGAAGGTCAACAATGTGCTGGCGGGTGGTGATACCGTATCATACGTAATTGAAAAGAACGGCCTTCCCTCTGATCAGGCACGTGTTACGGTGTCTGCGGCCTATGGAGGCGTACAAGCGAGGCAAATTGTGGTCATTAAGATGGTTCCTGAACCACCCTACTCGCCGTATTGGTGGTCTGATTATCAGAGGAATAAAAAAGATTCTTTTGGTAATTTATATTGCAAGTGGAATGTTGTTAAAGTGTACGTTTATCCGTATCAACTTCCCACCTCAGCATAATACGGATTAATATCTAATGGTTGAGTGACAAATAAAAAGGTACCACCCTTTTAGCGGTAAAATTGTTA
>CAZYYD010000015.1:0-86796 GCA_964651225.1 uncultured Ignavibacteriaceae bacterium
CCCAGGTTACGGCATGTCGCTTAACAGATATTTACACAACTATTGACATTAACTCCCCCCCATCCACTCGCTTCCTATCTTTCTTCATTAATTATCAATTGTACCGTCAATATGATTCTTTCATATATTTTCATCCTAGAGTTCATAAATACAACCGTTTAAGTAATGAATCAGGAATTATTCCCTCTTTCTTAAATAGCTTCATAATTATTCCATACCAACGAGGGATTCGTATATCTTATATGTTTCTTCGGCCATTTTTATCCAAGAGAATTGTTTTGCTCGGGCATATCCTAGTTCACTGAGATTTTTCTGAAGTTTCATATCGAGTGCCACCTGTTTAATCGCATCGGCCATATCCAGAATGTTTAGTGGATCAAAGTATTTCCCCGCACAATCAATAATTTCTGGAAGAGCTCTCGCTTGTGCAGCAATCACGGGACAACCACATTCCATGGCTTCAAGGGCTGGAATGCCAAAGCCTTCAAATAGTGACGGAAACACAAATGCGTCGGCCATACAATAGAATCCAAGTAAATCGTTTCTATTAATAAAACCAGTCACTTTTACTCTTTCTAAATCCTTTCCTCTCATTTCACAAAGAATTATTTTCCTAAGGATTGGACCCATTAATTGCGGATCACCGATAATAACAAGATCATGTGGAATTTGGTCGGAGATCATCGCATACGATTGAATCAGGCGAGAGAGATTTTTATGTGGATATAAGGAACCAACAGAGAGTAATATTGGACTCGAGATATTGTATCTTTGCTTCAACATAGAAGATTCCGTCGCTTGACACAGTTCCTCTTTCCACAATCCTGCCTCATAGATCACAGTAATCTTCTCCTCCTTAATTTTCCCCAGAGTTATGGCATCCTGCTTTGTATCATTTGAGACACAAATCACCTTGGATGCAATTCTAAGAGCCATAGGTGCCATTATTCGTAAATAATTTCGCCTAGGAAATGTGAAATTTTCTGGGAAATAACGATATTGGAAATCGTGAACAGTCACTACTGTAGGGCATGTGGATCCTAATGGAAGTGTATTTCCTGTTGCGTGTAACACATCTGGAGCCAACTTCTTTAAAAAACGAAAAAGATAGAATTGTTCCCAAGCAACTCTCCTCACACGTGATTCAGCATTGATGGGAATGGGAATGATTTTTAAATGTATATCCGAAAACAGAGATAATGCGTTCTGATTTACAAGAACATTTATTTCATCTGACTTACTCAGATATTGTAATCCCCGAAGAAGATTATATGAATAGGTCCAGCTCCCACCTAAATTATCTGATGTCAGATGCAAAAGGCTAATAACGATACGCAAAAGTTCTCTCCTTCGTTAATATTCGGTCGCTTTCTGATCAATTCTCACTCTTCCGTTTATAAGTGAGTTCATATGTTGGCGAAGAAACTCAATAAGAGGAAGTGTAAACGCAACAATGATATTACCAACGTACCAGTAACTAATGAGACTTCCCAACATGCAACTGATCTGATACAGACACAGCACTTTCAATAACACAACTTCTTTCGACGTCTCAAAATATCTTCGATAACGGCGTATCCGAAAGAGGATTCTGCTAATGTAGACAGCAAGGGCACCGTACAATAATAAGCCAATAATACCATTACGGAATAAAATCGCAACAGGTGTAATGTAAATATTGTGCTTTGTATTCTTTTTATAGACCCATCTTTCGGATGGTGTGATTAAATAATTCTTCAGTTCTGCACCATTCCCAAGACCCGATGCAAGAAAGAAAGGAGATCTTGACTGAAACGTACGCCATACATCTATCGTCTCTCCAACTCGCTGAAAGAGAGACTCATCAAGTCCATAGTACCGATTCCGTCCTGACGCTCCGACTGATTCTTCAAAGCGTGTCGAAGCAAACTCAATTCCTTCTTTAAGACCTAGATCCAAGAATTCATACGCAGCTAAAAAACCTGCGGCTGGAATCAAGAAAACAAAAATTAGAATACCTAATTTTATTTCTTTAAGACGAAAGATGTAATTCAATACAATCATAGAGATAAAGATGATAATAATTCCTCGTACCGCCGAAGTCGTAAGAATTGTATAGATTCCAAAAAGTAGCAAAAAAGAAAAAAGGACACGCAAAGCGTTGTTCTTTTCTTCAAAGAGTAATGTGAGAAATATCGTTGTTAAAAATGTCCTTCCAGCAAAGGAAAACGGAATAAATCCCAATGGTACGAGAAGCAGTAAAAGCAATGTCTCAACAATGATAATTGTTCTCGCTAAAAAAACAATCGATCGAGTAGAGTTTATACTTTTTCGAACGATCCAATAAATGCCAGGAATAAAAGCTCCGCGGATTGTATCTCCAACGATATATGACAGCTTAAAACCTAGCAACAAACCCAATATCCCCCATCCAAGATTGCAAAGAAATAGTATCAATAGGATTTTCTCAATTGGCATTAAGCGAAGGACAAATGAATGGGTAGAAGCAGTAAGAATTCCCCGTAAAATTAGGAAGGCAAATGTTGCAAGGAATGCTGTTCCAAAAATCAGGCCCCAAATCCGCACTAATTCTCCAAACGCTCTGTAGTATTCTGCCCAGTTCTCAGATGTAATCTGGAATAAAGGACGAATGATAAGAATCGTCACTACTGAAGTTATAGCAGCAAAGAGATATAAGACGAGTGCTGGATTCAAAGAGGTGTTGATGTCACCAGGTCGAATTCTCAATTCGATCATGCAGTTACCTCGTTCTCTGCACCGTGCAAGAGAGTAACCAACCAATTACAATCTTCCATCGATATTCCCTTTATGAATATGAGCACCAATAGATATGCACTCATAGAAATGATAAGTTGGAGCCACCACCCAACAGTCGAGAATATCAATACTCCCAGTATCCCAGCAGCGAGTCCAATGGTAGGTTTCCATAAGTGAGACAGAAGTAAAGTGAATTTCAAATACGGAAAGGTTGCTATGAGAAATATCAGGTACCCCATTTCAGATATAACACTACCTATGGCAGCACCTGTGATTCCATATCGTAATGTCAAAACAGGCATTAAAAATGTATAAAGGACAGCAAGAATTATCATCCCACCCAAATATCGATTCTGGTTATCCGATGCAATTAAGCTAATTTCAAATATACAGCGAATACCTGCTACTACGAAAGCCCAAATCATATATTGGAAAACCTTTAAACTCGATGCGTATTGTGAAGAATACAGGATAACAATAATAGCAGGAGCAATGATAGAAATAATTAATCCAAAGCCAAACGAACCGATTACTGCTCTTCGGAAAAAAGATATCGTAAATTCAGAAAACGCTTTAATATCTTGTTTATAGTTTTTAACAAGAGTGGGTAATAATACACGATGAAGACTATTAATAAGATATGCCCAAAGGAAAATAACAATGCGTTGTCCGGCAGCATAGTATCCGAGATCCTCTGCCGTTAAAAGATACCCAACAACTATTGTCCCCAAAAAAAGACTATAATTAGAAAGAAGGGTCGCAATACCGATTGGAGATGCCGCACGGAGAGTATTCAATATTTCTGATCGTAAAGGGAACCGACCAAATCCAAACTCTTTCCATACAATTCTAAAAATAAATAGAATCGGGAGTGCCAGGCTAATGACATAAATAATAGAAGATTGTTTTATGTCCATGTCTGTTCTCACAAATATTAAGGCAAATAGAAGGAATAACATCCCTTTGGCAATCCGAGCTATACTTACCTGCATTAACCGTTGAAGTCCTTCATATACCCATTCAAGAAGAATTGCCATAGGGAATATTGATATCAAAAAGATTAGAAAGAGAGTTCCATATTTTTGAGGAATTAAATGAAATATGACTAACAAAATACCGATCGTGAAAAGAATACTTGCCAGGATTACTCGTATGACGATAATTTTTGCTATCCACGATGAGATTTCTGAGGGTTCCCGCGCAATTTCGCGCACACCAATTACCTCTAAGCCAAATTCTCCTGCCCTATGAAAGTACATTAATAGTGCGAGTGCGAAATTCCAAACACCAAATCCTTGTGGACCAAGAACACGTGCAAGATGTACAAATCCAATAAAAAAAAGAAATTGTCCTAATACATTTCCACTAAGAAGGAGCACGAAATTCATGAAGAGTTTTCGTCTTTGCACCTAAATATCCTATATTTCTTTAGAGGAATCGTGTGATTTCCAAGAGAATAATTTCTTCCATCGTAGTTCCGAACGAATGAACTGAAGTTTTACATCATCACTTCGTTCTATTTCGTCTCGCGTACGACGATAATAATCAAAAATAAACACGAGGAACACAGCAACGAAGAAACTTGCAAAGGTAGCAAAAAAAGTCGTGAGCAAACGGCGTGGCTTGGATGGCTTGACGGCAGGAACCCCTTGATCAAGTACCAATAATGTTGGAGTATCACGTTGTTCTTCAATTTTCGCTTGTTCAAACAAAGGGAGAAGTATTTCAAGAAGTCGCTGTTGTATTTCAACTTCTCGAAACAATCGTGCGTACTGAAGACCAATTCCAGGTGCTTCATCAAAAGACGGGATAATATTGGACCCTGAGTTCCATTTATCATCACCATATTTCATTTGTTTGAGTTTCTTATTCAATTCAGCAAGTTCTATTTTTAATTGTTGGAGGCGTGAATCATCAGATGTAACCGATTTCTCATAAACTCCAATTTCGATTTCCTTAACAAGGGCTTGTGTCTTTATTTCCGCGGCTGCTTGAATCGCTGCTTTTAATTGCTCAGGCAAGGAATAAACACTCGATTTCTGTTGGAAATCTTTTAATGTCTCCTCGGAAGCTTTTAAATCCTTGAGATTTTGTTCATATCTCTTCTGAAGAAACTCACGATTGCTTTGAGCTTCACGTGTTGCAAGTTTCAAAGAGATTTTATTGAGAACATCCACATAACTGTTTGTAATTTGCGCTGCGATTGCTGAATCTGTATCGAATACTGAGATCTCTAACGCTACATCGTCTCGAGTCGTTTCGATTGTTGTGTTATCATCGAGTTCTATCAGTGCATCTTCAATATTTGAGGTCCCATATCTATTGATTAAATCGAATTTCTGAATAATTTGAGTACGACAATTTCTACTTTTAAGAATAGCCATATAATTGTAAAGATCATCTGAAGCACGCCCAATGCCAAGACCGCCTAGTGGGACAAAACTTCGAAGTAATGATGAGGTACTAAATTGTGTTTTCTGTTTTGGAGGTAGAATAACCGCTGTTGATTTATACCACCGTGGAAGGATAAGATACATCAGGATAAGAGACACTATAAACGTACTACCTACAATTGCCATTACAATTCTTCGCCATCGAAGAATCACATAGAGATAGTCTAATAAATTGATTACGCGTATATCCTCGGATGAATCGGAAGATTTATATTTTTTCATATCTTTTTTCTCTATGAAGTTATTTCCTCAACTGTATCGCCAACAGCGCAATACTTACCGCTGCAGTAATCACGGCGGCTGCTTGGCTAAAAGTATTTATATAATACGCGAAGCTTCTCTCCGGTTCTTTCGGGATCCAGACATAATCCCCCTCTTCGATCTCCGTTTCTTTCGGAGAGAGCCATTGACGTGTCGCTCGCTTGATAATCATGACGTCGCCGGTTCGGGCTTTTTCTGTAAAGCCGCCGGCATTTGAGATATAATAGCGATAATCCTTGCCCCGTATGTAGGGAACATTTCCGGGAGACACAACTTGTCCAAAGACATAAATCGTCTTTCTCACGGATGGAATAATAATCCGATCTCCATGCTGCAGGTAGATATCCTCATTCATATCGTGGTTCAGAAGCAGTTTCGAAAAGTCCACATTCACGACTTCACGATTCATTCTCAGTTCACTTTCGAGGATATAGTAAGCGCTATCCTCGGGAGTGACACTCCCCCGCTGGCTGAGAATTCGTTCGAGCTTTTGTTCGTCAAGCGGAACGGCGCTCCGCACAAGCTCGGCTGCGCTCAGTGAAGCATACTCCGTAATACCGCCTGTCCAGGCAAGAACGCTGGAGAGTTTCGTACTGTCTCTCGTAATGGGGTAAATTCCGGGAAATTTCACTTCACCTTCTACCCATACATGATAGTCTTCTCGAATATCCGGATACTGTTGAACTACGATACGATCACCGAGGAGGAGTGAAAAATTTTCCGGAGATCCATGCCTAATGCGGTTGAAATCAAACACCATCAGGTCCTGCCTCCCCCTCTGAACGTTATACCGATAGAGAACTATGCTGTCTTTTTTCGCCTGAGGAGTAAAACCATAGGCCAGCTCCAAGGCATCCAGGAGGCTGTCTCCTTCAACGAGTTCAAAACTTCCTTCGACATTCACACCGCCATAGACACCAAAAACATTTTTCCGGATTTCTATGCGCGGAACAAATATTTCATCTCCCTCCCGAAGAAGCGGATTCCATTGATCATTTTTTGATGCATAGTATTTAGGAATATCGACGCGATATTGTTCGCCATTGCGACGTGTAAGCCGAATGTTCCGCTTCGATTGAGTCCGCTCATCAATATATTTCGGTTCTTCTTTTCTTATTTTGTCTGCTTCTGTGATCACTTTATCAATGCGGTCCGTCGCGTGGAATACATATTTCCCCGGGAAACGTACGGTTCCCGTTACCGTAACAGTAATGGGTCTGGGATTTAACAGTGTCACCGACGGATCACCCGACAGGTACTTTTTCTTGATCTCGGAAATAATTTTCTTTTTCGCTGCTGAAAGTGTCAGGTCCGCCACACGGACTTCTCCAACAGTCGGGACAATGAGTGTGCCTTCCGGAGTGACCGTAAGGGAAAAATTCAGAGGAGGGCTTGTCCAGATATTTACGGAAAGGATATCGGACGGCCCGATATAATATTTGTCTGGATCAACAGGACCTTCTAATGCCGGGACATTCGTAGCGGGTGCCTGCAACAAGTTCTTGATGTCCGGTTTTGATGACTGAGATTCATTTTTTGAATCCATTGTCCATTGTGCATACGACAAAGACGTCAAGCTGAACAGTGAAAATAGACAAAGCACTATCGATTTTGATGACCATACGCGCAGAATTTGATTTGCTCTCATTTTTTCACCACCATCTCTCATTATTCTTTTGGATACGCTGCACCTTTCACAATTCCCTACTCCCCATAAACTTCACTTCTCATCTACTCTACAACTCATAGACTCAACTACTTAACGGCTCATCTTCTCACTTCTTCACTACTTCCCTGCCGCCATATAACATTTTATAATATTCTTTGTATTCACCACTGAGAATCCGCTTCCACCAATTCTGATTCTCGACATACCACGTGATAGTTTCTGCAATCCCCCTTTCAAATGTATACGAGGGCTGCCATCCCAGTTCCCGTCGAATTTTAGTGGAATCAATCGCATACCTCCGGTCATGTCCCGGTCGATCCTTCACGTACGTAATCATTGATTCCGGCTTACGGAGGTTCTGTAAGATTAATTTAATAATCTCAATATTCGGCTTTTCATTATTGCCCCCTATATTGTACACTTCACCGATCCTTCCACGGTGAAACACCTCATCAATCGCTGAACAATGATCCTTCACGTGCAGCCAATCGCGTATATTCATTCCATCGCCGTACACCGGCAGCGGAGTATCATGAAGAGCATTCGCTATCATCAGTGGAATAAGCTTTTCTGGAAATTGGTAGGGACCATAATTGTTTGAGCAGCGGGTCAGAATCACGGGCAGTCCAAATGTATGATGGTACGCTAACGCGAGCATATCCCCGGAAGCCTTACTGGCTGAGTATGGACTGTTGGGATGTATGGGCGTCTCTTCGGTAAACAGTCCGGTCGTTCCGAGCGAGCCATATACTTCATCGGTGGAGACTTGCAGGAATCGCTGAATCTTCAATTCCTTGGCAACCTCCAGAAGCACATTCGTTCCGACAATGTTCGTCTGCACAAACTCCACTGCGCCAAGGATACTTCTATCAACATGCGATTCGGCAGCAAAATGAATGATTCCGTCTATCTCGTAGCGTATCACACACAATTGCACGCGAGATTTATCGCAGATATCCCCCTTCTCAAAAGCGTAGCGAGGATCTTTCTCAACGCCAACCAGGTTTTCTAAATTGCCTGCATACGTCAGTTTATCAAGATTGATGACACGATATTCCGGGTATTTTGTTAAAATATGGCGGATGAAATTACTTCCGATAAAGCCCGCGCCGCCTGTGACGAGGAGATTCATTGATTGTTAGTCCAATTGAAATGGTGAATCGGGATCGTTTTCATGTCTAATTTCATCGACAGGTTCCCTGCGGCCTTCTCCTGCATACAGCCTATTGGGTAAATTAATAACCCATCCTGGTATCGTCCCAATATTGCGGTATGCATGGACAATTCGTGCCGGTACAAGGACCGCTTGTGGATTTTGCTCTCCTGCATCAAATATCATTTGTATACCATATGTCGGTGAATTCTTGCGTCCATCCCAGAGATATATTCGGAAGGTCGAAGGTCCGATGAAGCCGAATAAATCTGCTTGATCAATATGCTCATGGGGTCCTCGTGCCACTCCGGGTTCTGTCTGCGATATATACGACATCGTTGGCAGGAATTCTTCCTTCATCTCGTCACTGCGGAATAATTCCATCAACCAACCGCGCTTATCCTGATACCTGGTGATTTCTCGGATAACTACATCGTGAATAATGCCGATTTTATAGCTCATTATGCGATTGCCTCAAGCGAAAAAATACGAAAGAATGAACGCAATTCAAAGCTTGCCGCACGGAACATAATTGTTCCTCCTTGGATAAAATCCTGATCTTATTAAAAGTATTGATCAATTATCTAATAAAACGTTCAGAAGTACATCACTAGCAGTATCAAGGGAAGGAGAATAATGCCTCATCTTTGGTTTTTGTTGACATAAAACTACACAAAAAACATTCGAATGTCAATGCACATAAGGGTATTTACATCCGCTCCGGAACGGTAATTCCAAGAATCTTGCATCCATTCGCAAGGACTATCTTTGTGGCAAGACAAAGGGCAAGACGCGCCTGACCAAGGTCTTTTTCGGGAATAACAACCCGATGCTCGTGATAAAACTTATGGAATGCTGTTGCAACATCGTGCAAATATGTTGTCAGTCTATGGGGCTCAAAATTTCCTGCACACAATTCGACATTTTCGGGGAATTCAAGAAGAATTTTAACCAGTGCGACCTCGGCCGGACCTTTCAGCAGACTAAAGTCGGTTTTGGATGGAGTTTCGTTGGTGCGAAACGTTCCTTCTCCCTCTGCGAATCGAAGGATACTGGCAATTCGGGCATGGGCATATTGAAGATAATACACCGGATTTTTTTCCGATTGCTCCTTGGCAAGATTGAGGTCGAATTCGAGGTGGCTTGATGTGGAGCGCATCAAAAAGAAGAACCGAACGGCATCGGAGCCAACTTCATCGATCAATTCATCCAGTGTAATGAAATTTGCCAGCCGTTTTGACATTTTGACCTGTTCGCCATCACGCATCAGCGTCACAAACTGATGGATGACAACCTTCACTTTTTCAGGATCATATCCGAGCGCCTTAATACCTGCTAAAACATCCGGAATGGTTGCTATGTGATCTGCCCCAAAGACATCCACGATCAGCTCGAACCCTCGACGAAATTTTTCCCGGTGATAGGCGATATCCGGCAGGCGATAGGTGGGTTCACCGGTGGACTTCACAATAACGCGATCTTGATCCAGTCCCAGTGCAGTCGTCTTGAACCATACAGCACCATCGAGATCGTAAGCAAGGGCTTTATTTCGAAACTCTTCAATCACTTCCTTGATCTTGCCGCCAGCGTAGAGCGAATCTTCGTTGTAGAAAACATCATGGACAACACCCATCCGGGCCAGTACTTTCTTAATTGCATTAAATAATACCTGCTCGGAAAATACCTGGCATACCGAGAGCGCTTCTTCCTCTTCCAGATGGAGGATGGAATCTCCACGCTCTTTTTTAAGGCTCTCAGCTATCTCTCGTATATAATCACCTTGATATCCATCTTCAGGGAATTGGAACGTTGAATCGAAGAGCTGCCTGTACCGTGCATACGTAGAAACTGCAAGCATACGCATTTGTCTGCCTGCATTGTTGTAATAGTACTCTCGCGTGACATCATGCCCGGTCCACGTAAGCAGATTAGCTATCGTATCTCCAATCGCCGCTTGACGGCCGTGTCCGACACTTAACGGACCTGTGGGATTCGCGCTGACAAATTCCACCTGTGTTTTCTTCCCGCCTCCGATATCCGTCCTCCCGAATGTCTCAGGATGTTTAAGGATGGTGCCTATCTGCTCTGTAAAAAACTCATCGGTGAACCGGAAATTTATAAATCCCGGACCTGCAATCTCAACGCCGGAGACATATTTCGGGTCGACTTTCAATCTACCGACAATTTCTTGAGCGACCGCACGGGGGTTTTTCTTCAACGATTTTGCCAACAGCATGGCAATATTCGTGGTGCTGTCGCCGTGCGAAGGGACCTTCGGTTTCTCAAACGTCAGAGCGGCAAGATCATGATAACGAAGTTCTTGAAGCGCGGCTCCGACCTTCTCTGTAAGATACTTCTTCATTCGCTTTTTGCCTGTTTCTTTTTTGCCCCTTTTCGTCTTCTTGCAGCAGGTCTTAGTGCTGACAGATTATCCGTGATCTCAGTTCTCTTTGCATCGCCCCAGAGACGATCGAGGTTATAGAATGAGCGTTCTTCCTTGTGAAAAATATGTGCCACGACATCAACATAATCCAGGACAACCCATCTCAATGCATGATACCCTTCATAATGCCATACGCGTTCATTCAAATCGTCCATGCCATCCCGCACAGCATCGGCAACTGCCTTCACATGCGTATCGGAATCTGCAGAACAAATGACGAAATGATCTGCTGCGCTCGTAAGGTTCTTTAAGTCCAGGATCGCGACATCAAGGGCCTTCTTAGAGATCATCAGATCGGCAATACGCTTTGCCAGGGTTCGCGAAGTCAATGGTTCGTCCTTTCGGTGGATACTTGATAAGATTTGAGTCGTGAAAAGTCTCTCCCCACAATTACGGTAGCGTCGAGATAGAGTGTACGGTCAATTTTTTGAAATACGTTATCAACTGGGACGCCGAGAGTTGCAGCAAGCTTCTGAGCGGCAGCGAGATCCCCTGAACGGTCAAGGATATATGTACGATCCACAATTCCGCCGCCGCTCTTCCTCATTTCTACGACATCATATCCCCGGGCGCGGAGAATATTGGTGAACTGTTGTGCCGCTCTCATATTTCCCGCACCATCGAGTACTTCTATTTCTAATGATCGACCTGCTGATGACGGGAAAGCTTCAATCTCATCTGGTTGATGCGAAAGACTTTTATGCGCAAGAACATACACCGTCACCGCTGCCGCCAAGCAGAGGAAAACCAGGATACTCTTGACTCGTCTTCGAAAAAGGAAGGCATGAAACGATGGTGTAGGCTTTTGCTCTTGTTCCTGGGAGGATGCCTTCTCCCTGTAATGGGGAGACCTAGAGGGTTCTGATTGCTTCATTCATGCCTATATATAAATAAAGAACCGAGCAAACTGCTTCCTGACAACACAGCTCGACTCGGTTTATAAGGATACTCTCGTTTGTGAATACCGTTCAGCGACTTTCCTCCTCTTCGATCCTATTGAACTCTGGCATGAAACCGAACCGGTCGTAATTGTTATACCAATACATGGCAGGCAATTGGCGATATTGGATCTGGAACAATGTATTCTTACTCGGACGATAATTCAATTCCGCCCGTGTTAAGTAGATGCCGGAAACATCGTTTGCAAATCTTCCCCCGAGATTGTTAAACGGTGAATGCATGAGACTGACATCGAACTGGGCAGAAAGAGGATCGGATAGTTGATAAGCAAGACTGCTGGTCAACGTTCCGAGAGAATACCCTTTTCCGCCGGATGTTGTATAACTGAGCGAATAGCTGTTGTGGAACGATAGCCGTCCTGGATCGAACCAGCCAAACAGGAGCCCGCCATTGTCCTGGCGAATTAATGACCCTGCTACAGAAGATCGCAATTCCGGTTGAGATTTAAATTGTCCCAAGGCAAGAACACTCATAAGAAGAAGTGTCAATGCTGTTTTTAGAAGGATTTTCATTCTTATACCTATTCCTAAAATAATGATACTCAAATCTGGACTCATAGTCAAGGCAGTCTCTCTGAGGAAAGACGGTGTAGAATGCTGAATTGTTCCCCTGCGGCACAGTTTTCCTATCTGCGCTGAGCAAGAATAACTCCTGCAATTGTGATTATACCTCCGAAAACAAATTGGATGGATATTGTTGCATTCAGAAAAATCACCGACATGATCGATGTAACAATCGGCTGGCCATTTGAAAAAACTGCTAGTCGGCTTGCGTCGATCCGGCGCAACGCGTAATACCACAGCAAGTACCCAATAATGGACGTTCCGATGCCAAGGTAAAATATTCCTGCCCAATCACTTAAATGGAGTTGTCCAAACGGAAATGTGACGGCTCCGTATATACCAAAAGGGAAAATAAGCGATAAACCGGCAAAATTCGCTGAGGCTGTTGCGGATAAAGCTCCCACTTCAAGAACCAGAGGTTTGCCAAGAATGGTATAGAGCGCCCAGGTTATCACAGCGATGAGAATCACGATATTCCCAAAGGTAAACTCTGCCGATACACTTATCCCTCGTTCAAAGATGACAATCGTGACACCGATAAATGCCAGAATAATTCCTGAGAGTTTCCGGGATGTAATTTCCTCTTTGAGCATAAATTTTGAAAGGATAAGGACAAAAATCGGTGTCGTTGCATAGAGAAGAGCACCGTTTGCGGCTGTTGTATACTTCATGCCATAGAGATAGAGGAATTGATTGAATGTCGCAAGAAATCCGAGCAGAATGATAGAGCGAACATGTTCTCTCCTGAACCGAATTTTCACACCGCGCCCCATGAGTACTGCAAAGAATCCGACAGCCGAAATGATCCCGCGAAGGAACGTTAGTGTGAGAGCATCCACATCACGGACTACAGATTTGGCAACGATGTGTGTAGCGCTGGCGAAAAGGATCTGAATTCCGAGAACGACATAAACATTCATGCTGATAATATACAATTATTTCAAATTCCTTCCGGTTCTTTTGTTTTGAGAGCACCTTTGCGTATATTTTTCACATGACGATACAGAAGAGGCGAGCGATAGAGTGAAGAATCAGTTAGAACCCTGGCGCCAAAATCTTTATATCATTTGGGCTGCACAATTTATGGCGATGATGGGGATGAACCTTGTTGTTCCATTTCTCCCCTTCTACATCCGAGAACTTGGCGTGACGAATCCCGAGGACGTGGCAAGCTGGAGCGGGCTCGTCTTTGCAGGACCATTCTTCCTTTCATTCTTCTTCACTCCCCTGTGGGGAATGATGGGCGATAAATACGGCCGCAAGGCTATGGCTGTCCGTGCTATTTTTGGATTAGCAATCTCACAGGTACTGATCGGATTTTCCCAAAACGTCGAGATGTTGTTTGTTTTTCGGATGGCACAGGGAGTTCTCAGCGGTTTTATTGCTGCAGCCTTAGCACTTGTTTCCGCCACGACACCGCGGGAAAAATCCGGCTATGCTATCGGTTTGTTACAGACTGCATCGTCGAGCGGCACAGTTATCGGTCCGCTCATTGGAGGATCGCTCGCCGATATGTTCGGTTATCGTCCGCTCTTTTTCATTGTTGCAGCGATTTGCGCTATTGCAGGAATTGTTGTCGTAAAATTTGTCCGGGAATCTGAAGAACAGCTTCTTTCGTCCGTCTCCATCCGCAGTATTGTTGATAATTACCGGTACTCGCTGAAATCAAAACCCATCGGAATTGCATTGGGTATTATTTTAGTTTCACAGACGGCGATGGTCATGGTGCAGCCCGTATTTTCTCTCTTTGTGGATTCCCTCGAAACAAATAAAGAGTACCTTGCAACTATTGCCGGGGCGATTTTTTCAACAGCCGGATTGGCGATGGTTATTTCAGCGCCGTGGTGGGGAAAGCGGAATGACGCCAAGAGCTTTAAGAAGAATCTCACACTCGCGATCATCGGAGCATCTGGAGCGTATGCTGCCCAGGGATTGGTAACACACGCATATCAGCTTATTGTTCTCAGGGCCTTTCAAGGATTGTGTATGGGAGGGATTCTTCCGACACTCTATTCCTATATCAGCAAGAATTCAGCGTCCGATCGCAGGGGAGGAACAATGGGCATCGCATCCAGTTTCAATATATTAGCAAGTATGATCGGTCCTCCTCTAGGAGGGTATATCGCCGGTCATTACGGTTTGCGTGAAAATTTTTTCCTCACAGGTGCAATACTGCTCTCGGCAGTGGTCCTCGTCCGCGTATATTTTATCGATATGCTGGGAAACGATGCATTGCCCGCGACGGCTGGAGCAGAAGCAATAGAAGCAGTATTTCACAAAAAAAAGAGTTAACAGTATTTCTATGGCAAAAACCGAACGGGTTTTTCTTCTTGATGCGATGGCGCTAGCATACCGCGCCTATTTTGCGTTTATTCGCCAGCCGCTGATCAATTCGAAAGGACAGAATACCAGCGCTGTCTATGGCTTTGTGACATTCCTCAACCGTATCCTTTCACAGGAATTCCCGGATCACATTGCTGTTGTCTTTGACACCGGCAAGCCAACCTTCCGTCATAAAGCCTACAAGGCATACAAAGCCACCCGTCAAAAAATGCCGGAAGACATGATAACACAGATACCAATCATCAAGGACGTTGTGCGTGCATATAACATCCCTGTTATTGAAATGGATGGGTACGAAGCCGATGATATCATCGGTACGCTGGCCAAGCAGGCAGAGCGGGAAGGCGCCCTCACCTTTCTCGTTACACCTGATAAAGATTTTATGCAGCTCGTCTCCGACAAAACAAAGATCTACAAACCCGGCAAACAAGGAACAGATGTTGAGATTGTGGATATTGAAGGGGTGAAACAAAAATTTGGTGTACCTCCCGATAAAGTCATTGATGTGTTAGGACTCATCGGCGACACCTCGGACAATATTCCAGGAGTGCCGGGTGTTGGTGAGAAAACTGCTATTCCTCTCATTCGACAGTACGGGAGTATGGAAGAGGTCTATCGTCATCTTGATGAAATTCCTCAGAAGGGCCTCCGATCGAAGCTGGAATCTAACAAAGAGCTGGCAATTCTTTCTAAACACCTTGTCACCATTGACATCAACGTACCGCTTCTTATCGACTTCCATTCGCTGAAAGCAGAACAGCGTAACATTCGCAAGTTGATCGAGTTATTTGAAGCTCTCGAATTTCGATCGCTCCTCAGTAAACTTCAATCAGAAAAAAACGATGCCGTCCAGCGCATCGAATCAGAGACCGAATTCACACCGCCACCTGATCTTGCCGATATCACCAAGGACATACACACCTATCAGCTCGTGACAACAGAAAAGGAATTTGCTGCCCTTTGCGGTAAACTGAGAACCGCCGAGCAATTTGTTTTTGACACGGAAACAACCTCTACCGATTCATTGAATGCCGAGTTAGTCGGAATCTCATTCGCCTTTCAATCCCATGAAGCATTCTATGTTGCCATTTCAGGAAGTACACAGCTTGATCAAGGCGGCCTTTTTGGAGAAATCGCGAAACAACCGCAGAGATCAATCGGGTTATCGTTGGAACTGGTCTGTAAGGAACTAAAACCGATCCTTGAAAATCCCCGCATCAGAAAGATAGGACACAATATCAAGTATGACATTCTGGTTCTTTCACAATACGGGATCAATGTGGAGGGAATTCTCTACGACACGATGATTGCCAGCTATATCCTCCGTGCAGATGGCCAGCATAATATGGATGACGTTGCGGCAGAATATCTCAGGTACAAGACCGTTTCCTACACAGACCTCGTCGGAACCGGGAAAGATCAGAAACATATCCGCCATGTTCCTCTTCAGACTCTCTCCGATTATTCCTGTGAGGATTCCGATATTACGTTCAGACTCTTTGAAACGTTTCAGAAGAAACTTGAAGGACTTGGCATGACCAAGCTCTGCGAAGATCTGGAATTCCCGCTCGTCTCCGTCCTCGCCCGGATGGAACGCACAGGTGTTGCCATCGATGTCGATTGTCTCGCAGAGATGTCAAAAGATCTCGAGCACCAATTGGATGCACTGACTCGAGAAATTCACAAAATGGCAGAGGCACCATTTAATATCAATTCCACACAACAGCTGGCGGACATTCTTTTTCATAAACTTAAGTTAGAACCGGTGCGCAAGACGAAAACAGGATTCTCAACCGATGTCGCTGTACTGGAAACGTTGAAGGGACAGCATCCCATTATCGACCTCTTACTCGACTTCCGGCAATTAACGAAGTTAAAATCCACATACATCGACGCACTCCCGAAACTCATCAATCGGCGGACAGGGCGTGTGCACACCTCGTTTAATCAGACCGTGACAACCACAGGACGGCTGTCCAGCAGTGATCCGAACATCCAGAACATTCCCATGCGAACGGAGATCGGCAGATCGATCCGAAAGGCATTTGTTCCCGGCGAACCCGATGCTCTTATCCTCTCTGCTGACTATTCGCAAATTGAATTACGCGTAATGGCACATATTTCCGGAGACGAGGGAATGACTGAAGCATTCCGGAATCATGAAGATATCCATACCACCACAGCTGCAAAAGTCTTTGGCGTTGCCATTCCAGAGGTCACACGCGAAATGCGGCGAAAGGCCAAAGAAGTAAATTTTGGTATTATGTACGGTATCGGTCCCTATGGGCTTGCCAACCGATTAGAGATCAGTCAGAGCGAATCAAAGGACATCATCGCACGGTACTTCAACCGGTTTCCAAAAGTCCAGCAATATATTCAGGATACTATTGCCAGTGCGCGAACATCAGGATATGTGAACACGCTGCTGGGCCGGAGACGCTACATTCCTGATATACGGAGCAACAACCAAAACATACGCCAAAATGCTGAACGTCAGGCTATCAACATGCCGATTCAAGGAACCGCCGCCGATATGATCAAACTTGCCATGGTTCATATTGATACAGCGTTAAGAAAATTGAAACTCAACAGCTCCATGCTGCTGCAGGTTCATGACGAATTAGTGTTTGAAATGAGGAAGGATGAAGAAAGATCCATGAAGCAACTTGTCGAAAAAGAGATGAGAGAAGCAATGCTGCTTTCTGTTCCTGTGGAAGTTGATCTCGGTATCGGCAAGAACTGGCTGGAAGCACATTAAAACATTACTTCCACCGGCGGAAGATCAATGAAAGTCCCCAAAGGATAATCACGACAGGCCAGTACGTAGAGATATAATGCCTCATCTCAAACCAGTCAATAATATCCCACCACCACAAATAATACAGAACACCGTAACCACCGAACAGGAAAATCGGAATAAGTACACCGATCCTGCGCGGGTCAAATACAAACACCATGAAAAATGAAAATCCCACGGCAAGGGAAAATATTGCAGGTATATCCCACGGCGCAGAATCCAACACTGCAAATCGATGAACCAGCACTGCAATACTTGAAAAGAAGAGCAAACTCCCCCCAAAAACCACTCCACGACGCCGGGTGATGAAAGCCTGAATAACCGCCGCCAATCCTGCGACTCCTAAACACATCCAGAGAATCATTGTCCAGTTGAAGTGAAGCACATGAAGTTTCCGAAGAACCAGTCCTGCACCTAATAAAATGAAAAAGATACCAAGAAATGATAACCTCTGCGTCCGTTGTTGAATTAGTGGTCCCATAATCTCCTCACTGTTGTTTCACCGGCTGCGGTTGACCTTCCGGAATGATCAAATACATCAGAAAGTAAATAATTATGGCCGCCCCTCCGGACATAACCGTAAGAATCGCAAATGCAACTCGAACCAGCGTTGGATCAATATCAAAGTATTCTCCCATTCCTCCGCATATACCGGCGATCTTTTTGTCTGTCAACGACCTGCGCAGCACTTTTAATTTTCCTGCTTCATCCGCCGAAGGGACCGGAGGCGGCGCTTGATGGTCAGGGATCTCCTCAGCCGACGCAGGGGATGGCTGTGGTATTTGCGGAGACGCTATCTTCTCACGCTTCGTCAGGAAATAAATACCAAGGAGAATGAGAAATCCGGGAAAGACAAACTCCCAAGACATGTCCCACCAGTGATGGAACGAGAAGATATTCAGGTTATCGAGAAGAATGATAGCGCCAATAACAACGAAAAGAATTCCAAAAAATCGCGCTGCGGTAAAATCCGCCCGTACTGATGAAGCAGAAGAATCGGAAGAAATGGGTCTTTCAGGAACAATAAAATAGGCAAAGATATAAACGATAATGCCGGACCCTCCCATGAGTGTGAGTAGAATCCAAAGGAGACGAACGACGGTCGTATCCACATTGAGATATTCACCGAGTCCTCCGCAGACTCCTGCAATGACTTTATTGGTTTGACTTCGATAGAGGCGCCGCTGTTGATTCGTCATTGGATTCTCCTTTTAGTTTCGCTACTCTTTACTTTACGGAGTTAAGATGTGAAGGTTACACAACTTCAATAAAAAATCCCGGTTCTCAGGATGCAGAACCGGGATTTCACTTTCTCGACGTTTCTAAGAATATCAAACTTCCATTATCTCTTTTTCCTTCATAGCCAAAAGGTTATCGATGTCTTTGGTATATTTATCGGTAAGTTTTTGTACATCCTGCTCGCCGCGTTTACGTTCATCTTCCGGCATATGGTCGCCTTTTTCCGCTTTTTTGAGATGCTCAATACCATCGCGGCGGATATTACGGACGGCGATCTTTCCCTCTTCACCGAATTTTTTCACGAGTTTCACCAATTCGCGGCGGCGTTCCTCGTTGAGTGCGGGAATCGGGACACGGATAAGTACTCCATCATTCACCGGATTCAATCCAAGATTAGCCGTGAGAATTGCCTTTTCAATCAAGGGAATAACACTTTTTTCCCATGGCTGCACAGCGATCGAATGGACATCCGGTGTGCTGACGCTTGCTATTTTATTCAGCGGCGTCATTGTTCCGTAATAATCAACTTTGACTCCATCGAGCAGAGCTGTGGTAGCTTTCCCGGTACGAATTTTTACGAGCTCTTCCCGCACCACTTCTACAGCTTTCTTCATTTTATCTTCCGCTTGCTTCAAGATATCTTTAGAGTTGGTCATAGACGTTCCATCAATTAGTGGATAGGACGAATGATGTTACGACTTTTGTGCTAAGATTTCAACTACTTTTGAACCCACAGCTTCCCCGCATACAACACGCTTCAAATTTCCCGGAATATTCATATTAAATACAACCAAGGGAAGACGATTCTCCTTCGAGAGAGTAATAGCAGTCAGGTCCATGACACGAAGGTCCTTTTTCAAGACGTCCGCATAAGAGATTTCTGGAAAATGGATGGCATTTGAATTTATTTCCGGATCAGAATCATAGACACCATTCACACGTGTACCTTTGATGATAGCATCTGCCTCAATCTCAATGGCGCGCAGCACTGCAGCCGTATCAGTTGTAAAATAGGGGTTTCCTGTTCCTGCAGCAAAAATCACAACACGCCCTTTTTCCAAATGCCGGATAGCCCGGCGGCGAATGAAGGGTTCTGCGATCCGTTCCATATTGATCGCACTGAGGCATCGCGTCTTTAATTCCTTATGCTCTAGAGCATTTTGAAGTGCTAAGGCATTAATAACGGTTGCGAGCATTCCCATATGGTCACCCGTTACTTTGTCGATACCGTCAGCCGAGCCATCCATGCCTCGATAAATATTCCCTCCACCGATGACAATGCCAATTTGCACGTCGAGTTTTTGGACGGAAGCAATCTCTTCAGCATAACGTGTCACAACTTTGGGATCAATACCGTACTCGCGGTCACCCATAAGCGATTCACCGCTGAGCTTTAACAGGATGCGTTTATATTTCAGGTTTGTCATACTTGTACCCCCAAAAAAAATCCCGAATCAGTCTCGGGATTTTGATTTTTAGATTTATTCACCAAGATGGTAACGAAGGAAGCGGCGCACAAAAATCTTTTCGCCAACCTTTGCCGTTTCTTCGTCGATAATATCTTTAATGGTTTTTCCGGAATCTTTGATGAAACTCTGCTCCAATAAAACAGTCTCTTGATAGAATTTCTCAAGCCGGCCCAGTGAAATCTTTTCAGCAATTTGCACCGGTTTCCCTTCATTCTGTGCCTGTGTTTTGTAGATTTCCATTTCTTTCTCGATGACAGTCTGCGGGATCTGTTCGCGTGACACGTATTGCGGGACCATTGCAGCGATTTGCATCGCAATATCGTGCGCAAGCTGTTTAAAACCAGGTGTCTTCGCCACAAAATCTGTTTCGCAATTCAGCTCAACGAGTGTCCCGATCCGCCCGCCGGCATGAATGTATGCTTCAATCACGCCCTGATTCGTCTCACGGTCAGCACGTTTTGCTGCCACAGCCGCACCTTTCTTACGTAAATGATCAATAGCCTGCTCCATATCGCCGTTGGACTCTGCTAGCGCACGTTTGCAATCCATCATTCCGGCACCTGTCTTCTCTCGAAGAGCTTTCACGACATCACTTGTAATCACTGCCATATTCTCTCAGTTCCTTTTCCTTTACTTTTTCTCAGAAGTTTTTTCCGCCGCTTCTGCAAGAGCATGTTCTTCTGCTTCTGCCTGCTGTTTTGTCGAAGCACGTTCTTGTCCGTCGAGCACTGCATCAGCAATGGCCTTGGTGATGAGCTGCACCGATTTCAATGCATCATCATTCGCTGGAATAGGAAAGTCTATCGGATCAGGATCTGTGTTTGTATCCACAATAGCAACGACCGGAACTCCGAGACGTTTCGCTTCCTTCACCGCAATTGCTTCTTTCTTGATATCGACAACGAACACGATACCCGGCAGACGCGACATTTCAACGACACCGGACAGGACCGCTTGAAGTTTGTCGCGTTCACGCGATAAGAAAAGACGTTCTTTCTTGGTAATGTTTTCGAACGTACCGTCTGTTTCCATCTTCTCGATGTTCGTTAGGCGTTTGACACTTTTCCGGATGGTGCTGAAGTTTGTCAGCATTCCACCCAACCAGCGTTCCGTCACATAATGAGCACGGCAACGTTGTGCTTCTTGTTTCACGACGTCACTTGCCTGCTGTTTTGTACCAACGAAGAGTGGTTTCTTCCCTTCGGAAACACTGTTGGATACTGCAATACAAGCTGCCTCCAGCATTTCTTGAGTTTTCTTTAAATCAATAACGTGAATCCCATTACGCTCCATAAAAATATAAGGCTTCATTTTGGGATTCCAACGGCGGGTGAGATGTCCGAAATGGGCACCTGATTCGAGCAGTGCTTCGAGCGAAACACGGGTCATAGAACTTTCCTTTCAGTTAGTCTGCTATTCTCGTCCTCTTCTTCCGGAATTCCGATGAACCCAGTCCATCGGAACACTGCCGGTTGAATCAGAGAATATGATTGTTTGTTGCATTCCTGCGACTGCCGACATGCAGCCGCAGAGTGAATAACTTTCTTAACGCTTGGAGAACTGGAAGCGCTTACGCGCTTTCTTCTGTCCATATTTCTTCCGCTCTACCATACGCGGGTCGCGTGTCAGAAGGCCTGCATGACGAAGACCGGTACGAAAATCTTCATCGATTGCGACTAATGAGCGCGCAATACCAAGCCGCACGGCTCCAGCTTGACCCACAGGGCCGCCGCCAGCGACACGAACCTGAGCATCATACCGTCCGATGGTTTCCGTTACTTTAAACGGCTTCATAATTTCATCCCGTTGAATGGCCAGCGGAAAATAATTTTCAAATTCTCGTTCGTTGACCAATATCCTGCCGGAGCCATCAATCAGCTTTACGCGGGCGACAGCATTCTTCCGGCGGCCAACTGTCATTCTTGGTTGCATGGACACGTTCTTTCCTTACTCAAAAGAAATCAGTTCTGGTTGTTGTGCTTGATGGGGATGTTCCACTCCCCGGTATACCTTCAATTTTTTAAACATTTGACGACCTAGGCGATTGTGAGGCAGCATACCTTTGATGGCATGCTCCATTACTTTTTCAGGATTCGTCTCGATGAGGTCCTTGAAGGACTCAAAGCGTGCGCCACCTGGATAGCCGGTATTGTGGTACAGCTCTTTTAACTCAGGGCGCTTTCCGGTAAGCTTCACTTTTTCGATATTCACGACGACAACGAAATCACCCAAATCATGGTTGGGGGTAAATTCAGGTTTATGTTTTCCGCGAAGCAAATGTGCAACATGCGACGCAATACGCCCCAATGTCTGTCCATTCGCATCGACAAGGAACCACTTCTTATTGACTTCCTCCGGTTTGAAAAACCGTGTTCTCGGTGATGTGTTCACTCTACTTCTCCTACGCTAAATCTCTTTTCAGAATTTCATTGTGCACCCACCAGGACTCGAACCTGGAACCCACTGATTAAGAGTCAGTTGCTCTACCAATTGAGCCATGGGTGCAAATGACTTATTTGCCACCCGGAATTGGAGTTGATGGAGCCTGTTGTGTTGGTGGTAAGGCCGCTGGAGGCGGTCCTGATTGGATAACGCTCTCCTGTTTCTGCTCACCACGCGGCAACAACCATAAGTTAATCACTAAGGCGAGGATCATGAAAATTCCTGCCAGCCACTGAGTAACTTTGGTGAGAAAATCAGATGTGCGACGTACACCAAAAACTGTTCCAAGGTTTGCACCGCCAAAACTTCCTGCCAATCCACCGCCCTTACTCGACTGCATAAGCACGGCGAGCATAAGTAGGATACTGAGGATAACTTCGATTGTGATCGCAAATGTGTACATCGGTTCGTTCCTTACACGAAAAAAATCCCCACCAACAGTGGGGTTTGCAAGTACTAGTATAAAAAAAAATCGCTGAAAATGCAAGAAGGAAATGCCTGCCGCCGTCAATTCTTCTTTAAATTCCACCTTGCATTCAACAGCTGCTCCACGTACTTGCCCAGAACATCGAACTCAAGATTGACTCTAACACCCGGTTTCAGCAGGTTAAAGGTTGTTACTTCCATGGTATGCGGAATGATAGATACCGCAAAATGATTTGATTTTACTTCTGCCATGGTTAGACTCACGCCATTGACCGCAATGGAACCGACCGGAACAAGATGGTGAGAAAATTTCTTATGGACCTGAATCCAAAAAATCCAGCTGCTTTCGCGTGTTTCTACCCTCGTGATTTTCCCTGTTCCATCGACATGCCCTAGAACAAAGTGTCCACCGAGCCGATCCGAAGGTAACAACGGACGCTCCAAATTTACTAAACTTCCCTTCTCCAGCATGCCCAGTGTTGTTTTTCTGAGTGTTTCCTCTACCGCCTGTACATCGAATGTATGAGGAGTTCTATCAATAACGGTCAAGCACACACCTTCGACTGCAATACTCTGATCTATTCGAAGGGATTTAACGGTCTTCTTTCCATGGATTGTAAAAATAACGCTGCCCCTTCGCCGTTTGAACGATTTGACAAAGCCGGTTTCTTCAACTAATCCAGTGAACATAATGGGCAACTTTCATTCATAATGAACATTGGCTTCAATCAACAGATCTGCACCGATCCATGAAGCTTTGACCGGCTTGAATCGTATTGATTGATGGATGAGTTTTGGATGATGAAATTGAATCGCATCCAACCCGCCGCCGAATATTTTTGGTGCAACAAATAAATGCAATTTATCTGCAAGTGAATGTTCTAAAAAACCAGATGCTGTCTGAGCTCCCCCCTCCACGAGAACGGAAGAGATGCCTTCCCTGGAAAGGGTCTGGAGAATTTCTTGTTGCTGAAGAGACGGGGAAGGTGATAGTCCAAACACTCGCACACCCAGTGATGTGAGTTTTAGAACTTTTTGTTTATTGCTTCTCATTGCACTCGCGGAACTTATCACCCATGTGGGGGCCTGTATCGTTTGAAAGATTCTTAAAGACGGTCGGAGAGACATTGACCAGTCAACAACAATTCGGACCGGATTCTTTCCTTTCACAGAGCGAACCGTGAGCTCCGGATTATCTTTCAGTACTGTTCTCGCACCCACCAGCACCGCATCATATTCGCTTCGAAGACGATGGGTTTCTTTGCGCGACGATTCAGAGGTAATCCATTTCGAGTTTCCTCTTACGTCGGCAATTCGGCCATCGAGTGTCTGAGCAAGCTTAATGCCCACAAAGGGCAGTCCTGTTCTCATAAACTTGAAAAACTTTTCATTAAGAATTTCTGCTTCCTTCCTGAGCACACCAACCTCGACATTGAGACCAGCCTCACGCAGCCGTCGGATACCTCTCCCACGGACCAAAGGATTAGGATCCCGTGCAGCAAGAACAACCTTAACAATACCTGAGTGAATGATCGCATCCGCACAAGGTGGTGTTTTCCCGAAGTGTGCGCAAGGTTCTAAATTCACAAAGAGTGTAGCGCCCCGAGTTTTCGCACCAGCATGCAAAAGGGCATATACTTCGGCGTGAGGGCCTCCAAATCGCTGATGAAATCCTTCGCCGACAATTGTACCCCGGTGAACGATAACGCATCCCACCAGGGGATTTGGACTGACGTTTCCCCTCCCTCCCTTTGCGAGATCAAAACATCTCTGCATCAGGGTCTTGTCATTCAATTTCGTCATCGCCAATAGATCTTTAATGCCGTATCAAGTGTTGCATTCAGAAGATGAGCCGCACTGTTGTTTTTCGCGGATATTTCTACGAGTTTATTGCTTCCGACGATAAGACACGGTGTATTCTCCGGGGCTTCATCATAAAATCGGATCCATCGCGAGACAAGATTACGGCCAAGAGAAATTGCCTGTATTTCCTGAGTCGTTCGATCGAAATCCCTGGATGTAAGATTTGTTACGATATTTCCGAAATGATCGATATGGAGAATTGAAGAACGAGCGACATCTGAGCGCGAGTGAACGAAGGGCGAGAGTACTCCAGGTGGAATGAATGGAACACCCAGTTGTTTCAATGCAAGTCCCTTCGAAAGATGTGCTGCAAGCGGAGCAAACACATCCCGGCCATGAAATGTTGACGAAATTTCATTGAGCGTGTACTTTGCAGCAGTTTTCTCTGTGAGTTCGACTGCTTCCAAGACTTCTGATTCATTCAGGATGAAGTCCAACAAACCATTATTCGGAGCAAGAAATGTGAATTGCTTCGTCTTCACAACAATCACCCGTCGTGCGCTGCCGACCCCTGGATCAACGACACCGACAAATATTGTCCCTTTGGGAAAATACCGATATGTGGTCCACAACAGATATCCACCTTGTCGAATTTTATGCGGCAGTACATCATGGGTGATATCGACGATTCGGGCAGTTGGATTGAGCGTGAGGATGACGCCTTTCATCACAGCCGCATATTGATCGTGTAACCCAAAATCAGAGAGAAGTGCGATCACTTGGCCAGAGTTTTTGTCCGGGGTCATCCGTCTACCGAGATGTTTTGAAAGTACCATCCTCGCTCCTTGCAACGACTATCTCACTTCAACAGCTTTACCCCGTTTGGCTGATTTATAAATGAGGTCAACAATTTTCATCCGATGGACAGCCTCATCCCCCGAGGAGATAACCTGGTGTAGCCCGCGCAGTGATCCGACCCAATGTTTCAATTCATTTTCATACGATTTCCGATAAAGACTTTGGGGTGTTTCAGTTGAAGCCGGTGCGACATTGACAAGATTTCCATGCATTCGTTTGATGATACGAAATGGATTCAATGAACCGCTTCCTTCGTTCCCGAAGCAGTCGCAGTAGAAAAAATCTGAAGTTGATTCAAACGACCAGCTTGCTTCAATCGTTAATGTGGATCCGTTTTTCATTTTGATGTACACGACCGAGGAGTCTTCCACATCTTTTGTATGATGGGTATAATTTGTCGCCGTTACTTCCTTCACTTCAGGATAGCCCATCATCCAAAATGCAAGATCGAACATCACAATACCAAGATCGAGTACCACACCACCGCCAGATTTCGTTTTCTTTGTGAGCCATTCACTTTCCGTGTTCAACTTTTTAAACCATCCGGCCTTTGCATAAAAAAGTTTCCCCAATGCATGATCCTCAATAAAGCTCTTCAGAATCATAGCATCCGGACGAAAACGGTTATTCATCCCAACCATCAATGTCTGACGAAATTTTTTCGCTGCAACAACAATTTCTTCTGCCTCTGCGAAAGTCCGCGCGAGAGGTTTTTCTATCAGGATATTATTTTTCTCTTCCAGCGCAGCCAGCGCCATATCCTTATGCAGCATCGTAGGTGTGCAGATATCAATTCCGTCCAGATCTTGTTCGATGGCCAGCATTTTCTCAAAGTTATTATAGTATCTGCGAACCTTGAATTTATCTGCCACAAACTGCGCCTTCGCCCGATCAAGGTCGCAGACTGCAACTATTTCGACATCAGGAAATTTACTGAGAATAGGAAGATGAATCGCTTGAGCTACAGCCCCAAGCCCAACAATACCAATGCGTGCCTTTTCCATACGATTTCCGGATTTGTGATTATCTAGTATGTAACATGAATGTACCGCCTATAGTGGACATATGTTCCTTTGTTATTTCGGCAATGCCAGCTGGGTCAAGCCTCACCATACGGTGCAACTCA
Organism: uncultured Ignavibacteriaceae bacterium; assembly: GCA_964651225.1. Lineage (GTDB taxonomy): Bacteria > Bacteroidota > Ignavibacteria > UBA10030 > UBA10030 > Fen-1298. The sequence continues at coordinate 26,763 of CAZYYD010000015.1, forward strand.
TCAGGAGTACCATGTTCAATGAACTCCTCCGGCAAACCATGAACTTTCACCGAAACATTCGAGAGATGAAGACGGCTCACGGTCTCTAATACGCCTGATCCGAACCCGCCGTCTTTAACATTATCTTCAACAGTGATCCAGGCGGTTATTCGCGCAGCGAGTGACTTCAAGCATTCTTCGTCAATGGGTTTCGCAAATCTCATATTCACGACCTCGGCATCAATACCTGCTTCCGATAAGGTATCGGCAGCCTTCAGCGCGGCAGGCACCATATTCCCTAGGGCGAGCAACGCAACATCTTTTCCAGACCGGAGCGTTTCAGCCTTTCCGATTTCCAACTTTAGAAATCCTCGACGCACGGGCACACCATACGCGCTGCCGCGCGGATACCGAAGCGCAATAGGTCCACCTCTGTATTCCACTGCGGTATAGAGCATATCACGGAGTTCTTGCTCATCTTTCGGTGCCATGATGACCATTCCCTGAATACAGCGCAGATAAGAAAGATCGAGAGCACCATGATGTGTCACACCATCAGCTCCGACCAAGCCGCTGCGATCCAAAACAAGAACGACATGAAGGTTCTGAATTGCGCAATCATGCACTACTTGATCGAAGGCACGCTGTAAAAAGGTAGAATAAATAGCGACCACCGGGATATACCCTTCTGATGCCATTCCTGCTGCAAATGTCACTGCGTGCGGCTCTGCAATGCCAACATCAAAAAATCGTTCCGGCATTTCCTCATGGAGATGAAGTAATCCTGTCCCATCCGACATCGCCGCTGTAATTCCTACCACCTTGGGATTCTGTTGACAAATTTCCACGAGTGCTTTGCCGAAAATATCTGTCAGCGCCGGTAGTTGTCCATCTTTCTTGGGTGAGAGACCTGTAACCTTATCAAAAGGATTCATACTATGCAGACGTGTCGCTTCATGTGCCGCAGGAGCGTATCCCTTTCCCTTTTCAGTAATCACATGAATAAGAATAGGTCCATTCAGGTCTTTTGCATGCCTAAAGATCTCAACGAGTTTTACAACATTATGTCCATTGATGGGTCCAAAATACCTGAAGCTGAGCGCTTCGAAAAGCATACCCGGCGTCACGACAGCTTTTATACCTTTTTCCATCTGCTGAGCAACGGTGCGCAGTCTGTCTCCAAATGAATCCAATTTACCTGTTAGGTCCCAGACATTCGCCTTAAACTTGTTGTATGTGGGATGAGCGAGCATTTCCGTAAAATAATTATGGAAAGACCATACTCTCGGCTCAAGCGATGAAAGCGACCCCATCTCGTTGTCATTGAGAACCACAATGAGGTTCTTCTTCAGCATGCCGGCATGATTCATCGCTTCATAGACCATTCCACCTGTCATCGAACCGTCGCCGACAATCGCCACAACTCTAAAATCTTTCTTCTCAAAATCGCGGGCGGCAGCAATACCGAGCGCTGCCGAAATGGCGGTACTGGCATGTCCCGCACCAAAAGCATCGTATTCACTTTCCGCCCGTTTGAGAAAACCGCTTAAGCCGCCCAATTGCCGGATCGTGTGCATTCGATTTTTGCGACCAGTGAGAATTTTATGCGGATAGGCCTGATGCCCGACATCCCACACAAGTTTATCCTCCGGTGTGTTGAAGACATAATGTAGTGCTACGGCAAGTTCCACCGTTCCGAGTCCGGCACCAAAATGTCCTCCAGTTTTAGAAACAGAATCTATGAGAAACTCGCGGACTTCACCGCACACTGTGCGGAGTTCCCGTAGCTCCAGTTTGCGTAAATCAGCGGGAATATCAATGGAGTCGAGATAGGTATAGTTCATATCGTTCATTCTTCATCAGACGCAGAAACGGTAAATTGACCTTCCATGTCTTTCGACAGTTTTTTTATTTTTAAATCGGCAGCTTTCAAGCGTTCGGCACAGAGCTTTGATATATGGATGCCCTCTTCATACAAATCGACCGCCTCATCGAGGGGAACAGTTCCCTGCTCCAGAGATTGAACAATCTCCTCCAATCGATGAAGCGAGTATTCCAACGAATTTTTCATAACCTTTTTCCCTGTCATGACTTCTGCCCTTTTTCTACTGTTACACCGATGGAGCCATCGTAAAATTGAATGTCCGCTTCATCCCCTTGATGGATAAAACGAACACTTGAAACAATCTTTCCATTTCTTTTTACCAGAGTATATCCACGTTTCAGTACTCCCTGCGGATTCAACGATTGAAGTTGATGCCGTAAAGAATCGAATTGCTGCTCCACTAGACGAACGATATGGTGGAAAGAAATTCCAAGACTTCGGTCGAGATCATCGACGGACTGTGAAAATTCTCGGACCAGATCGCGTGGCCGATTGAAGGAATAGCTCGTGATGAGACTCCCTACTTGTTCACGAATACCTGATACCTGATTTTCCACTGCGTCGCGCATAGTATAACATAAGTTACCAAGATCTTCAAGAAGTTCTGTGCGATCACGCACAACCATCTCTGCCGCAGCTGAGGGAGTGGGGGCACGCAGATCCGCAACAAAGTCTGCAATGCTAAAATCTATCTCGTGCCCCACAGCGCTGATAATTGGTATCGTTGATTCATATATCGCATGAGCAAGGATTTCTTCATTAAAGGCCCAGAGATCTTCCAGTGAACCACCACCCCGTCCAACGATGATAACGTCCACTCCCCCCCGCCGATTGATGTATTGAATGGCTTCTGCGATCTCTTCAGCTGCGCCTATACCTTGTACGCGAACCGGAGCCAGGATCACTTCCACGGAAGGCTGCCGGCGAGAAAGGACACTCCGGATATCCTGCAGAGCCGCCCCGGTTTCCGATGTAATAATCCCTATACACTCCGGAAATTCAGGAATAGGTTTTTTGTGCTCAGGATCGAATAACCCTTCAGCGGCCAGCTTTTTCTTGAGGTGTTCAAATGCAAGCTGAAGTTCTCCGATTCCGGTAGATTGAATTTGATCGACATCAATTTGATAATTCCCTCGCGGCGGATACACGGTAATAGAACCTCGAACTAACACTTTCATTCCATCTTCCAAAGGAACTATAACAGATGCTGCACGACTCTTCCACATAACAGCGGAGAGTTGAGCACCTTCGTCCTTCAATGTGAAGTAAAGGTGTCCAGAAGTATGGTGCTTAAAATTTGAAATCTCTCCTTCTACCCACACATGGGGAAAACTCGTCTCCAGAGAAAATTTTATTTGGCGAGTCAGTTCAGTAATGGTAAGAACGTTCTTTTCTTTCGTCATGTTAGTACTCCGGCATAAAAGTACCGAATGTTGTTTCCACATTCAACATTTCATTTCTTAGAGTCTATGAATCCCGGCTTCGTTTCCCATCGATTCTTGTCTTTTCCTTAGCCGTTGTCTATATTATACACACAACAAACAAGGACAACCTATGAACGTAGACATTCTCGCTATTGGTGCCCATCCGGACGATCTGGAGCTCGGGTGCGGCGGAACAATCGCCAAACTTGTTCAACAAGGGAAGAAAGTCGTATTATGCGACCTGACGCAAGGTGAACTTGGTACTCGGGGTACGAAGCACATCCGTGTAAAAGAAGCTCAGGAGGCTGCCCATATTCTTGGTGTTGTCGCAAGGCCCAACCTTCATATCCCCGACGGAGATATTGAAGTCAATAAAAAAAATATGCTCAAGATTATTACGCTGATCCGGGAATTCCGGCCTGCCCTCCTCATTATTCCTTATGGTGTTGAGCGGCATCCTGATCATGTTCATACCAGCGAACTCTGCAGAGAGGCCTGGTATTACAGCGGATTAGAGAAGATCAAAACAACGCTCCATGGCAAACCGCAAGAGCGACATCGTCCGCACCATTACTTTGAGTTTATGCAGTGGCATGAATTCGATCCGGCATTTATCGTGGATATTACCTCCGCCTTCGACCTCAAGATGAACGCTGTGCGGGCACACGCTTCACAGTTTTTCAATCCGGGAAGCACTGAAAGCGAAACGAAACTCAGCAGGCCTGACTTTTTAGAAGTGATTGAAACTCGCTGCAGATATTTTGGCTCCAAGATAGGTGTGAAATACGGAGAGCCGTTTATGACAAAATGGTCGTTGGGAATCGACAGCCCATTGGACTTTATCGTGAATAGAGGCTAACAAACATCTCCGGTCTTTATTCTGAAATCTTACTTTTCAGGATTCTTTTTTCATCGGACCGGTTTTCCCTTCGTACTTCGAAGGGCACTTCGTTAAGACCTCGGTCGCATGGAAGTAGTCTCCGGTGATTATTCCTTTGACGACAACACTTGTGGCAATATCAAAGTTATTCGGTTTGCCGCCATCGAGCACCACTTTGAGAATTTCTCCACTATCATCCTTCAGATAAAACGTGAACTGAATTTTTTCAGCGTCAAACGAACTTTCTCGGTCTTTTACCCATTCACCTTTCACCTGTATCTTTTTCTGCATCTTTTTCGCCAACGCAAAGTCGCCATACTCTACATTGGCATCAATAAAATTTATTGTTCCGAGCACAACACCAATCAGGACAACAAATCCGCCAACGATCACCTTCATATTCATTTTATTGATCCTTCTTCATGAGCTTTTCGAGGTGCTCGATCTTTTTATCCAGACGGAGCAGGTACCAAACGATCCCCGCCCAAATGAGCAAAGTCACCGCGAGAACGATATAGAGTTGATGTTGATTTAAGAAGTCGAACATAGGTTCCTCAATTTTCTTTTATGGAAAGTTTATGCTCTAATCGAGCTGTGCGTATTCTCAGCTTCAGGAGCCATATAAAGAGAAGGCTGAATCCAATAATGCCGAGAAAGAATACGACGCGCATATTGGGGGGCATATGAAGTTGGACAACCGGTGTTGAACCCGCCGCGTCTCCTTTCGCTCCGGGATGTAATCCGCCGACAATGCGCGGCATGACAAAAATAAAGAATGGTGCCGTCAATCCCGCAAGAATAGCGTAGACTGCCGACAGACGAGCACGCACCTCATCCGAACTCAACGCAGAGCGGAGCGAGAAATATGCACCATAGATGAGAAGTAGGATGAAGATGGAAGTCTCCCTCGGATCCCAGTTCCAGAAAGAACCCCAGCTAAATTTCGCCCAGATCGAACCGGTAACCGTAGCCAGCAGGCAGAACATCATCCCAAGTCCGGCAGCCGAAACAGATTTCATATCATCGTCGTACTCTTTTGTCCGAAGATACCGAACGCCATAGTACAGGGCTACCAGGAATCCAAGCATTGAAGTCCAAGCGATCGGGACGTGATAGAAAATATTCCGTGCCTTCTCCTCCAGCCCTGGAATGATTGGGAATTGGAGCCACCCCTGAGGCTGTGGAACCATGGGGATGGTGATGCCGGCAACGAGCACGAATGAAATAATTACGATTGAAGAATATTTGATTATTCCCATCTCATTCCTTCCACACATAGTCGAAGAGCAGATACGAACCGGCCGTCATGACCATGATATATGACACCAGGACCTGAAACTCACCAAATGCCGCAAGGAACACCTCTCCATCCAATGCACGGGCTGTCGCTTTCATCACGGTCATCAATAACGGAATCAAAATTGGAAACGATAAGACAGGATACAAAGTTCCTTTTGTATTTGCCTTGGCGATGATGGCCGCAATAATTGTTACGGCAGCAGCAAATCCCACGCTTCCTAAAAATACTGTCACCCCAAAAATCGACATCGACTGAATGACAAACGCCGGAAATGCCGCCACATATAGCACCGTAACGGCACAAGAAAGCATCAGCGTCAATCCGCAGTTAAAGAGCAGTTTCCCGAAATACACTGCAGAAGGCGAAGCGATTAATTGGAGTGTGAGTGTTGTTCCTCTTTCCTCTTCGCTGACAAAAATCCGAGACAAACCCGACATCGCTGTGAAGAAAATGACAACCCAAAACATGCCGGACAAGATTTCAGATTGTAATTCGTCCTCTCGAAGGGCAAACAGAATTGTGGCCACCGACGTAACGACAAACATCAGAAGTGCATTCATCGCGTACCGTGTACGCAGCTCTGATCGCACATCTTTCGAGACAACCGCGAGAGTACTTGTTATAAAGTTCATACTGTTAGAATCAATGTACGAAAATCAACATCGGTCGGCAACTATCGTTTCCTTATGCCCATGTGAATATTCTGAGAACACCAGGCAGCTTCCTCTTCATCATTTGTCGCAATGATCAACACACCTTCCTGTTTTTGTTTCCGGACAATGTCCTGAACGATTGCGATACCGTCTGTATCCAGATTGCTGCTGGGTTCGTCAAGGATTAAGAGAGACGGTTCATGAAGAAGTGCAAATGCGTATTTCAATCGCTGTTTCATTCCCGAGGAAAACGTACCAACTGCATCATCACGGCGATGCCACAGATCAACGAAGGTCAGCAGTTCGCAAATTTTTCCCGGACTGGGAAGCGAGGCGGCACGGATTCGAGAAAGACTCTGGAGATTTTCGAGTGCCGTGAACTCGTCATAAAGGTTCAAATAAGGTGATACAAATCCGATATGATGTTTAAAATCCTCAATATCTATGGTTTGATTTTCGATGTTGTAGGTCATTGACCCTTTTGTCGGATGCATCAATCCAGCCACAATTTTAGAGAGCGTTGATTTTCCCGAACCATTTTTTCCTGTTATCGCCAGTGATGCGGGTGATGAGAGTGAGAATGATATGTCTCGCAGGATCGGTTTACGATTGAATTCTTTCGCAACACCATCGGCTGTGATTGTCATTCGGATCATCGGATAATTGCCACTTTCCACTGATAATTGTTTGCCGCCGTTTTGGCAATAATAAAATAAATACCGGATGAAAGTTTTTCTTTAAGCGCCGATGCAGGTATCCTGATGACACGAGTGCCATTGGGATTATAGAAAATGCTGAATTGTCCGGAACTGGCAAGATTAAGTGACGATCCGTAAAAATATACCTCAGCATCCTTTGATTTATCTGCATTGACCGGCAGGAGCAGCTGCTGACCGTCTGCCAGACGAAAGGGATTCGGTGATGCATCGAAATGAGCGACATCCTGTGAAAAGTAATAACGCCATAACGAGGTATCTGCAACAAACACCTTGGCTTTCAATCCGCTTTGTAATTCCTGATAAGGCGGCGAAAGCGATTGAGAAGAAAGCGTTACGTCTACCTGATGCATCGTTTGTTGATGAGCTATAGCACTTACAACGTCCACATTCGCCACTATCGCAGTAATGGTATCTCTCGCCAAACCAAACGCATACATCGACGACGATAACGGAAAGACACTTCCGCTCATCGTAGTAGTTGAATTGTTATACCCTGTCTGTTGAAGAGGTTGAAATCGTGGATAATATGCCCCTTCCGGATAGAACAGATCCGGATTTGCCCGGTCTGCAGTAAAATAATTCCATCGGGTGAATTCAGCAAATGCACTCTGTAAGTTCGACCCCGCACCCACGAGTGCAGTATTTGAACTTTCCAGAAATGGCTGAATCCGCATGAACGTCCAGACATCGCGAATCACATCGCGGCCGAATTTCTTTGCCAGAAAATGTGCCCACACACAACGCTCATATCCGCCAAAATCCGTAGAGTTGAAAGAAAGTCCAGTATTATAGCCCGATTGATATCGATTATTAAAATAGTCGGAGAGATAATTGTAGTAATCGTTCACATCAGTATAAACAACATCTTCCATCCAGGTTGATGTTAATTCATATGCATAGCTGTCAGCAATGTCGCCTGTGTTGGTAAAACGACAGCCATACGAACCAATCTGAATGACATGATGGAATTCATGTGCGGCTGTTACTTTTAACGCATCCATCCCTTTGGTATAAAACTTCCTAAAATCGTTATGGATTTCGATGAACGAAGTGTACCGCGGTGTTGTGTCCACCGCATTCAGCGGCGGAAGTTCGTCCTGCGGCCATGTGGTCCCGTAATCAGAAATATTTGAAATAACGACGCGATAGTACGATTCCCCCAATTCAAGAGGAGGTTTTGTATATCCTAGTTCCTCTACTTCATATTGATAGACATCATTAAATATTCTTCCGACAGAATCGACATAGGCTTCTGCAGAATAAGGAATCCGTCGTAAGGTATCTCCTGACAACCGTTCCAAAAGTGCCGGTTCATTGATACCTGTCGTATCATAGATTATCCGGAATTTTCCGATGATCCTGCTTTTTTGCGATGCACCAGTAAGCTGTATCTTCTTGATTTCTTCCTTTTGGTTTATCGAAAGGCTACCCCACAAGAAATGCACTGCCGCACTAATACTGAATCCGCACTTGCCATCAGTCAACGTGTTAATCGATTGTCCTTGAAACGCCGGATCTTTCAAAGATCGAACGACCTGAACTAATTGATCGTTTCCCCCATGATAAGAAGGATTCATTTCTTGCGCTGATGCTCCTCTGTGGAGAATAAGGGCAACTAGAAATAATTTATATATTAGACTCCAGTACTTCATTGTTTTTCAAAAAATCCCATGTCTTTTTCAATGTGATTCTCTCACCAGCCCGCTAGTGCACTTCCGACTGCAAACGGAAAGGGAACTGCCTGCCATTCAAGATCTTGAGTATACCTTTTTTTGTCATCGTCATTGCCAGATCATTCACTCCATCGCCATTGATATCGGTGATGACGTAGTGACCGAGATTTGATTCCGTTGTTAAAATCCTGCCAGGATCAAAATTGCAGGCTCCTCGATTACGGAACCATTGAATTTGCCCAAGCTTCATTGATCCAACGATGATGTCATCATGTTGATCACCATCGACATCAATAATCTGGATATCAGACCGCTCTTCGATCGGCAAGCCGCTGGTTATAATTTTGGGATCATAAAAAAGGCCCTCGCCCTTTCCCTGTGCAATGAGCAAATATTGAACCGGCGGTCCTGCCTGGATCAGCAAATCTAAAACGCTATCTCTGTCAAAATCTGTGAGGTATATATACACCTGCTTGACATCAGGAAGAGCCAGTCCTCTAGAGACGATACGCCGTTTCAATGAATAACTCGAATCTCCGAATGCTACTCCTATTTCCACCAGCGATGTATCGCCTGCACGATAGGCATAGACGATATCGAAAAAGGTATCCTGATTGAGATCGGTCACAGAAGCCCCAAGCAAATAATCCGGCGGCGAAAGCCGGAAGGTTTGTTCGATGAATGTCGTTGACACTAGTTGTTCGTAAAAACTAAGGGAGCTTCCTTCTGACGCTGTGGTATTAATGGTACTAAATTCCGCCTGTTGGTGTGAGTTCACGGAAACACTGAGAAACTGGGCATCTCCTTCGCTTCCGATGAAAGCATTGGAGACAGAATTATTCGCAGCGTCAAGCGTAAAAAATGAGAGCTGCTGTGACCGGGGAAAAGAGAACACAAAATGCAATGTTGTGTCTGTGAAGGAATGAAATGCAAAATGGCTTGGTTCCCCCATGAGCGGGTACGAGAACGACCCAGAGGGAGCGGCATCCTTCCTTCCCCAGAAGATTGACATCGATTGACTTTTTATGTTCACTAAAGCGATATCCAAAATACTATCACAGTTGAAATCCTTTGCAATAATTTCTGACGGCATAACACCGGAGGCATATTGAATTGAGTCCTCAAACAGACTTGCTGTCATTCCATTTTGGTACATGATCAATTGTCCCCCCGTTCGATCGAAGACAAGACAATCACGCGGAGTTTCCCTCTGCCTGAATGGAATATAGATCTTTTGAGCATCGTCACCGGAGGCATACGACACACGATCAGTGAATGCCTCTCCATCATTATTGAACACAACCTGCAGGGTGGAGGGATTCGAAGTTACCGCCAAGACATCATTCAACCCATCATTATTGATATCTGCAAATGCAACATCTGTTGTATTTCCATCGAGTGCAATATGAGACCTTACTTGGAAGTCTCCGAAATCGCTCACTTCCCACACTTGAAGCGCAGGCGGCTTCATCGTCTTCACCATGAGGTCCAGTGCATGTCCGCGAAACATCGGTACCGGTGTCAGTGATTCGATTTCACCCTGTGCAGGGAAGACACTTTGGTCAATAAACCTTCCTCTTCCGACACCATAGAGAACGTGCAGTTCGCTTTTCACCCAATCCCATATGATGAGATCGATCAAATTATCGTTATTGACCTGTGCAAGGCATGCAGATCCCACTGCATTATCCAGAGCAATGATTTTACCGGGAGTAAATGAACCTCTCCCATTTCCGACTAGCGGTACTATGCCGGGAATTTTTCTTGCATACACCAGAATATCGATATGGCTGTCATTATTGTAATCGCCCAGAACAATTTTATCGGGTCCAAAAGGAAGTTTAATAGTACGGTCAGCCTGAAGTGAGTCCACTGAAAGATCCAGAATGCAGGTGATCGATCTCTCCTGTCTATTCAAGAGCAAGATATCCGGCTCGCCATCGCTGTTGAAATCTGCAGAGTACATTTCATCAAACTCCGGGGCAGTCTTTTTTCTACTCTGACCGACAGGACGTGACATTGAGTCGAATCCTGTGAGAAGAATTTCGCGGCGATGCCCCGACCATGAGGCAACGGTGAAAGTATCGCTGTTATTTGGAACCATAAGAATGCTCTTCTCAACTTTCATGGGAAGAGAAATGGTACGTACTTCACCAAACGCAGATTCATGAGTCTGTGCCGAGACTGTTCGGATGGCGAACCAGAAGATTAACGACGTGGAGCTTAGTACTTGCAGGAAGCGACTGCGCCAAAAAGGTATACAGTACTCGGATGTGCTATGTTTCCCCTGAATAATAATTATCCTCGCGGACGATGCAACAAACGCAATTGCCGGCGCCTTGCGGCATCCCGGTAACGTTTTTTTTCAATGCCCTTCACCGGCCTCACCAAATTGGCCTCCACAGGCTTGCCTTGACTATCTATCGCCACAAAAGTAAGATACGCTGTATTCGTGAGCTTCCGCTCGCCCGTCAGTGGATTTTCTTTTGTTACACGAACTCCTACTTCAAGCGACGTATGAAAAACACGATTCACCGACGCCTGCAGCACAACAACCTCACCTTGTTTCACCGGATGATGAAAATGGAGTTCGTCTACCGCTGCCGTCACGCACACGCGATTCGTATGCCGTGAAGCTGCAATCGCGGCAGCAATATCGATCCAATGCATCAATCGTCCGCCGAGCAGATTACCAAGCCGGTTTGTGTCGTTGGGAAGAACCAGTTCTATCATTTCCACTTGTGACAATTGAACAGATTTCAATGCATGCCGCTTCATCCTACCCTCGTGATTGGGGCGACTGTGTTTTCAGGCCTTTTTTCAATTCTATTGCCTTCTTCTTTTGTGCCTGTTCTTCAGAAATCTTTCTTTCGATATCAAAACGCATCTTTTTTGCCTCCGCGATAAAAGCACTTGATGGATATTTAGCGCAGAATTTTTCTATTGTTGATTTGGCTTCGTCGAATTTTTTCCGATTCGTTAATGCTGCCGCCTTCTTTAACAGTGCCGGTTCAGCATACGGTGTGTCGTGATATTTCTCCAGGACAACGTCGAAATAATATGTCGCCGCTTTGTAGTATTCCATATGCATATACGTGAGGGCATTCTCATAATCCTTCTGTGCTAATTTCGTATTCAATTCGGAGATTCTCTGCTCAGCCAGCGGTGCTAGGGTATCGGCAGGATGATATTCCAGGAATGCTTGATATTCATCGATGGCCTTTCGCGTATAATTTTGATCCAGGTATGATTTCGGCGATAGTTCATAGAAACACGTTGCACGTTTAAAACGGGCCCGCGATATAAAAATGCTTGAGGCCATATTGCGAATCAGCACATCATATTCAAACGCCGCAAGAATATACTCCTCTCGTATGTACCGGCACTCTGCCATATAATACTGAGCAGAATCCGCTACTTTGCTTCCCTGATATTGAAGAGAAACGACCTTGAATTCTTCGATCGCTGCAAGGTAGTCTTCATCCTGAAAGGCTTTCATGCCAAGTCCATAGCGCTCCTCGGCACTGAACTGCCTTGTTGCTTCATGAGAACTGCAGCCGGCAGCGAGCAAACTCACAACAAAAAATAACATATAGAATAATACATTAGTACGACAGTTGTGCAACTGATGGTTCGACAAAGTATCCTCGCTCTGTATGTGTAATGGTAACAGTTGATAACGATTGAATTCTCCCAATGACTTTCCTCGCTTCACGTTCATCCACATCTGCTTGTATTTGGAACCCGGGACGGCATGGGATCAATTCTATAGACGATATTTCTTTCTGACCGTTCCTCTTTTTAAACTCCATCAAGGGTGCAAACGAACGCTGCGTCCAAAACCGCTGCGGTTGGTTGAAGACTGCATTTCCTAACGAGTGGAACACCAAACAGTTCTGAATAATTTTTATCCCTTGCGGTACGTGAGAATGATGACCGAACACAACATCGGCCCCCGCTGCTGCCAGCACTTCCATATCTCGTTCGGCAGAGATACCAGGATTCTCTTTGTATTCATCTCCCCCGTGGTAACTGACGAGAATAAAATCCACCTTCGGCTTCAAAGCATGAATCTCATCACAGACTTTACCCGAATCAAAAAGAGCGATTCTCCCCTCCCAGTTTCCATGAATATTGACAAACTGCGTATATGCAAGAACGCCAAACGTTATGCCGTGGTGCTCTATGATCACAGGGGCAAACCCTAATCCGGAATCTGAAACCGTTCCCGCAAACAAAATGCTGTCTTGAGTAAGAAATTTTATCGTTTCTTGAAGACCTTTTAATCCATAATCGAATGCATGGTTATTTGCCGTTGAAACGATGGTAATGCCAGCCCGTTTCAGCGTCTTTGCAGCATCAGGCGGAGCACAAAAAACAACATTCGATTTTGGACTTTGTGTTTCTCCATGCTGATCGGTCACCGGACATTCGAGATTCGCGAATACGACATCAGCTCTTGCCAATACACCGGCAAATTTTTCAAACGGATAATCGAGATTGCCTTTTAATATTTCCTGGCCCACCGTACGCCCGAGATTAACATCACCAAGAGCAAGCAATGACACTGAGATCAAAGAATCAGTGTGCTGAGACCAGCCAAGAGAACTTTGGCATAGGCACAGGATACAAAGATAAATCGCGATTACCAATACCTTCAACTTCGCACCGTAAAGAACAAATAGATAATGAGAAATGCTCCACCGAGGACAATCAAGGGTGTCAACAATCGCTGCATCGCGCTGCTCTCGTCACTCTTCTGAAATGATGAAAGCTGAAGAGATGGAAAGACCTGAGCGGTATCCTTCGTCTCCCTGCTCAAGGTGCCGAGCCACTGGACTGCTTGCTCGCCGCCCCGGACTATTCTCGCATCCAGAGTTGTAACAATTTTCCGTTCACGCCACCCCGTCTCCTGCTGCCTTACCTGAATATCAACACCAAGAAGAATCAACTGAAGCTTCTGATCGAGCACAGCACCGGCACCCAACAGACATGTACCATTTCGCTTCTGCAGTGCTTGGCAAACGGCATTCTCCACCAACGAGCGCGGACCATCACCCTCTACGGAGACAGCAACTCGACCTTTAAGGTCGAGCTGTGCATGATCGACGATTTCTTCTGCAATGCTCTGTACCTGTGATCGCACGATGGTTGTACTGCTCACACCTAATGAATCGGCAGCACGTGACAGAGAATAGGATGTACAGAGGAAAATAACGTATGCCCCTATTCTTATTTGTCGAACGAGATGCATGACGTTCAACGAATCCCGCCCATCGCCATTTGCTCAAGCCTCGCAATACGTTCTTCTGTAGGCGGATGGGTCGAGAAAAGCTTCGTAAGTCCCCTGCCCGATAACGGATTGACGATAAACATATGTGCTGTTGCAGTACCGGCGCTTGCCATGGGAATTTGTTCAGCCCCGCGTTCAAGTTTCCGCAGAGCACTGGCAAGACTTAACGGACGCTGGCTGATCTGTGCTCCGCCTTCATCCGCAGCGAACTCACGTGAACGTGAGACAGCGAATTGAATCAACATCGCAGCAATAGGAGCCAAAATGATCAGAAGGATTTGCCCTACGGGATTCGAATCTTCACGATCCCTGCTTCCCCCGCCAAAAATCGATGCGTACATTGCCATCCGGGCTACGAAGGTTATCGTTCCTGCCATCGAAGCAACAAGGGTTGCGATAAGAATATCCCGGTGCTTGATATGGGCCAATTCATGCGCAAGAACACCCTCGAGTTCATCATCCGGGAGAGATCGTAAAATTCCTTCTGTGGCCGCAACAACAGCATGTTCTGGGTTTCGTCCTGTAGCAAACGCATTGGGCGTCTCCTCGGGAATGATATAGACTTTTGGCATAGGCAATTGAGCTTGTGTTGCAAGCCGCCGTATAATATTAAAAAATCGTGGAGCATCCGCCTCGGTCACCTCTCTCGCGCGGTAGGTCATTAACACGATTTTACTCGAGAACCAGTACATCCCAAAATTCATCAGTAGTGAAAAAATAAACGCCATGAAGAGCCCTTGCTCACCACCGATAAAATCTCCAATAAAGAGCAATATGCCCATCATCAGGGCCATTAAGAGAATCGTTTTAAAAGTATTTGTCATGTTCATCGAACTCCTTTTTTCCATATCCAGATTGTACCATTGAAATCTACGGAAAAATGAACGGAGTTTCAACTCGAAGCATTTCGGGAAAAAACCGGTAGATGGAAAGAAAATGAAGGAAAAATAGATTTTTCTACCGTCTCAGATGACGACGGAGAGTCTCAAGGACTAATTCCGGGCGTTCATCAAGAAAGTGACGAGAGAATCGTCTTGCGCGCTGTACTTCGGAGGAATCGAGCATGGCATAAACCAGACATTCCTCCTGCAACTTGGCAGTTGCAACCATTTCCCCGCCTGGAGCTGTGATATTAGAACCACCCCAGAAATTTACGCCATCTTCAAATCCGACACGATTACTGAAGAGAACATAGTTACTCAGTAAACGAGCATATGTGCGGTGATGTTCGTAATTCACTACCTGATTATCCAGCTGTGTCCCTTCACCGGATAAACGTGTCGGACTTGCCGTAAGACACATGATCGCTTCTGCCCCATCAAGCGTCAGCAAGTACGGCAGTGATAGATGCCAAAGATCTTCACAAATCAATAACCCAAATCGTCCGAGTTTCGAATTGAAAGCAGCTACGCTTTTGCCTGCACCAAAATAGCGTCCCTCCTCAAACATACCATAGGTTGGGAGATAGATCTTCCGATGGATATGTTTTATTCCCCCATCCTCCAAGAACATCGCGCTATTGTAAATACCATAATCCGAGCTGTTCTCGACAAACCCGACGATTATAGAAATTTTATAACTTTTTTCTAACAATGGAACAAGAGCCTCACACTTCCATGGATCGATAGCGACATCCCACGCAAGGTCGCGCAGCGTATAGCCTGTCAAACTCAGTTCAGGAAAAAGTACCAGCTGCGCTCCATCGACAAGAGCACGATCTACAAATTCAATATGGTGCTTGAGGTTTTTTTCAAATGCTCCGACTTGACAATCAATTTGCGCGATGGCCGCCTTGAATTTCATCGTTGTTTGCCGGGTGATCAGCGGCATCCTCTAGGTCTAATTGACATGGACATCGTTGGGAAGTTCGTTTGTATCATCTGATTTCCTAGGAAAATACTTCGACAATATTTCTCCCACTGCTTGGACTCCGAAAACAACTCCATGGCGAAATTGGCTCCGCGAGAAATGAGAAGATATTTCCCCGGTGATCTTTGTCCAAGTCTCAACTTCAACTTTTGTGTGGATCCCTTCATCGGCCAAGATGAAAAATTTTCTTTCCTGCAACAAGAGAAAGATTAAGATACCTGTACGATCTCGCGTCTTGGTCATCCCAAGCGATTGAAACTCTCGACGCGCCATCTCTTCGATGGTGAGTTTCCTTTCTCTCCATTGCCGCTTTTGGCGGACGCTAACCCGAATTTCTCCCGCAGTGGTCTTTTCCGCCGCTCTAATAGCTGATCCAATAGCGGCAAGGTCTTCTTGAGTGAACAATTTCTTCACAAGGTTTTTCATGCAGTAACACTCCGCTACGATAAGTCGATCATTTTTATGTCTCTGATGTACTTTACGGTTTTATCTTCCTTAAGATTTCGAAGTTTTTCCAATTTAACTTGCATCCGTTCGACGTTATCTTTGATAAGTTTTAGGTATTTTGTTGCTTTTTTAGGAATCTCGCATTGTTCCAATGTTTCCACAATTCTGCTCATCTCGTGTAGCGGTTCGCTGATTTTATCTGATATCCCCACAACGATTTCCTGCATTGCTTCAAGACGTTTATGTTTGACTTCCAATTCTGCCAGCTCCTGCCTGAGTCGCCCTTTTTCGACGATTCGGAGAAGTGATTGCGGAAATATATGACTTCCAACATCCTGTTTGAGCAAATAATCCTTGACACCCAACCGCATCACTTCCACAGCAAGATTCACATCCTGGCTTGATGTGAGAAAGACAACAGGTGTTTCAAATTTCATATCTCGTATTTTTCGTGTAAACTCGACTCCGCTCATCCCCGATAAAATATCCTCGGTAACAATGATATCGATCAAGGGTTTCTGTTCGAGGTACTCCAGTGCTTCCTCAGCGCGCGATTTTACAACAACCTCAAATTGAGCCCCCTCATACTTTGTGAGGAATCCAGCAACGGACTGTGCATCTTGCTCAACCCCGTTCACATAGAGTACTCGAATCAGATTGTTATTCACCATGCTCTCGTTTTTTCTTATTGATTTACCAACTGCCGGAAGCTCCGCCGCCGCCGGACATTCCTCCGCCACCGCTGAAGCCGCCGCCATATCCCCAGCCGGAATAGTATCGATGCCCGCCGGAACTTACAATAGATCGTCGTCGTGCAGATAACATTGGCAGAAGAACAAAAATCACAAAGAAAGCGGCAAAGAAAACAAGTCCAGCGGACACTGCAGGGGCTTTGTTTCCTTTTGAATCTGCATGATATTCGCCTGCCGTTGCACGCATGATCGCATCAACACCAGTCACAATGCCGCCGAAGTAATTCTCTGACTTGAAATGCGGAAGTATTTCCTGGCGTATGATCTGTGATGAAACGGCGTCCGTTAATACTCCTTCCAATCCATAGCCAACTTCGATTTTCAGCTTGCGATCTTGTTTTGCAATCACCAGCAATACACCATTATTATTCTTTGCTTGACCAATCTTATTGACTTCGAAGGTTTTATTCGCATACTCCTCGATGTTTCCACCGTCAAGGGAATTGACCATCAGAACAACGATTTGCGTCGAGGTCGTATCTTCAAAGCTCTTTAGCAATTGGTCCAGTGACTGCCATTCCTGAAAACTGAGAGTATTGGTAAAATCAGATACCCGTTGGTCAAGTTTGGGAATAGTTGTCTGTGCAGTGACATTCGGCAGAGACAGGATGACTGCAAGTAGAAGAACAACCCAGAATAGGTTTTTCATAGATGGACTCAGAATTTAACTTGCGGGGCATTGTCAGACCCTGCAATGGATTTGAAGTATTGTGTTTCTCGGAATCCTCCGAAGCCGGCGATCATCGAAGCAGGGAATCGACGGACCATAACATTGAATTCCTGTACCGTCTCGTTAAACCGACGGCGCTCCACAGCAATTCGATTCTCGGTCCCTTCCAATTGCGATTGAAGCTCAAGAAAATTCTGATTTGATTTCAATTCAGGATATTTTTCTACAATGACCATCAATCGCGATAATGCGGCACCTAACCCATCCTGTGCCTGCTGGAAACGTTGAAATGCCTGGGGGTCGCGCAAAACTTCGGGTGTTACTTTCATCTGGCCAACACTTGCACGAGCCTCGGTAACGCCGATCAGTACTTCCTTTTCCTGCTTTGCAAAACCCTTCACCGTTTCGACAAGGTTCGGAATAAGATCAAAGCGTCTCTGGTACTGATTCTCGACCTGACTCCATGCACTCTTTACGCCCTCATCGCCCGCAACAAGTTTGTTGTAAACACCGACTCCCCAACCAACGGTGAGTAACACCACCAAGAATAATCCGCCAAGAATCGATAATGTGATAATCAATCCCTTACTCATGTTTCGCTCCTCTGGATGAGAGAAAATCGTTTTATAACATACTCTGGATCGTTCTTCTATCTGCTGAACTATTTGATGAAGAACTGCGTTCTTTGCCGCTTCCAGCTGTCAATTGCGCACGCAAATCTGCATGTGCTATAACTCTTCTATTTCTTTGGCCTACAGCAGCTTCATTAATGCAGTCACGCTCTTTGCTGTCTGGTTCAGCAATAAAAGGAAAACGAGAAAAAGACAAAGAACAAGTGCACGATTCATAGAATTCATATTTTTCGCATCTGACCCGACATCTATAAGTATGGTACCAAATCTTCGTCCCAAAAACAACCGACACAAAAAGTCGCCATATCTTTTGCAAATACGGCGACTTGTGAGTACTTTGAGGTTAGCGTAAAAATAGGATTACCCATATGCGTATTTACCTTCGTTCAAAAATTCATAAAGCAATCGTTACTCACGCAAATCTTCATTATGTCGGTTCGATCACGATCGATGGACGATTAATGGAACTTGCCGATCTGGCGGAATTCGAGAAAGTCCTTGTGGTGGATAACAGCAACGGTCAGCGGTTGGAGACATATATCATCAAAGGGAAAAAGAATTCGGGGATTATTGGAATAAATGGTGCTGCTGCTCATCTTATCCATAAAGGTGATGAAGTCATCATTATGTCATTTCAAGTAAGCAGCCGTCCGAAGAAACCGATCAATATTTTGGTAGACAGGCGCAACCGGTTCGTGAAATATTTAAGAGAGCAGGCCGAGATGCGTGATTGTGATGGGTGCTAGGAGGTCCTGCAATCTGCTCTGACCCATACTTCCACCCTTAACATTCCCCTGAAACGATAGAGCAGTAATTCTTTTTAGTGGATCCGCAGCTTGTGTTCCTTAACTATTCATCACCTTTAGGAATTCTTTATTTGTCTTTGTGCCCCGCATTTTATCGAGCAGGAGTTCCATTGCTTCACTCGGTTCCAAATCGCTTAAAAATTTGCGAAGGATCCAGACACGATTTAAGTCGTCCGGTTCGAGGAGCATTTCTTCTTTTCGTGTTCCAGAGCGGTTCACATTGATTGCCGGAAAGATGCGCTTATCGCTCAGACCGCGATCAAGCACGATTTCCATATTACCGGTTCCTTTAAATTCTTCAAAGATCACTTCATCCATACGGCTGCCGGTTTCTACAAGAGCTGTTGCAATGATCGTAAGACTTCCCCCCTCTTCGATGTTTCGTGCAGCTCCAAAAAATCGCTTCGGACGGTGTAAGGCATTCGCATCGACACCACCAGAAAGAATTTTACCGCTATGAGGAACAACAGTGTTATGTGCACGTGCAAGACGTGTAATACTATCCAGAAGGATGATCACATCTTTTTTTGCCTCCACGAGACGTTTCGCCTTATCAAGCACCATATCCGCGACTTGAACGTGCCGCTCGGGCGGTTCATCGAATGTTGAGCTGACCACTTCCGCGCTCACCGAGCGCTCCATGTCGGTCACTTCTTCCGGTCGCTCATCGATAAGCAGGACAATGAGTTTTACTTCAGGATGATTGCGGGTAATGCTGTTTGCCATTTTTTGCAGAAGAATCGTTTTACCTGCCTTCGGAGGTGAGACGATCATACCGCGCTGACCTTTCCCGACCGGAGCGAGAAGATCCAAGATGCGCATCGCATATTCGCCCGGAATAGTCTCCAGTTTGATACGCGAAGAGGGATACATCGGTGTTAAATTTTCAAAGAGAACTCTATCGCGAATTTTATCCGGATGATCATCATTGACAGCTTCTACACGCAGGAGGGCAAAGAATCTCTCACCTTCCTTCGGCGGGCGTACTTGACCGCTTACCGTGTCACCCGTGCGCAGACCAAACTTCTTTATCTGTGATGGTGAGACATAAATATCGTCCGGGGAAGGCAAATAATTGTAATTGACTGACCGCAGGAAACCGTATCCATCAGGCAGCACTTCCAGCACACCTTTGCTGAATCCCAATCCATCTTTTTGTGTCTGCGCTTCAAGAATTTTGAAGATGAGATCCTGTTTCCGAAGATCGCTATATCCTATAATATTGAGTTCTTTGGCAATCGTATTTAATTCAGCGATCTTCTTGGTTTTTAGTTCAGAAATATCCATTGTCATGGAGTATATACCTTACTGATAGTGAGTGGAGGAGGTTAGACACTTATTATGATATCATAAACTGCGATAACAATTTTTTGATGAACAATTAGAGTGGAATAAAGATATTTGAAGTAACCTTGGTTGGATGAACAGGAAAAAGAAAAGTTTTCTACGAACTCCATGTCTATTGTACTCGATTATTGGTTTATTGTCAAGTATTTTTCCCCTCGAAGAATAGCAAGGGCCTCGCCGACGACAAAATGTGATCCGGTAATCAGGAGCGGCAGGCCATCGCACCCTTGAAGAGCAGATTCAACTCCATGAGCAACCGTACCGGATTCTTCAACGAGTACTCCCCGGCGACGAAACTCAGCCGCTAAATCACCCACCCGACGAGACCGGTCTGTCTTTGCCGCAACAAGAAAAACTTTTTTTGCGACATCCTGAAGTGAGAATATGATCTGTCGATAGTCTTTATCCGTCATGACTCCTAGGACAATCACCAGCTTCCCTACCAGTAATCGACGAAGAGTTTCACAAAGTGCACGAACAGCCTCTGGATTATGTGCAACATCGATAAGGATAAGGGGGTCACGGCAAATAACCGATAATCGCCCCTGGAGTCCTGAGAGTTGTTGAATATTCTCCAATCCCTCCCTGATTGACTCTTCGGTAATCCTTAACTTGCCGCGTTGAGCTGCCACCTCTATGGCTCTTAGCGCAAGGAGCGAATTCATTACCTGAAAATTACCTGCCAGCGATACTTTGACATTTTTTAATCGATGCCCCTTCACCAGATAATCCGCTACCAGACCATCAAGAGACGAACGCCGAATGAAAGCGTCTTTTAATGAAATCCAGATCAACGTTGATTTTTTCTTCTTACAAATGCTCCGTAGGACTTGAATCGCCTTCTGAGAATTGACCCCGGTAACGCATGGAATTCCCATTTTAATTATCCCCCCCTTTTCAAATGCTATCCTTTCAATTTTCGTTCCAAGAATTTGAGTGTGCTCTTTGCCGATCGTTGTTATTACAGAAACGAGAGGATGAAGAACATTTGTTGCATCCTGCCTGCCTCCGAGTCCGGTCTCGACCACTGCAATGTCCACCTTAGACTCCGCGAAGTATGTGAACGCTATCGCTGTTACTGCTTCAAAAAAGGTGAGGTTTCTTTTTTCAACTTCCGGACGAACGATAGATGCCAGTCTCGACACTGTCCTTGAGGCTATCGGTTTTCCATTGATGCGAATCCTCT
This sequence comes from uncultured Ignavibacteriaceae bacterium, assembly GCA_964651225.1. Classification (GTDB taxonomy): domain Bacteria; phylum Bacteroidota; class Ignavibacteria; order UBA10030; family UBA10030; genus Fen-1298. The sequence goes on from CAZYYD010000015.1 coordinate 48,278, forward strand.
CGTTAAAGTGCACAAGATGCGGTGATGTGTACAATCCTGTTTTATAACCGGCCGCTGTAAGAATAGCAGCAACTATGGAAGCCGTCGAACCTTTTCCATTGGTGCCTGCGATGTGAATAGAAGGGAATTGCTTCTCAGGATGATTGAGAGAACCTAAAAGCGCATGGATCCCCTTCAGTCCGAATTTCATCCCAAACTTCTGGAGGCCGTAAAGAAACGTAACAGATTCAGTATACGTCAATGTTTTGAGTACAAATAGACTTAAAAAAAATTAGAGGATATTATAACCAGGATTGAAGAACTGAAAATTTCACATCAGCATCGAGTGCTCCGACCAAGGAGGCAATATCAGAAATATCGTTCTCCCTTGCATAGTACATCAAACCATCAGCAATTTTTACAGAGATCGCCGGATCAATAAAATTCATGGTCCCAATCTGTACTGCAGTAGCTCCAACCAAAAGAAATTCAACGGCATCTTCTACGCTTGCGATTCCGCCAATACCAAAGATGGGTATTTTGACCGATTGGGAGACTTCATACACCTTTGCCAGCGCAACGGGCTTCATAGCAGGACCAGAAAGTCCACCCGTAACTGTGGAGAGTTTTGGTTTCCGTGTCTTGACATCGACCGCCATACCAATCAGAGTGTTGATTACCGAAACCGCATCAGCACCGGCATCTTCGACGGCACGTGCAAACTCGGAGATATGCGTTACATTCGGCGTCAACTTGATGATAAGTGGTTTTTGAGTCAAGGTGCGGAGCCGTTTTGTAATTTCCGCTGTCATCGAACAATCTGTTCCGAAATTTAATCCTCCCTCTTTAACATTCGGACATGAAACATTAATCTCATAGCCCGCAATTCCTTCCTGCTGTTCCAATAATTCCAGAATATCGCAGAACTCCTGAATTGAACTGGCAGCGATGTTGACAAGAATTTGCGTCTGCAATGAGCGCAGGTATGGAAGTTTTTGTTCAATAAATGCATGTACTCCGATATTCGCCAGACCAATCGAATTGAGCATACCACTGGCAGTCTCAACAATGCGCTGAGGAGGATTACCGCTCCGCATCTTCCAGGATAATGATTTCGTAAAAATACCGCCCAGCCGATTTACATCGACCAATTCGCGAACTTCATCGCCATACCCGAAGGTGCCTGAAGCAACAAACACGCGATTGCCAAATTCTGCACCGCGAATCGTAAAGGAAGTTTTTACCTTCTGTTCCATTATAAGTGCACGTCCGTGCTGATAAATGTCGGACCTTCTTTACAGATAAGAGCATATTTCGACGAGCCATGTGATCGTTCTACAGGACAACCCTGACAAATTCCAACACCACATGCCATTTGCCCCTCTAAAGACATTTCACAACAAATGTTCTTCCGTTTTGCAAGATCCGATAACGCTCGTAACATGACCGTAGGACCGCAAGCAAATATTTTAATTTTCCCAAAATCCTTCCGATCAAGAAACGGTTCAATAAGTTGGACGACATTTCCATGGAATCCTAAGCTGCCATCATCTGTGGCCATATGGATATTCAGGAGATGTGTCGTATAGACCTGGTCAGCGTTTCTCCATCCCAAAAATGTCTCAACATGTCTACCCTGTTTTTTCAACACATCTGTGAGAAATGGAAATGATGCAACCCCGATACCGCCGGCTGCGAAAAATGCAGTATCGTAGTCAGCATCTACTCGAAAGGATTGGCCCAGAGGTCCAAGAACATCAATTTCATCACCGGACCTTTTTTTTGAAAGAATGACTGTACCTCTTCCAACGACGTGGAATAATATTTCAACAGAGTTGCCGTCAATACGAGCAATGCTGAATGGTCTCCGCAAAAAAGGTCCTGCACCATCCTTTCCTGTCAAGATATTCACAAATTGCCCAGGCCGAACTGAACAAGTAATCTCAGGCGCCGTGAACCTCAGAAGATATGTTTTTGCAGCAACTTCCTGACACGATTCAACCGCATAGAATCGCTGAACAGCGCTCTGAAGCATCATTCTATCCCTTTACTACTGTCTTTCGGTCTTCGCCGCGGCGCAGCAGCCTGTTCGACATCGTCATCTTTCAAGTCTCGTTTCTCTGGTTTTGGATTTGGAGTTTCCGGTTCTTTCTGAACTTTCGGAATATCCTTGTTTCCTGCACCATCTATGCTTTTCACCGTATCGATCTTTACAGTGTCAGATGGTGGAACTTCTAATGCCCGTTTTGACGCAGCGGCAGCATAAGGAGTACCTGCATGGTTCTTGATTACACGTTTATATTGAACCATCGCACTCTCCGGCTGTGCCATATGATGCTCCAGAATCCATCCGATTGCAAACTCACTTTTTGCCGCGAGTGGAGAATTCGGATATGAAAGTACGGTAGCACGAAGTTTTTTTAATGCTTCGCGATATTGCTTCTTCTCAAGCATGGTCTCTGCCTGTGAATAAGAATCTGCTGCTCCATCTGATTTTGCGATTGAATTTGTTTTTCCAAGGAACCTGCGTGCTTCTTCAGCATAAACAGACTCGGGATAATCATGGCTGAGCCGATGATAATACTCTTCAGGCGCCGGGATGTTCTTCTTCGGGTTTGTCCGGGAAAGTTCCGCAAGGATATACAGAATTCGCGGACTGCGCATCCGATCGGAATTCAATTCCAGAGATTGTGTATACCAGTAGACTGCGGAATCCGGAACTACAACCTCGGAATAGAACACATCCCCGAGTTCTTGAGCTACGATAGCCTTAAGCGCATGAAGTGAGTCAGCGCTGAAGACATTCGAACGAACAGTGCTCTGGATTACAGCACGCTGTGACGTATCAGAACCAGCGAGACTCAATGTATCATTTTTATTACTATGTACAGTGTCTTGAAGAACTGCCAAGAGGCTGTCTGCCGTCGCTCTCTGCTGCCAAGCATTGAAATAACGGGTGAGCGCAAAATATTTCTGACGACCTTCCGCAACCGCAGCCGGCACATTGGGCGAGTTCAGCTCAGAATAGTATTTTAAGGCCGACTTATAGTTTCCCATTTCACGTTCATACATCATACCGAGTTGAAATGCAGACTTGAAAGCATATTCCGTGCGAGCATACGTTGTATCAATATGGATATAGTCATTCACTGCCTCATCACGCTTACCGCTCACGAAATAATTATTGGCCCGTTCAAAGAACAGTGCAGGAAGATATTCCTTGTTCCGGAAGTCCTCTATCATCGCGTTGACAAGAAGCAGACCTTTTTGATATTCTCCGATCTTGCGAAAAGCAATAGATGCTTGGAGTTTGCTGTAATAGGTGAAATAGATATCCGAGGTGTACTCCTGCACCCGGAGATATGCCTCAATTGCTTTCTGATACTTATCAGTTGCGAACAGGATATCTCCAAGAGATACTTGTGCATCACGTTTGAGTTCATTATCGGATGAGAGAGCGATAGTTTTCTCATATTCGAGTATAGCTTTCTCTGTCTGTTTTGTCCTCCGGTATAATAAACCAAGCAGCTGGTGTGCCTGTCCTTCGATCTTCTTTTCCCCCGAGGAATGGGCAGACAAAACGGTGGCATCGCTGAGACGAATTCCCTCATCCCAGTTTCCAAGTTTTTCCTCGGTCATGGCATACCATAACTGAGCCTCGAGTACCAATGAACTTTTAGGATATTGAGCCAGCAATTCAGTAAACTTTCTTTCTGCCTTGAGATATTCCGCTTGATAAAAAAATGATTTCCCAATGAGTAAGAGTGCGTCATCGACCAGACTACTGGTGGGATGGAATGCAAGAATATTAGAACATTTATCGATGACCTGACCAAATTTCTGTTTTGCAGAACCGGGAATGAGGCTTACCTGGTTCCCCGGCACTTCTTTTCCTCGGACTGCGACGGCAGCAGCGAAGACTTCGTCTTCTGCTTCATTAAACAGACGTTTCGCATTATAATAACCGTTGAAATAGGAGACGGTGTTCTCGTACCCCTGCGAAATCGTATTCCCAACAGGTGTGAAGACTGAACAGCCGGAGGCGAGGAATACCATGAGAAGGAAAAAGCTAATGTAGCAAGTTCGGACGTACTGTGTGTGTTCCATTGTTGTTCCAATATATTAAATGGTAGTCTCTGTATCAAGATAGAACACGAGGCACTCTCGATTTTGCCCGACGATATCATGGAGGAACGATACGATGTTTCCTTGGTCCAAATTGTATCGGTCTTTAACGCAGTATCAAGAGGTCATGCAGTCCTGATCGATAGGAATATTCATGTTCATTGCAGGTTTCCGCCGCGTGGACGAAGAACCACTTCTTCGACCATCAGCGATGGATGCTGGATTGAAATTTGGTAGACCATTTCTGCTATCTGCAGTGGCTGGAGCATCTGATCATGGTATTTTTCGAGTTGCTTTGAATGCCAGATGGGAGTAGCTACGGCCCCGGGATAGACATTTACGATATTCACTCCCTTCTGCCGCACTTCGGCACGGAGAACATTCATCATAGCGTCGGCACCTGCTTTTGACGCTGAATAGACTGCAGACTTTGTATAGACTTCTTTCACAACATAGGAAAGAATAGTTACTACCAATCCTGAGCGTGCCTGAAGCATACCAGGAAGCACTGCCTGGGTTACAAGAAAAACACCGCGAAGATTAGTGTTGACGACCTGATCAAATTCCTCCCTGCCGATGTTGATATACTCTTTAAAGGAAGTCACTCCAGCATTATTGACCAAGACATCGATTTTCCCTTGGTGTGCAAGGATATGCTTCGCTGCATGCGAGACAGAGGATTCACTCGTGACATCGCAGACTTCAAGTTCGCATGTGCCGCCAGCGCCACATATCCGCTGCTGCAATTCTGTCAGTTTCGATTCTCTTCGAGAACTGGCAACGACAATATCGCCTCGCCCTGCAAACAGTTCTGCCAACGCATAGCCTATGCCTGAACTTGCGCCGGTAATCCAAACGACTCGCCTGCCCTCCGTCACGATGAGCTATTCCTTTTTATGAGCGTTAGAAATTCACTCCTTGTTTTCTCGTCCTCCCTGAATTCACCCAGCATAGCACTCGTTGTTGCAATGGAATTGATTTTTTCGACACCCCTCATGATCATGCATAAATGCTGCGCCTCCATCACCACTGCGACACCCAGTGGTTTTAGATATTGATAAAGTGTATCTGCAATCTGCTGTGTAAGGCGTTCCTGAACTTGAAGCCGCCTGGCAAAAACCTCGACAAGGCGGGGCATCTTACTCAGGCCCACGATTCGACCATTTGGTATATAGGCAATATGGCACTTCCCAAAAAATGGTACCAGATGATGCTCACATAAGGAAAAAAAATCAATATCTTTCACGATTACCATTTCGCTGTACTTTTCTTCAAACACAGCACAATTCATGACCTCCCCAAGATCCTGCTCATACCCCTTCGTCAAGAATTCGTACATTCGTGCAACGCGCTCCGGAGTTTTTAGCAATCCTTCACGCGACGAATCCTCGCCAAGTTCCTCAAGGAGTTTCTTTATGAGCTCTTCTTTCCGAATGCCGCCATTCGTCATGTTTCACCTCGATATTCTACCATATTATTTTCAGTCTCATGGAGACGGATGGAGCACAGCTTTGCACCGCTGATTTTTGACTCTAACACCTGCCAGATTGCTCGTGCAATGTTTTCACTTGTCGGGATGATTCCTCGTAAAAAATCAACATCATGGTTCAGATGCTTGTGATCAACCTTTGCAATAATCTCGGTACGAATTAGGTTCTTCAGCGTTTTGAGATCGATCACATACCCTGAGTCATTCTTTACGCTGCCGACAACCGTTACCTCGAGGACAAAATTATGTCCATGGCCGTTGGGATTTGCACATTTATCGAAGAGTTCGATATTTTGATCTTCAGATAAATTGGGATTCCATAGCCGATGGGAAGCACTAAAGACTTCTCTTCGCGTGATGTACATGGTTGGCATTACGCGTTATCCTCCATTATAGGACCGCCAAGACCTCATCGATGTGACCATCGACCTTAACTTTATGAAAACTCTGCTGAATGATTCCTTTTTCATCAATCACTATCGTTGTACGTTCGATGCCAAAATACTTCTTCCCATACATCGATTTCTCTTTCCATACTCCATACGCATGAACGATTTCTTTCTTTTCATCGCTCAACAGCGGGAAATTTAATCCAAACTTTTTGGCGAATTTTGAGTGCGACGCGACACTATCCGCACTTATTCCTATAACGACAGACCCTTTTTTCTTCAGCGATCCCTGGGCTCTCTCAAATGCGCATGCCTCCTTCGTACAGCCGGAGGTATTATCTTTGGGATAAAAATAGAGAACGATTTTCTTCCCTACGAAATCCTTCAGATGAACTTGTTTTCCCTCTTGAGAGAGAAGAGTGAAGTTTGGTGCCTTATGTCCTACTTTGAGCATATTTTCCTTGATAGAGGATAGGGAGAATCTCGATGAAATTCAAAAAAGTTGTCAATTTCTTTTTTTATTTCAATGCAGCAGCAATCGCATCATACTCTGGCTCCACACCGGGATTCTCTGAAACCCAAGCATATTTTACCATTTCATCTGTACCAATAATAAAGACAGCGCGTTTGGACACGCTATAACCTTTCAGGCCGGCAAAATCATCTTGCAGACCGCCGTACTGTTTGCTTACCTCGCGAGTGTAATCGCTGAGTAATGGAAACTGAAAATTATTTTGTCCGGCGAAGGCCTTATTGGCAAATGGAGCATCGACGCTTATTCCGACAACCTGTGCCTGAAGGTCATTGAAGTTCGACATCGTGTCACGAAATGTACACATTTCTTTCGTACAAACACCGGTGAATGCGCCGGGATAAAATGCCAAGACAACATTCTTGTTCCGAAAATCGGAAAGTGAGCGCTGTTTCTTTTCAGTATCGAACAACGTGAATTCAGGAGCCTTACTTCCTTTGCTGAGTGCCATAGTGATATCCTCCGATTATAGTTTTGTCGGTTCATCATGAAGAACATCCGTTCTGTGCAGAAGGTTTCACGGCTAAATCTTTGAATTCTTTTGTCTTTTCTGTATATTTGACATTCAGAGACCAACCTTGGAAGGGTGCGAGAGTGGTTGAATCGACCGGTCTCGAAAACCGGAATAGCCGCAAGGCTATCGAGGGTTCGAATCCCTCCCCTTCCGCTCACCTTTTCTTTCTCCCCATGTACTTCATTTATGTTCTCTGGAGTACGAATCTTCATAAACGTTATGTCGGTACCGTCGATAATGTTAAAAAAGTCACTTGCAGCATAACACGGGAATCTTCTTTCACTTTCCTCGGAATTCCCTGGACTCTCCTTCAGTCAGAATCCTTCTCCACATTGAGTGAAACACGAAAACGAGAATATTTTCTCAATTCCGGAGGCGGCCGGACATGGCTTGACGGCAATATTCCCACACCATAATTCTCTTTTTTATCGAATCTAGGGTTCTCCACCAAACAACCAGCGGATGCGCCTTAGGTACAGAATCTCTCCATCCAAAAAAAATTCAAGAGGATTGGACGTTCCCAAATCCTTTCCTTTGCATCAGACCCCATCCTCTCTTGCCTCTCGCGTGATCATAGAACGCTTTAATACGCCACCAAGCCGTGAGCTGGCGGTACCCGAAGTTTTCGATGACACCCATGGCAAGCAAGAGAGCGAGGTGTTTTGGATTAGGATAGCGCCGGAAAGAAATTTCCTCAAGTAAAACCCCACCGACAGAGAACATCACTCCATAGAACAACGAAACAATAAAAAATAGAATCACCATTTTCATATTTAAGATACCGAGAGCGTACATCACTATCGAGATAATATATCCTGAGAATTCGATAACCGGACCTAATAACTCAACAAAGAAGAAATAGGGCATTGCCGCAAGACCAACAACACCATAATCACCGTTGAGAAGCATTTTCCGATGCAGAATCATCACATCAAGCAGACCCCGATGCCATCGATTCCGCTGACGTGCTAACATTTGAAGTGATTCTGGCGCTTCCGTCCAGCATACAGGATCAGGAACGAAGATAACTTTATACGGTTCTTTTTTTTCAAGTTTTATTCGATGCAATCGGGCAACCAATTCCATATCCTCGCCGACGGTATCGTGCCGATAACCGCCGACCTCGATCACGGCGGATTTCTTAAACATACCGAATGCGCCAGATATGATGAGCAAGCCGTTCAATCCCTGCCATCCCATACGACCTGAAAGAAACGCACGGAAGTACTCGACAACTTGAAAAAGCGGCAGGAGCTTGTGCGAAAGCCCGACTTTGACTACTCGTCCATGATCAATTTCGCACCCATTTGCAATACGCACGATCCCTCCGCTGGCTACAACTGTGGAGTCTTCGAGGAACGGTTTCATCACTTTCTGGAGGGCGTCATCTTCCAGCAACGAATCTGCATCCATCGCGCAGACGTACTCATACCGCGCGACATTGATTCCTACATTCAATGCATCAGCCTTACCGCCGTTCTCTTTATCCACAACAACGAGGTTTTTATACGCTGTTTTATGCGACCGGTAAATTCCCCGGACTGCCTGTGCCTTCAGAGCAGGATTGTACACCTGCTTCGAACGATATAGTTCAAATTCCTTTTTCAAGACATCCAGCGTTTTATCTTTTGAACCATCATTGATGACGACAACTTCATACATTCCATAGTTCAGCTTTAAAAGACTTTTCACACTGTCTACGACAGTCGGTTCTTCGTTGTACGCCGGTGCCAGCAAAGTAACGGGAGGCGTTAATTCTGATTGCAGCATCGGTCTGAAGTCACTGAATGAATTATGCCGCATATATTTCATGATCTCACGATACGAGAGCGTCAGGAGAATGGTATACGTCAAGTTCATGACAATGAAGAATAGAATCACGTATAAAAAATACAGATGTAATATGATTTGGAGAATTGGGATCATTACATGCTATGTCCGCTCTTGTGCAACAGTAAACTCTTCCAATACCTGTTCAGCAACCGATATATTTAAAGCATCCCTGCTGACCGACACTGATCGGAGTGCCTTCATGCCCACCGACCCTGATGAGGCAATAGCTCTCGCTGCAATAATTTTTTCACTTAGCTCTCCCTGCCGCAGCCGTTTGAGAAGTTTAGGAACTGCTTTCGGTGCCCCGATGCGTCCGAGCGCCTCAATGGATTTCAAGCGAATGTTGGGAAATGGATTATCGATGAACGACGTCAGCATGACTTCCGCCCGCTCATCACCAAGCCTCCCCAGTGCTTCGATCGCTTTTGCTCGTACAACGACATTGGGATACTCGCTCGCCAAGTGCCGCAGCGGTTCAACCGCCGTGACGAAACCAATCTCTGCAAGCATCTCGATGCAGAACAGGAGAACTGATTGGTCCTTGCTTTCCAGACCCTCGACAAGAAATGGAACTGCCGCTTCGTTATACTCCATCACAATGGTAGAAAGTTCAATCGAGGTCCATTGAGAAAGATTCCGACTGACTCGTAGGATGGTTCGCAACGACTCTACGCCCACCAGACGCGCAAGTGATTCCATCGCTTGAATTCGTACATCAGGATGTTCGTCCTCTAATGCAGCAGTCAGGGAAGTGATAACACGGCGAGCTTTTAATAATCCGGCATCGCGTGCTGCTTGTGCCCGGATCCACCAATGCCGGTTTGAGAGCAGTATGATTTGTTCGTCAACAAAGCCAAATGAATAGAAAAAATAGACCAGGCGATCGGATATTTCTCCGCTTACATCCTTTGCAAAATCAATCAATGCGAGCCTCAGGGCTTCCCGCTCATGCTTACGCCTTGCCGGTGTCATGCGTACCAATTGCTCTTTGATGGATTTGATCATCAGCTCATACTGATCGAATAAGGCACTCGTTCGAGCATTCGGCAAGAGCGCAGGTAATTCCTGCAATAATAGTCCGGCCATGATGTCTGAATATGCAGAATACAGGCGTTGACGGCGTCTGACGAGATTCGTATTGACAACTTTATGAATAACAATCCCAAGGGAAACAACAATGACCATCATTGTTGCTGCGATTGTTAACGAAAGCACTATGAGAAGTTCAAAGCCCATAGGAGGAGGAGATAACATCCCTCTGGACGAGGAGTGTGATGGTCATGAGAGCCATATTATCCAAACGGAACATACTTCCTATAAGAAGAGGAATATCACCCAGGGAACGATTAAGATTTTAGGTTACTACGCAGAAGAGCTTTCTTGACACGTGCGGCAAGTTCATTAGGACTAAAGGGTTTGGTAATATAATCTTCCGCTCCCAATTCTAGTCCCCGTAAGATTTCTTCTTCTTTACTTTGAGCCGTCACTAAGAGTACGGGTATGTTTTTTGTTCGTTCATCCTGCTTCAAAGCGGCGAGCACTTCAAAACCGGTCATGAGCGGCATCATCACATCAAGGAGAACGAGTGTTGGTATGATCTCACGAATTTTTTCGAGAGCCTCCGCACCATTTTCTGATGTCACGACTTGATACCCGCTGTTTTCCAGTTTGTAGGTAATGAGCTTGCGAACATGATGTTGATCTTCAGCCACCAAGATCGTCGGATTTGCCATTCTTTGTCTTCGTTAATAATAAAATATCTCAGCTTTTGCGGTAAGTTACATAAAGAAGTGGCTTAAAGCAATCCGTTGCTTTTCCGTCAAACTTTTCCTATCATAATTTCGAAATTTCGACTCGGAGAGATGCAAGAGTGGTTGAATTGGCTACCCTGGAAAGGTAGTGTATCCGTAAGGGTACCGTGGGTTCGAATCCCACTCTCTCCGCTTGAGAAGTGCTCCTCATTGAATTTGATTTCCTATGAAACACCAGAGAACCATTGGAATTGCGCTTCTTCTACTCGGATTTCTGGTTGTGCTAGGGATGATGATCAGCATTCCCATCATATGGATGGTGATCGATATCGCTGTGATTGTGATTTGTTCCGGCAACGGACTGTATCTCCTTCTTCGAAAAACGCAGATCTAGTACATTCCACCTCCGGATGGAGGGACAAGACCATGCTCTATCGAAATTTCATTTTCATACTGCTCGCAGTCCTCTTCTCTGCTGTTGCCATGGCACAGCACGTGACCTTTATAACAATTGACGGGGCTATCAATCCGGCGTCAGCGGCTTTTATCGAACACGGCATCGAAAGTTCAGCTGAAAAGAATGCGGAATGTCTCATCATTCAACTAAACACGCCCGGCGGATTGCTTACCTCTACACGCATCATCGTGAGTGCAATACTTGAATCCAAGATTCCTATCGTCGTCTATGTCGCTCCGGGCGGAGCGCATGCAGGATCGGCTGGTGTTTTTATCACTATGGCTGCCCATATAGCAGCAATGGCACCCGGCACAAATATCGGTGCTGCCCATCCTGTGGAAATGGAAGGGAAAATGGATTCGGTGATGGGCGAAAAAGTCACTAACGATGCTGCGGCGTTTATCCGCACGATCGCCGAAAAAAGAAACCGTAACTTGAGGTGGGCAGAAGATGCTGTCCGTAAAAGCTGGTCTATTACGGAAACAGAAGCTCTGGACACAAATGTTATCGATCTCGTTGCGAAAAATCTTGATGATTTGCTCTCTCAGATTGACGGGAAACAAGTCGAAACAGCGGATGGGATGCTGACATTACATACGAAAGGCGCTCGGATTGAATCACTGGAGATGGGATGGGCAGAAAAATTATTGGATGTCATAAGCAATCCAAACATCGTCCTTATCCTTTTTCAACTCGGTGTTATTGGGTTGATGCTGGAGCTTTACAATCCCGGCGCCATCTTCCCCGGCATCGTGGGAGTCATTAGTCTGGTGCTTGCTTTTTATTCGATGCACACGCTGCCAATCAACTACGCAGGGTTAACACTCATCATCTTTGGAATGGTCCTTTTTCTCTTGGAGATTAAAATCATCAGCCACGGTATGCTGGCAATCGGCGGAGTTATTTCAACTTTTCTAGGATCCATTATGCTTATTCGCACATCAAGTGTTCTTGAATTTGTAGAATTATCTTGGTCGGTCGTCATCGCATCGGTCACTATCACCGCAATCTTTTTTGTCTTTATCCTCGGACTGGGAATTAAAGCTCAGCGCCGAAAGCCGGCAACAGGCGTTGAAGGATTGACTGGAGCGAACGGAGATGTCATCGAAACGCTGAAACCAGAGGGTGTTGTTCGTGTGAATGGAGAGTTCTGGAAGGCAGAATCATTATCAGGAACAATTAAAAAAGGTAACCGCATACGAGTTGTGAGAATAGACGGATTAACGTTATTCGTTGAACCATCCACAATATCAAAGGAGTGACTATGGAAACAGGATTTATGTATATATTCCTTTTAGGATTCATCCTTTTTCTTCTCGCAATCAATTCCATTAAGATCTTACGTGAATATGACCGCGGTGTCATATTCCGCTTAGGACGTCTATTAGGAGTAAAAGGACCCGGGCTTATCTGGTTATGGCCCGGGATTGATCGAATTGTCAAGGTCAGTCTGCGAACGGTTGTGATGGATGTTCCACCGCAGGATATCATCACACAGGATAATGTCTCGTTGAAAGTAAACGCTGTTGTGTATTTCCGTGTGATGCAGCCAGAAAAAGCCATTGTATCGGTCGAAAATTATTTGTTCGCTACATCCCAGCTGTCACAGACGACGTTACGCAGCGTATTAGGACAATCGGAGTTAGACGATCTTCTTTCACAGCGCGATAAGATTAATCAGAAACTCCAGCAAATTATCGACAGCCACACCGAACCATGGGGAGTGAAAGTGTCCAATGTCGAGGTGAAACAGATCGATCTGCCGCAGGAAATGCAGCGAGCGATGGCAAAGCAGGCCGAAGCAGAACGTGAACGCCGCTCAAAAGTGATCGCCGCTGAAGGTGAATTCCAGGCATCGCAGCGTCTCTCCGATGCCGCGAAAGTGCTCAGTGAACAACCGAGCGCTCTCACCCTACGGTACCTGCAAACACTTCGAGAGATTGCGACAGAGAACAATTCGACGACCATTTTCCCTGTTCCGATCGATTTGCTGAGACCGTTTATGAGCATCGACAAACCCAAGAAATGATCCATGGATCCTTTGCTCTACGGACATAATACCGAAGAGCGTGTTGTCGCCGTTCATCAGGTCAACGATCAAACGGTGCGTATATACAAGCGGGTTGAGGGGAAGATTCTACATCAAGACATGGAATTCTTCCCCTTTTTTTTTCTCACCGACGACACGCTGATGAAAGAATTTCCAAGAAAATTCTGGCTGAAGCAGTTAGCAGGAAGCAACGACTATCGATTCATCGCTGCATTCCCCCGCTGGAGTGAGATGTGGGAGGCAGTCCATTTTGTCCTCAAGCAGTACAATAAGCGTCAAGCCCGGCGTGTTTCGTCGTATCAAGAGTTGAAAGAAATCCTCGTCCGCACAGATCCCATTCGTCAGTTTCTCCTTCAATCCGGAATCACGTTATTCAAGGGAATGGAGTTTGACGAGCTTACTCGACTTCACTTGGATATCCAATGCATTCCGGCCAGCAGAAAAAAGAGGGCGGCACAACCATCTGAAGAACACATCGTGGTCATCGCTATGACGACGGGAGATGGTAAAGAATATACCTTCAGCGCCCTCAAACAAGATGAAGTCACGCTCCTCGAGCAATGCATCCAGCGCATAAACAACATCGATCCAGACGTCATTGAAGGATACGATCTCTTCGGAACGATACTTCCCGTGTTGATTCGCGGCTGCAACCGGCATGGGATTCCCTGTGCTCTTGGAAGGGATGGCAGCGACATGCGAACACCGATCAGCCATGGTACTTTTGGATTTGGTGAAAGCGAGTGGTTCTCCTACGATGTTATCGGGAGGCACCTCATTGACATCCTCACACTTGCCGACGCGGAAATCGACAACAAGAGCAGCGAGCAGTCGCTGAATCTCTTTTCCGTTTCCAAACATTTTGGTCTTCCCCTCTCGAAAGAATATACTTCTCCGTCACTTCGGATCGTTGAAGACTGGGAACACGAACCGAAAAAGGTTATTGATCACTCTCTTCGCTGCGCACACCTCATCCGCGAACTGAGCAATCTGCTTTCCCCCGCACTGTTTTATCTTACCCAAATGTGTCCCTTGACATATAAGATGGTCACGCAACTCGGAGCAGTCTCGCGTATTGAATCTTTGCTGTTGCGGGAGTACGTTCATCAAAAATATTCTGTCCCAAAACCTTCTGAGGGCTCCAAAAATGTTAATATCCCCTCCGATATTTATCATGTTGGGGTTTTTTCTAATGTCATGTATATTACACTAGAAGGGATATTTTCATCCATCATCCTTCGCCAAAATCTCCGTCCAAAAACAGACATCCTCAATACCTTTGTTCCGCTCCTGCAAGAAATCTCGACATTACAGAAAAATCTTGAAGAACAGATCGCCCATGGTCTTTCGCAGCAAAGGGATTTAAAAGCTCAAGAAAAAGCTTCGAAGTCCATACTCGATACCTACCATCAATATCTTGGTTCTGCGAAGGGATTGTACAACGACTCAGATCAGGCAGAAGTTATCCTCAGAACGAGCAGAGAGATTCTCAAAGAGATCATACAACAAATCGAACTCCATAATGCGACCATCATTCAGTCAGATGGCCAGGGATTTTTTCTTCTTGCACCGGATAATATCGTCGGTGAAGCAAACCATCAAACCTTTGTTGAAAGACTTTCCGGTACGCTTCCCGAGGGAATCCGTCTCGCCCTGTCTCACCGATATCGGGAAATGTTAAGTTATCGGAAAGGGAATTATGCAGTTCTCGATCAAAACAATAATCTCCTCATCAAAGGTAATAGCCTTATCTCTCGCGGAATGGAACGCTACCTCCGGGTCTTTATCCAGCGATTTATTGAATGCCTTCTAACCAATGATTTCAAACGGCTGCATCACGCCTATGCTTCGGCATATACTCAGGTTATGCATCATAAATGGACTCCTCTCGATTTTTGCAGAACTGAGATTGCTCACACGGACACAGAAACTTATATGAATGATCTTGCCTCTCAGCGGACTGCTCCGAACCCTGCTATGGATGCGGTTGTCCACTCAAGCCTCTACGTAAAGGCAAATACAAAAATTTCGTATTATTTTACGGGGACGTCGACTGACACTCAGTCTTCCCGCCTGGCTGAAGAATGGGATCCCCTTCACCCCGATGAAAACACGTCATATTACCTTGCACGACTGCACGAAAATGCTCAAAAATTTAAGGAATTTTTAGAACCAACAGCATTCGAACGCATCCTTACATTAGATGAGATGTTCGGCTTTTCTGATGAAGGCATCCGCCTTCTTGCCAGAAAAATCGCTCCAGAGGCATTGGATTCCAAAATTGATACTGAAGAGTATGGTATCTGGCTCGCTGAGACAGAGTAGTTAGATAAAGTGAAAAATAAATGACTGCTCTTGCATTTTAATACACCAAATTGTACTATTCGGCGTAGTTCACTGCACCGTTTTGTTTCATCGTAATTTGTTTTAGCTATCGCGTTGCCCGCGGCGAATTCGGTTCTGCGGCTCCGAGGTGCGGAGGCTGTACCGCTTCACGCGAGAACTATGCTAGGGCTGAGCAATGAAGATGCGATGTCGTATCTCATCTTTTCGTTGATAGACAAAGTGGCGGTGTGATGTTCAACGCATGAAGGGGAAGAACCTGTATGGAACAGGGTACAGTCAAATGGTTTAATAATGCGAAAGGATACGGTTTCATCAAACGCAATACTGGTGAAGACGTGTTCGTGCATTATAAGTCCATCAACGGAGACGGCTACAAAACCCTCAACGAGGGGGACAAAGTAGAATTCGAAGTTGAGCAGGGCCCAAAGGGCTTGCAGGCCGTGAAAGTCGCAAAGGTCGCTTAACAAGGTCTTTCACAACACAAAGCCCGTTGAGGATTTTTCCCCTTAACGGGCTTTTTATTGAACCGTAGAAAGGATCTTCCTCCCCATCTATTGTTCATGATATTCTTAACAAACGCACATCAGCATATCAAGCAGTTGACTGATGTCTCGGCATTATCCTCATTCTTGGAAACGGACTTTATATCTACCAAAACTCAGGTTCTTCTTCTCTCATGGTGATTGATGTCATGCAGCAATCGCTGCAATGTTGAATAAAACCGTGCAAGCGGAAAGCCAACCACATTATAAAAGCAGCCATTGATCCGATCGACAAAAACAGCTCCAAAGTCATCCTGAATGCCGTAGGATCCCGCTTTATCCAATGGCGAACCGGAATCCACGTACGAGATAATTTCTTCTTCACTCAATTTTCGAAATCGGACCTTCGTTTCTTCCACGCCAGCCGCATATTTCTTTGATTCAGCATCAATCAAAGCAAAACCGGTAAACACCGAATGCTCCCTTCCGCTTAAGAGCCGCAGCATTCTCCGGGCATCTTCTTTCGATATCGGCTTTCCAAGAATATGGTGATCGAGGACGACCATAGTGTCGGCACCAATAACAATTCCTTTTCTTATACGCCCAGCAACTTCCAGAGCTTTTTCGTACGCGATCCGTTGTGCATTATCGCCAGGAGTTTGACTCGGATTTACGACCTCTGCGACCCGGCTCGGAACAACACGAAATTTCATTCCGATCTGCTTCAAGAGTATTTTTCTGCGGGGTGATTGAGAAGCAAGAATGAATGAATTCATGTGAATTTCGAGATAAAAAAAAAGCGATGCAGAATGCTCGCTTATGGAATGGCTTCTATCGAGGATCGTGTTATCGAAACATTGCTTTTATGCTTCCCCAGGTGCGTTTCGCTGCAGAACTCGTGCTGTTATAGTATGTGGAAACGGGATCGCTCTCTCTTGCGGAACCATCAGCGAGTACAACTCGTACTTTATAATAAAAGAATTTCCCATGTGATTTAAATAACTCACAATTGTCATCGATGGAATAAAATTGATTATCACCCAGAGGGGCAATTTTAATATTGGGGAGTGGCAAATAGGGTCCCGACAGATCACTGCTGCGAACTACTTCGTAGTAGGACACACCATCCTCCGAAGTACTCCACCAACTCACTTTAATGCTTCCGCCATTCTGCAGAGCACCTAGATTCTTAATCGGCGCCGCGGCTGTTCCATTGTTCTTCCCGGCCGCAACATCTATTAAGAAAATGGAGAGAAGGAAGAGTGCTGTGAAATATTGTCGCCAATGTTTCATCTGCATGCAATATACTTTATGGTTATGATATCCGCAAGTACCCGGAGGATCATTTTTTTCTTTGAGTATTTTTCATTGTCCAGAGCTTGACACATTCCTGGAAAACCTGAAATTCAGCCACTTTCCGTCCTAGACCGCTTAAACAGAATATCAGACAGCTCCGACACGATTAATCCCGTTAGAATCAATGTTCCGCCGATAATTCCCCACATCCCAAGCACTTCTCCAATGATAAAAAATGCAAATATTGCCGCAAGAGGAGGTTCCAACGAATAAATGATAGCGCTTCTCGTTGGTGTCGTATATTTTTGATATTTTGCCATCACATAGAGTGCAACGACCGTAGGCATCACTGCAAGGTAGGCAAGAATCCATAAAGAGTTTGTATTGAAGCTCAGCCTTGCAGTTTCTAGAAATGGAATAGAACAAAATGCAAGCACGGCTGTTGAAATAAATTGCACGATGCTCAAATGCGCCGGATCATGTCTTTTCCCAAATATATCGAGATACACAGTATAAAGACCAAACGCAATTGCTCCCGCGAAAGTCAATGCATCTCCCCTGTTCAGTTCAGAACCCTTGGGAGAAGTCATGAGATACAAACCGATCACCACCAGAATCACACCAAGAACATTTCCCATCTTGGGCGGTTTACGTTCAATGATCAATTGGAATATCGGCGTAAACACAACCATCAGTCCTGTAATGAATGCTGATTTGGATGCCGTAGTATATTTCAATCCGACCGTTTGGACGACAAAACCGATAAAAAGCAAGACACCAAGGACCGTCCCATTCAACAGTGCATTTTTGGAGAGAGTGCGTATTCTCTGAAAGAACAAGACAGAGAAAATCAACGAAGCAAGCGAAAACCGGAGTGCAATATAAACGAACGGAGAGGCACTTTCGAGAATAACTTTCGTCAGAACAAATGTACTCCCCCAAATAACCGTAAGGGAAAAGAGATACAGTTCAGCTCTCGAACGAGTGACCATCGTTTTCTCTTTGACTCTTTCTATCCTGCGGGAGGATATGATGCGAACAATTTACCCCATTGAGTCGTTGAACGCCATCGTTTGAACACACGGCGGTCTCGAAACGGCCATCGATAGTAATCGTGGTAAAACTCTGAGCCGAAGATGAACAAATGGACAAGCGGAGTACGGAAGAAAAACGCCTGAAGTCTTTTTAGGAAACCAAACCACAGCAGGTCCCCTGCCATACTTGCCAGATTATCGCCCACGGAAAAATTCCAGTTTTCCCGCGATATGTCTTCTCCGACTACTGTAATCTCCCGCGGGTCACCGCATCCGAGTCCGCACTGATGAGCCAAATTGATATACTTTATCGAGAGCGGATCAAAACCCATCATTTTGGCTGCGACTGCATCGATCGCAACCTGATCTGCACTGGCAAGGATTAAATTCTTTTCAACGGGAATCATCGTTCGAGGCCCAGGACCGTTCCCAGCGGTTGTTCCATCCATCACTGCAAAAACTCCCGCATGGATTTCTTTCTGGATAGCAAGCAAGTCAACCAGCGTTTCGTGAATCCAGGTATGGGTGTAATGCCGATGTGTGGCTAATAGTCCTCCAAAAGCATTTTTCATCGCACCCGTGGTCGTCGTATAAATATGGCATTTGATGGTCGGGAGGTGAAGGATATTTTTTCCAAAAAAATACTCTGGAATCTTTATTCCATCGGAAAAGATTTGATCAAGGACAAGCATCGGCGATTTCGGTGTGTACTCTACCCATTTCATGTCGTTCTCACGGAAATTAAACAAAACGGGGATCTGATGCTTTTGAAAGAGGGGTGTGTACTTATTGAGGTCTTCACCTTTGAATGCATCCGTTACTACCGTCTTATTCTGTACACAGACGATATCGGTATACCCGTTCTTTTGAAGACCGAGAATAGTTCCTTCCATTTGCCATGGGGTTGTATTGGCCCCTGGAAACGGGAAATGCCACGAAATATTGTCTTTGAGAATTGTTATTGCACCTGGCTTCAGTGCCTCCTGTATTCCGGCAAGTTCCATTGCACGCCGGGTGTCTTCCAGGACAGTCAGTGGTGTTGTTTTCACAACCGCGACTCTGGAAGCGCTGACAGGGAGACCAGTGATTTTTTTCGGTGATTTCGGCTCTGGGAGTTTCATTTTAGAATATCCATAATAGTATTTCGTGAGAGTAAATAATAAAGACGCATGTGACAAACCACAAGAGGATATTGACCAATAACGGCGTATCGGTCAGAAGAAGATGCATAGGATTATCGTCAGATTTACGGCTTCGCATTAAAAATATGTAACGAAATATACCGAATAGCACAAATACCGTTGTAAATATAAGATTCTCAGTTCCAAAAATATTTACTGTACGTTCAGCGACGGTGTACAAAGCATAGGATATAGCCATCCCTGAAGCCGCAATTGTCATAATCTGATCTATAAAGACAAGGTCATACTGTTTCAGTACCGGACGGGCAGCATACGAGTCGGTTGCTGCATTCAGAATCAATTCCCCACGACGTTTTGAAATTGCAAGGAACACGGAGACAAAAAGAGTGCACAAGACCAGCCAGGAAGAAATCACGACATCGATCGCAAAGACCCCGGCAAGAACCCTGAGCATAAATCCTGCCGCGATTATAAAGACATCGACAAGGACAATCTGTTTGAGCCACCATGAATATGCAAGATTGAGCAGACAGTACGCTACCACGGTATACCAATAATGTGTATTCAGCAGCGGCACGAAGAACGATAAGACTGTCAGTAAAAGAAGAACGATGAGAGCAGCTTCTGATAAACCCAGGAGACCCGATGCAAGGGGACGATGCTGCTTGATAGGATGGATCCTGTCTGCTTCTCGATCGATAACATCATTCATGACATAGACAACGCTGGAAATAATACAGAATCCAAAAAACGCGAACACTTCGCGCCAGACGTAGGTCATTTCAAAAAGGTGTTTCGAAAATATTAACGGGGCAAAGAGAAACGTATTCTTCAGCCACTGTGTGGGACGTAGTAAATGCAGAGCACCGGTAATTTTCTTTTTCACTTCACCTCTCTCCTTCTCCCTCCATGGTGATGGGTCCCCTGAAGACCCCCCCGGTCTATCACGTCCGTCCAAAACGCTTGTCGAGTTCCTCGATCGGAATTCTTACAATGACCGGACGTCCATGGGGACATACGTACGGCATCTTTGTGAGGAATAAATGCTCAATCAGTACGACCATTTCGGCAAAATTCAACTTATCCCCCGCTTTGATCGCCGCCTTGCATGCAAACGACTTCGCCAGATTATCACGTACATCCTTCACTCCGGCATGTTCATTCTTTTTGAATTCATCCAATACTTCCTGAAGGATCTTTTTCTCGTTCCCAATCCGGACATCTGCAGGAATACCATCAATCACGACGGTGTTTTTTCCAAAGAGCCTCATGTCGAATCCGAGACGAACTAAATGAGGCAGCAATTCTTTCACCAGTGCATAGTCGCTTGCACCGACATCGACTGTCTCGGGAAACAGCAGCTGCTGCGAGGAAGGCAGACTGTTCTCAAAATTTGCGAGCACTCGTTCGTACAGGATCCGTTCATGGGCAGCATGCTGATCGATGATCATGAGTCCATGGCGAATTTGCGAAATAATGTATTTATTATGTGCCTGCCAAACCGGTCGATGCTCTTGGCCCTGCACCTGATCTCCGGCTGATCGCTGAGCAAGAATTCGATTCACAGACGTTGAAGAAGCTGAAAATTGGAATGGAAATGACGATGATTCTGTCTCGGTCGACTGAAGATCCTCCAAACCGATGATGTTCGGAACTGTGGGAGTCGAAACTCCGCTGGGATGTGCAGGAGGATGAAGCGGAAAGACAGGTGCCCCGGGCTGCTCATCGTGAGCATGATTCCATGCTTGTCCGTCAAAACGAAATTTCGCATCCATCGAAGAGACAGCGTTTCCATCTCGAAACGACATCGACGGGATCAGATCATTCGCTGCAAGAGCCTTGCGCACCACCGAGAGGATGAGGCGATAGATATTCGATTCATTATCGAACTTCACTTCCATTTTCGAGGGATGTACATTGACGTCTACTCTCTTCGGATTGATAGTAAGATTCAAAATGAAGAAGGGAAATGAACCTTTCTCCAACAGATGTTCATACGCATGAAAAACCGCATGATTGATCATCTTGCTGGAAATAAAACGTTTGTTGAGGAACAGGAATTGTTCCGCACGTCTTTTCCGGGCAAAATCCGGTTTACCCAGAAAACCACTCATGGCCATGAATTCATTGGTATCTTCAAACATGAAGAGTGATTCAAATTGCGATTTACCGAATATATCAATCACGCGGTTTTGAGGCGACTGGGACTTGAGATCAAGCATCACCTCATCGTCGCTTGCGTAGAACCATTCCACTTCCGGATTCACCAGCGCCATCCGAATAATCACATCGGTAATGTTTTTCAATTCGGTCTGGCGGGTCTTCAGAAAATTTCGGCGGGCAGGAGTATTATAAAAAAGATTTCGCACGATGATACTGGTACCACGTTCCAGTGCGGACTTGGACCGTTCTTTAATCTCGTCGCCCTCAAGACGAATATGTGTCGCAAGATCGTCAGACTCCGTACGGGTTTTCAATTCTACCTGCGAAACAGCAGAGACCGATGCCAGGGCTTCCCCGCGGAATCCGAGAGTACGAATATCTTCCAGGTCGTTTGCAGAACGAATCTTGCTTGTCGCGTGCCGTCGAAAAGAGAGCGAAGCATCCTGCTCAGACATTCCTTCGCCATTATCCACTACTTGAATGAGCGCTTTGCCCGCATCGCGCACCAGAATAGTAATGCGTGTGGCTTTGGCATCAAGTGAATTCTCGATCAATTCCTTAACAACTGATGCCGGCCGCTGTATTACTTCTCCGGCGGCAATCTTGTTGGATAGTTCAGGCGATAATATGTGAATTTTAGAAGACACGTTCAGCCATTATGTGTTAGTGCCGGTTTCCCGGATTGCGTTGTTCTCTGCATCATATCATTTACGTTGAAGGAACAATCTCTAAACCATCAAACAAAGCATCGACAAATGCACGTCTATCAAACGGCTGCAAGTCATCGATCTGTTCACCAACACCAATGAATTTCACCGGCATGCTCATCTCATGATTCACTGCCAATACGATACCACCTTTTGCGGTGCCATCCAACTTTGTTAAAACAAGTCCGGTGACTTCAACAGCAGAAGTGAAATGCTTCACTTGCTGCAATCCATTCTGACCCGTCGTAGCATCCAGGACGAGCAGCACTTCATGGGGGGCACCGGGCAGTCTTTTTTCCATCACACGTTTAATTTTTTTCAATTCTTCCATTAAATTTGTCTTCGTGTGCAGGCGTCCCGCTGTATCAATAATGAGAACATCCGCTTGTTTTGACATGGCAGAATTGAGAGCGTCAAACGCGACGGCAGCCGGATCGGCACCAGGTGACTGTTGAATCATATCCACACCCGCACGCTGTGCCCAGATTTCAAGCTGTTCATTCGCCGCGGCACGGAATGTATCAGCCGCCCCAATCACAACTTTGTACCCTGCTTGTCGATATTGATACGCCATCTTCCCGATGGTTGTGGTCTTCCCCACTCCATTGACTCCGACGACCATGACAACAAACGGTTTTACAGACACCGGGAGATTATACGACAAAGCATCTTTCCCCTTGTGCGGCTGCAAAATGGCGAACACTTCGTCTTTCAAGAGTGAAACAAGATGAGTGGTCGATTGATATTTTTCTTCTTTCACACGCTGTTTAAGGTGTGTGAGGATAGCATGGGCAGTCTCTACACCGACATCACCTGCGATGAGAATATCTTCTAATTGATCTAACAGTGCATCGTCAATGGTACTCTTTGAAGAGGCAAGCTGTTGAATTTTCGTGGCAATCGAATCCCGTGTCTTTGCAAGGCCTGCAGTCAGCTTAGATATGGTATCGAAAAATCCCATTTATTATCTCATTACTTCAATATGACGACCAATGAAAAGCCTCTGTGCATAACTCCACACCGACCACACCATCACGACAACACTTGCCCAGATCGTATACGTGAATGCCGTTTGCAGTTCGTCCGCCTGTATTGTCCCTAACAAGAAAACCGCAGCAATAAGACTTACAGAAATTTTTCCCGGCCAATTTGATTGAGGAATAATTTTCTTCTTCCAATGGATATATATTCCTCCAAAAAAGATCGAAAGATCGCGCACTAACACAAGCACCACAAACCAAAGAGGTACATTCCCTGTCCACGCCAAAAGAACCGCATACGCACCAATACCAATCTTGTCTGCAAGCGGATCGATAATTTTCCCCATTTCGGTTACCTGATGTAATTTCCTTGCAAGAAGTCCATCGAGGAAATCGGTGGCGATGGCCAGTGCAATAATTGCGGCAGTCCACCAGCGATGATAAGAAAAATCGGACACGAGACAGTATCCCATGGGAACCACGAGAAAGATTCGGCTGGCACTAAGAAGATTCGGGATTGTGAAGTGTTGGCGCATGTTCACTGATCGTTTTCGTTCTTTGCAGCTTCGGGGTCGATAGGAATAGGATAATTACCGGTGAAACACGCCGTGCAATAATGCTTCCCTCCTTCGGTGGGTGCAGAAGCCAGAAGCTTCTCCATCGGCAGATAGGCTATGCTCTCAACATCAAGTTCTTTTCGGATAGCTTCGATATCACCGTTCAAACGGCTTGCAATCAATTCCTCCTTGCTGGGGAAATCCATCCCATAGTAGCATGGGAATTTGATGGGCGGGCAGGAGATACGGAAATGCACTTCCTTCGGTTCTGCTTCACGAATCAGCTTGACCAATTGTTTTGAGGTCGTTCCCCGAACAATGGAATCATCCACAATCACGACTTTCCTGCCTTTCAGAACACCCTTCACGGTGTTAAACTTCGTCTTCACTTTGATTTCGCGATGATTCTGCTGAGGTTGAATAAAAGTACGTCCGACATAATGACTGCGGATGAGTCCCAGTTCTAGTTTGACATTCAACCCTTGTTTATTGCTTTCCGTAACATATCCTAATGTACAAGTATTACTTGAATCGGGAACATTAATGACGATAACCTTATCATTGGAAGATTCGGGGACAACAGGATTTTCACTCGCAAGAAGTTTTCCTAATTTACGGCGTACTTTATCGACGCTGACACCAAAAACCTGGCTGTCCGGGCGCGAAAAATAGATATACTCAAAAATACAATGATGCGGCTGGGAGGGTTTCTTTGATACCCAATACGATTTCACATTACCGGTTGCCAGGACATCCTTGTCAATTACAACAATCTCGCCTGGAGCGACATCTCTCATGTATTGCGCACCGATAATATCAAAGGCACATGTTTCAGAGGCAACAACATAAGCCCCATCAACCTTGCCTAGTGCAAGCGGACGGAATCCATGCGGGTCACGGGCAGCAATCAGACTTTCATCGGTAAGAATAACAAGGGAATAGGCACCTTCAACAATATCCAAAGCTTCTTTGATTTGCAGAATTTGCTCTTTGTGTTTACTGCGAGCCATCAAGTGAAGAATAATTTCGCTGTCCGATGTCGATTGGAATATGGTCCCATCTTCCTGAAGTTGATGCCTCAATGTACGGTAGTTTGTCAGGTTGCCATTATGGCCAAGAGCCAGGTTCCCCGCCTTGTAATTGACGACGAAGGGCTGGATATTCGACTTATTATCTGCCGACCCGGTGGTGGAATATCGATTATGCCCAATAGCAGAATTGCCTTTAAGTCCATCGCGGAGGATCTCACCATCTTTAAATACATCGGCGACAAGACCGACTCCCTTTTGGATGTTAAATCTCCATTTCTTTCGATCAGGAAGCCATTCGCTGGATATAATTCCCGCAGCTTCCTGCCCCCGATGCTGGAGAGCATGCAATCCATAATAGCAAAATACGGATGCTTCGGGATGTCCAAAGACTCCGAAGACACCGCAATGGCAGCGCGGCTTTCCTTCTTGACGAGCAAATTCATTCATAGTAATGGTAAGGTACAAAAAAAAAGGCGGGCTTCCAAAACAAAGAGAAATGAAAACACATTAAGAAATCAGGAGACAGAAGTCAGGAGATCAAAGTCTGCAGGAAAACGAATTTCAATAAGGTCTGAGATTTTGTCACCGGACAGTGTTCTCTCCAAATCGCAGTTAAGTATCAGATATCAAGCGCGTTGTAAAAGAAAGGGGGAAAATCCTTCTGGATTTTCCCCCTTTTAAATAAAAAAACAATCCAATTAATTAAAATAAAACGTCAACGCGGTCCCGGTAGAGGTGCCAAAGGTAGAGGTCGTTGCACCACTTGGACCTGAACTTGAGAAACCAAATTGAAGGAATCCACTCAACGAGAATCGCGAGCTAAACCAGTATTCTGCTCCATATTGTGCATTAAGACTAAATCCTGTACTTGACGTCCCGCTTACACTAGACGAATTGAATCCAAACGCACCACCAACGAAGGTTGAGAGATTCTCTGAGGTACCTAGATAATACGCAACACCAGCTCCGATGTTGAAGTCTGTTGAAGTGTTGCCAGATGGACCAGCCGAGACGAATCCGAGATTTACCGCCAACCTCATATTTGGAGCTAAATTATAAACGCCCCCCAAAGCACCAGCAGTACCTGTAACACTTGTTTGGATTCCATAACTACCTTGCTTCAATTGTGCCGTTCCAACTGTTGCAATAAGCACAATCAATACAGAAAGCAAAAGAATACGCTTCATTTTATAGCTCCTTGTGAAGTTATTAGTGTGAGTGGATTAAAAAAAATCTGTTTGACACCTGGAAAACATTTTCATACAAACCTCGAAAAATATAAACCTCCAGCTCTTGAATGTCAAGCAGTTTCTTTTCAAGTGATAGATTAAAAATACCAGGTCAAACCGGTACTGGCAGAAGTGAATACATCTGATGCAGGCCTCTCGGATATTGTATATGAAGCATAGACAAGTCCAATATGTCCAAACCATGAAAAATGCTGACTCAACCAGTATTCTGCCCCAAAAAATCCTTGAAGACTCATCAGGCTGCTTCCTTTCCCTGTAGCATCGGTCGCGGAACCAAAACCCAATGCACCACCCAGGAATGTCGACACATTTTCGCTTGTCTGAAGATAGTACCACATATTTCCAGTGAATGTAAATTCAGAGGTTTTCGCTTCACTAGTATCCTTTTGAGCACGAAATCCTACATCACATCTGACACTGATACGATCAGAAGGGAAATATGCAAAACCAATATTGAGAGAACCTGAATTCGTCGAAATATTGTTCGAATGGATAAATCCCTTTGAGATGGCCATTGTGATGCCGTACAGCCCTTTTTTAGGTTGGGAGAGAACAAGCGAGGTCATAAGGACTATCAGTAGAACACAAGCCAGGATCTTGCCCACCTGAAAATAATGGCTTTTCATGCAAAAACCTCAAATGGAATCCCAGAGAAATTTAACATTACTTGAGCGCTAAACTATATCGATCGTAGCATTTCATAATATTATCTACATATTCTACTGTTTGCCTGAAATTACGGAAATAGCCGCTCGGCGGATACCCATCACTCCAAATGCGACTATGTAACGTGTAATTCTTTTTTGTGAGAAAAGCAAGAGATGACCGTATGTAAGACCATCGATGAGGATCATTCCCCATATATAAAGCAATTCTTTGAGCGTCAAGAATCCTCCCCAGCCCTGCATTATAAGCGGCAAGTGAAAGGCAAATTCGGTCCTCTTTTGGCAGATGATCAAATGCAGAATAGAGCGATTTAAGATGAAAAACACCCGCTTTTATGTTATTGCGAGGAGTGAAAGCTTCTTCAACACCTAGTTTCTCTGCGAGTTCGATCTGAGTAAGTGGCATAATCTGCATTAGGCCATAGGCCCCCTTATAACTAACGGCCTCATGATTAAATCTTGATTCTTGCCGAATAACTGCAAGGATCAACACCCAATCGACTCCATATTGATCGGAGTATTTCTTTACAAGTGGAGTGTACCTATCCAAACCTCCAGTATTCATTGATGAAAAAGAAGAGGATTGATCGGGCAGGTTGGCTTCAATGATTAATTCAGTTGGACTTCCGGTTTTTTGAGCAAATGAAGCACTTGTGATTTGTTGCGAACAAGCTTGTAGAAGGATCGAACTAAGAATAAGTAGAAATGCCGTAAATGAACTGCCCCACCGCAGTGTCTTTGTCTTTTTAGCAATACTCATAGAACCTTCAAATTGATTCAACATTAGTTAAAGGAACGTTTCCAGACTCTGATACGTTCCTTGGACGAAGTAAATGTATGCAATTCTTCCTTGTGAATCAATGCTCAAGTGATTTCTCTCACTTTCACCCTTAGTTTTAGAGAAATTTCGGCACTTTCACTTACTAATCAATTTGTATGATTTTGACTTTTCCTTTCAGACCAGCTACAATGGAAATTGAACGCCTCGGTTTTTTGAGGTATTCGGAGAGAAGTTCAATCACCCTTTCATTTGCCCTTCCTTCAAAAGGAGGTTCCGAAACATAAACCATCAGCGTTCCATCGACTGAACGCGAAACTTCATTTCTTCTTGAATTCGGCTTAACTATGATTTTAAATTTCGTTCTCGGCATAGAAAAAAGCCGCAGAGGAATACTCTTGCGGCTGGGTAATTAAGAAAATGTTATTCAATTAGGACGGTTTCTTATAGCGTTTTTCGACATCGTTGATTTTTTCCACACGGGGCTGGTGCCTACCCCCTCCAAATGGAGTTTCCAGCCAAACCTTTACCAAGGATTTTGCCAATTCAACCCCGATAATCCTCCCCCCGAGCGTAAGAACATTTGCATTGTTATGTTCGCGACTGCTTCGCGCAACAAACTCATCAGAACAAGGGACGGCACGGATTCCGGGCACTTTATTTGCAACAATTGCGGATGCAACACCGACACCATCGATCATGATACCTCTGTCCGCTTTGCCGGAAGAGACCAAGATCGCAACGGCGTAGGCAAAATCCGGATAGTCACACGTCTTATCAGAATCGGCTCCAATATCGATAATGGTATGTCCTTGTTGCGTTAAAAAGGGTTTCAGAGCCTCTTTCATCAAAAAGCCCCCATGATCGGATCCAATAGCGATGGCCATTGCTCCTACATTAGATATCTGCTGGGGAGATTCAGGTGCCGTCTTTTGGGCGGGGGGTGTGATATTAGAATTATCTGGGGATTTCGTTGAGAACTCTATATGATGCTTTCGAGCAGCGTCTCGTGCGGCTGCGGTGATTATAGCATTAATAGTGACGATCAGAGTCTTAGTACCCTGCCGGGCGGCCTCATTGACATCTCGTTCGGTAATCAATAGGCGTCCCATAACCATCTATTTCCCATTTCCCCATTCAAGGACTTCCAACCGGACGCGTGCGGTTCCATTCCGGATCGCATCGATTTCTTTCGCAGCTCTCAAGGATAAGTCCATAATACGTCCTTCCTTGAAGGGACCGCGGTCATTCACACGCACAATAACAGTCTTTTTGTTTTCCAGGTTTGTCACCCGCACCTTTGTTCCAAAAGGAAACGTGCGATGCGCAGCTGTTAGTGAATTCATATCAAACATCTCGCCATTGGATGTTTGTTTTCCATGAAAATCATGCGCATAATACGAAGCAACACCTTCCAATGTTAAGAGCACTTTACCGGACGTTGGATGTTCGGCTTGCCCGGTTCGCACCGGCATGGTGTTTTCGCCGGGATACTCTCTTCGTTCTGCAAACCTCGGCGTTGATCCGCACCCGACCAACAGCAGAACTGCAGTTCCGTACACGATATCCCTGAACCATTTCTTAAAGGAGTTCATTGATCTGTTTGCGGCGGAGGTAATCGACAATCTCCTTCACATCTTGCGAGCACCCTTTTTTGCAGATCAAGACCGCATCATCAGAGGTAATAATGATGAGATCATTCACGCCAATAGTTGCGATCACTTTATTGCCAGCCTCAATGTAGTTACGATGGGAGTCTTTGGCAATAACCGTTCCTCGCATCGCATTACCTTCATTATCCGTTGGAGTCAGCCGCACCACCTCATCCCACGAGCCGACATCACTCCATCCGAAATCACCTTTTGCCACAAACACATTCGAGGCTTTTTCCATCACACCGTAATCGATCGAGATACTTCGAATGACACCATAGACTCGTTCCAGGGTTGATGAGTACGATTCAGTGCCGATAACCGGATCCAGCTTTGTCAATTGTTCACCGAGTTCCGGAATATACTTTTCAATTGCCTGCAGAATGACGCGCGTTTTCCAAATAAACATTCCGCTATTCCAGAGAAAATCTCCGCTCTTTAAAAACTTTTCTGCTGTCTCAAGGTTCGGTTTTTCGGCAAATGTTTTCACACGGTAGATACCATTTGAAGCGTATGGATTTTGATCTGATGAATCTTCAAACTGAATATAGCCGTACCCGGTCTCCGGATGTGTAGGTTTAATGCCTATCGTTACAAGGGAATCATTTTCATAAGCTACGGTTACTGCACGACGGAGGACCCGGAGAAACTCGTCTGTATCTCGTATGATATGATCTGCTGGAAGCATTACCATGATCGCCTCAGGATCGAGTCGCTGAATCCACTTTGCTGCAAGCCCGATACAGGGGGCTGTATTCCTTCCAAGCGGTTCGGTGAGAATGTTCTGTAAAGGTAGTGCAGGAATCTGTTCGTGGATAATGTCTTTTTGAAGTTTATTTGTTACGACCATCGCTTTTTCGAAGGGAACGAGCGGTTGAATCCGGGCGATCGTGTTCGAGATCATAGATCCGGAGCCAATAATTTCGAGCACCTGCTTGGGAGTTCGCTCACGGCTTCTTGGCCAAAAACGAGAACCGACTCCTCCAGCCATAACAACTGCATAGATATTGGGCTGCGTCATATGCCTTATTCAAACATCGTTTTGAAATCTCGGAGAATATCAATAGCCTGATCCAGCACGCCAGCCCGATTTTCTGGTTCACTTCGTGCCCACTGGGAAAACGGGTCCTGAACATTTGAGACGATATTCATAACCCGGACATCATCAAGGTATTGGTTATCGGTAATATACTGGAGGAATTCTACGAGGAGTTGACAAAACTGCCTGTAGTCTTCGCCAACAGATGCACTCACTACCGAATTGCATTCCTGAATGACCTCAGAGGTTAGGGTTGTCCTATCGTCATTCCCGCTTTGCACTGCCTCCAGAAATCGCTCGAGCAATTGTGAAAAAGAATGTTCCTGTTCCCTTCCCAGCCCTCCCTCGCCGAAGTTCGTCTGAACTGTTTCAGAGCGCTGCGATGCATCATCCATCATAGAACCCGATTCAGGTTCCGGCGTCATCATCTGTGTTGTTTCAATTCCGGGTGAAATTGGGAGTTCAAACGTGGAAGAAGACGGCGCAGATTCGTGCACTGTCGCGGGGACATCAGAGACTGCCTGTTTGAACTTAGAGAACACGAGCGTCTCTTCATCGGGAGTCGAGACTTCGAGAGTAGGATCTTTATCCACCTTGCCGGCGATCCATAACAAGCTCAGTGCAAAATCGGAAAACCCTTTCACTCTGTAGAGAGCTTCGAGTTCTTCCTGCAGGTTGGGAGTCGAAGAAATCCGATCACGAAGCCGGTCAAAGCTGGTTTGATGTTCATACGAGCGTATTTCCGATTTGGGCAACCGCTCGAGGAGGACGGAGATGTATTTCTGTGAGCGACTCATACTGTTCTAGAAATTCGTGGAACACGAAACGGGATTAGGGACAATATTCTCCATATTGAAAAAAAAAGATGGCGTACTCTGCACGTGAACGTCTTCCCCTCTATCATTCATCTTGAGGACACGACTGGGATGAATATAATCCTTCGGGTCCTGATTGTCAACACGTGTGCTCCAGAACACAAAATCCACTGACCATACCAGTGAATTTCCACATCATTGTATATCAGCGATCTTTAAACGATTCCTCGCCCGAAAGAGGGCAAGTTTGGCGCGTTCAACATCAATCTTTTCTATCTTCTCCAATATCCGTTTTTGCGCCCGATCGCGGGCAGCTTTCGCACGTTCTGCGTCAATCTCATCAGTTCGTTCAGCAGTTTCAGCAAGAAGAATGACTTTGTTATCCCGGACTTCGGCAAACCCGCCGGATATAGCATACAGAGACTCTTGACTACCTGCCTCCGTGATTTTGACAATACCGATCTTCAACAAAGCAAGCAATGGTGCGTGATTAAAGAGTACTTGAAATCCACCTGCGACTCCCGGTGCAGAAAAGCTTGACACTTCACCGTTAAAGACAACCCGACGCGGTGTGACAATTTCCAAATGGAATGATTTATCTGCCATCATTATGCAGCTTGTAATTGTTTGGCTTTTTCAATGGCTTCTTCTATTGTCCCGACCATCAAAAAGGCATTTTCGGGAAGATCATCATGCTCGCCATCGAGAATTCCTTTAAACCCCCGAATAGTATCTTCAATCTTCACGTAACGGCCGGGAATAGAGGTAAACTGTTCAGCGACGAAGAAGGGCTGCGAGAGGAATTTTTCGATCTTCCGAGCACGCATGACGGTAAGCTTATCTTCATCCGAAAGTTCATCCATACCCAGAATACTGATAATATCCTGGAGGTCTTTATATGCCTGCAGAACTTCTTTTACCCGCTTGGCGGTGTTGTAATGCTCTGCATCTATAACGTTGGGATCGAGAATCCGGGAAGTAGAGTCCAGAGGATCGACTGCTGGATAAATTCCTTTATCGACGATTTGACGGCTCAGAACAGTCGTTGCATCGAGATGTGAGAATGCAGTTGCTGGAGCAGGATCGGTGAGATCATCGGCAGGTACATAGATCGCTTGAACCGATGTAATAGATCCTTTTTTCGTTGAAGTAATGCGCTCCTGAAGTTCACCCATTTCTGTCCCCAGCGTCGGTTGGTAACCAACGGCAGAGGGCATGCGACCCAGTAAAGCAGAGACTTCTGAACCCGCCTGCACAAACCTGAAAATATTATCGATAAAGAGCAGAACGTCTTTGCCTTCCTCATCGCGGAAATATTCAGCCATCGTGAGTGCAGTTAAGCCGACGCGTTGACGAGCACCGGGCGGTTCATTCATCTGTCCAAATACAAGCGCTGTCTTTGCTAAGACACCGGACTCTTTCATTTCGAGCCATAGGTCATTACCTTCACGCGTGCGTTCGCCGACGCCCGCAAACACCGAATAGCCGCCGTGGTGTGTAGCAATATTATGAATCAATTCTTGAATAATGACCGTCTTACCTACTCCCGCACCGCCAAACAGACCTGTCTTACCCCCTTTTGTATACGGTTCGAGCAAATCGATCACTTTAATACCGGTTTCGAACATTTCTTTTTGGGTAACGAGCTGATCGAAGCTTGGCGCCTCACGATGAATGGGATAATGAGTTTTCGCTTCAATAGCTGGAAGCCCATCAATACTATTGCCAAGGACATCGATCAAACGGCCCAGGACAGCCGGTCCGACAGGCACGGTAATCGGGCCAGCGGTATCGATCGCAGACATTCCGCGCACGAGACCATCCGTGGAATCCATTGCAACAGTCCTCACACGATCTTCACCTAAGTGCTGTTGAACTTCAACGATGAGGTCTTCGTCAATTCCTTCTGTGTTCTTTTTGGGAATGCGTACGGCATTCATAATTTCAGGTAATTTTCCGCCAGAAAAGTCAATATCAATTACCGGTCCGATAATCTGGACAATTTTGCCTTCGTTCATAGTGTCCTTTCAAAGGGAAAAAGACTGCATTGAAACTGGATTAAATTATGAAAAGATGCCCCCACAATCAATCATTTTTTCATCCCCATCTCGTGTGAATCCCATTATTCCTAACGAGAAAGAAAATGAACAATAAGAATCCTCACTCCAATGAAAATGAGGAGAGCACCCCCCAAAATTGCTGCTCTCTTGCCGAACTTCTTCGAGAATCGCTTTCCCATCAAAATTCCAACAAATGAGGAGAGTCCGGTAACAATACCGATTACAACCGCGGGGTACCAGATAGAGACATTGAGCAAAGCTAAACTTAATCCTATCGCGAGAGCATCCACGCTTGTCGCTACAGAAAGTACAACGAGCATCACTCCCCGGCTCGGATCCTGCAGTATAACTTTTTCATCCTCACTCAAAGCGGATCGAATCATATGAACTGCGACCCCGATAAGAAGCCCAAAAGCGATCCAATGATCGAATAATTGGACGTACCGCGCGACAGTAAGACCTGCAAGCCAGCCAAGGATCGGCATAAGAAATTGGAACAAGCCGAAATGGAACGATAATCGCAACATCGATCGGGAGCCCTGAGTGGCGCCGGATGATCCTGCACCAACTGACACTGCGAAGGCATCTGCAGACAGCCCAAGTGCTATAAGAAGGACATCAAGAAATGACAATACCAAGCTTTCAATAAATGGGAGATAAAAAAATCCGCACGGGGCGGATTTTTACAAAAGGCTTTAAAGCTGTAGGTAGAGTTCCGCCACAGGCGCATCCGCCTACGACTCAGAAACCACAACCTGCGGTTCACCCCGATTTCATCGGGACTGCTCTACCACTGAGCTGAAGGTGGGAGTTGGACCCACGACCTGCGGTTTACGAAACCGCTGCTCTACCACTGAGCTACTTCAGCAATAAAATTCAATTTGATTTTGTGCTAATTTCGCCAACATTTTTTCAACTTGGATCTTTTCAAGCAACAGTAGTGCCAAATCTGGCATCCATAGTGCCGAGTAGAGTGCCGAGTAAAATTCTTCTCTTCACCTCAAATATAATAGCCCATCAGGTCATTCTGGTATCCCATCGCCACGCAATCCATGATGAACTACTTGTATGAGTTTTGTTTAGAGTATCGGGAATTTTTGAATGATTCCATTGCTATCAAAAAATACGAAACTTTGACCCTTTTTGCAAGTGAATCCAGAGGACAGAATACATTGGAAAAATATTTTCATTGTGTCTTTTATATCCCATCAAACTTCTATTGCATTCAATCCTCAAGTGATGCAGGATTTTCTCCCTGTCAACTGCTGAGATAGCATAGCTCCACATATGCGTTCCTTTGAAAAAAGAAATGGCTGTTTTTATAAGAGTGAGGACTTTTAAGCGGGAATAAGTCGAATTGAGAAGTTCAAATGCTCTATAATATGGAGCTCGAGGCTTTTGGCAAATATTGATGGCGAGATGGTGAATATTTTAAAGATATTATGTTTGAATTGGCAGTGATCACTCTGAGCACCTGCAATAACCAGTCTTATTTCAGACGAATCTTCCAGACAGCATATTTACTTCTTGTTGCAACTGATGTGGTTGTAAATGAGCATAAATCTCGGTGGTTCTCACCGAACTATGTCCCAATAGCCTTGAAACGGAATAAATCGGTACACCCTCCTTTATAAGAGCTGATGCAAAAGTATGACGAAGACTGTGAAAGTGCAGCTTATCGTTAAGCCTTGCTTTTCGCACATAGCGTTTGAATTTTTGAGACACAGTCCCCTCTTTCAAAGGTCTGCCTTGATCATCATAGAATACTGTTTCGCATTTAATACGTACATTTTCTTTTCGAGTCTGTAACACCTCTATCAAATCATCACCCATATCAAGAGATCGATTCTTTTTTGACTTTGTTGTAAAAGTATCACTATTCTGCACAAGGATCACCCTCGATTCAAAATCGATGTCTGACCATCGAAGAGCTATCAACTCCCCCATCCTCATCCCCGTAAGTATTGCTGTTAATGCCAAATCTCTGAAATTACAATCATCTACAACTGAAAGGAACAATCTAAATTCATTGTCAGAGAAGAAAGTAGGTGCGACATCCGCTGGTTTTGGTTTTTTAACTTTTCTGAATGGATTTTCCTTTATTAATTCCCATTGCAACGCTTTCTCAAAAGCCGAGGAAAGAGAAATGAAATATTTTCGGGCAGTCCATCCAGAAGCTTCTTCTTTCTTCAGAGCTAAGAATGTTTCTATGTCACGCATGCCTATTGATTGGAGTGATTTATCCCCCAATACTCTGATAAACTCCCTAAATGCTGTTTTGTATGTTTTTTGTGTTTTTATTGATAATTCACCTTGTGCATATTTCATATATTCCTCATAAAAAGATTTCAACGTGATGATCTGACAAATACCTGCAAGAGAATTTCCGATATTGAGCAAATAAATATTTCTGTTCTCAGATTCATGTCTCTTGATTTCGAGATGCCCGCTTTGAACAAGCTTCCCTGTATGCCTAGAGATTCTTTTGACACCAGAGCTCTCTTGAATCTCTTTGACTGTTGCACTGCACCTACAGTCTCCATGCGACAATTGTACCATAGCGGCATAGACTCTCAGATCACTCTTTGAGAGTCTACTATCCATAAATGCTTTTTTCGATATGGTTAAGAATTCTGGCATTTGAGACTATATCTTTTTCCGATAAATATTCATTTACTACCTCTCAGGTTGGTTTAAGACGATCAATAGTATTTAATGAACCTCTTTCCCCTTTGGACTATTTCTCAGGGTCTATTCTGCTTTTAAGTACATAAGCATCGATGTCTGCTCTTACGAAGTAAATAAGCTTTCCCCCTGGTTGACAAAATGGTATGACATGATTATGTGTCAGTTTATAGAGGTATGACTTCGAAACCTCAAGATATTTCGCTGCTTGCTGTAAAGTCATAAAAGGAGGATTAGAATCTTGAATGTTTTGTTCGTTTACTTCATTAGTATTTTCCATAAAGACCTTTCTTGAATTAGCGTTAGTTCGAATGACTGTTTATCGAATAAATTTTCTCTTGTGAATTCTTCTCGGTACTAAAGGATATTTCTGATCCTCTAAAGCCTTTGAATGATCTTTCCATTTCTTATGTTTGCTTTGTCCAATGATGGGGCACCTGAATTGCCGAAAATTCCCAAATTGGACGGTCAAATGACGACGCAAGGACCATTCGTAGACATGGACAACATATTCTGGAGGAACTGATGTAAAGGATTTCAATACATATCCCAATACTTTGTCTGGATCATAAGCTACTTTCTCTATATCGACTTGCGTAGAGTATGGAATAATATTTCCCCATTCTTCACGCATCTGTGATTCAACCGAATGTGGAATAGCATTTTTAGCAAAGAGCATGATGTGAGCATGTAAATGCAGGCTTTGATTTTCCACAGAACTTCCGACTGGGTCTATGTTTTTAATTCCTCCTTCTATCCCATATTTTGTTAAGAATGGTAATCCCAGCACCTTCTGTATGGAGTCATTGATAGACTCCACAGATGGGAGTTCAAAAAGAGATGGATATACTAGGGTAACCAAGTATGTATGCCGACCCTTCATGAATGCGGTGACTTTTGGAAATAATTGTTTATGTTTTTGCCCGTTTCTATGGTTCCTACAAGAAGTGCATATTCTTTGGGAACAACGATATCGATGCCATATTACCGCTTCTTCAGTATGGGGTCGCATATTCAACTCGAGCTCAGATAAACATTTTTTCAACCGTTTACTCGTCGTGGGATATCTATCGTGTAAAGCAGTTGCATATTCAAGGTTTTTGCAAATTCTGCTTCTAATTTTTTCTATTCTCCTTTCTATCTCTTCATAATTCGCCACCCCCACAGTGTCATATGGAAGAAGATCTGTGGAGCTCTGATCAAGATAGAGTGGTATCGACGTATGGTCGCTTTGTGATTCCAATGGTATTAATTGGATTTGCGTAGACGATGTGAAATGGTTGTTGCTTAACGAGACTATCATTTTGATCACCTTTAAATAATTGTTTATAATGTTGGCACTTAACGGAACAATTTACTGTCACTCTAATATTCAATTTTTTCATGTCACTTCATGTGACTAACTATAGTTTTCGTTTTATCTTTGTCGCATTTTTCATGTTCTCTCAGCGAATTATTTAATCTCCACAAAGAACAATTCACAGGAGAACATTCTATCGTGATACATAATTTTTTCCATTGCCCACCTTCATTCTTAATCAATGGCGATACATGATTGATATTCTGAGATTACATCATAATTACATCTCTTTGACTTTCTACCAATGTCACCCATTTATATAATACCATGTCCACCTAAATAAGCCATGTTTTTGCCTCAGGTACTGAGACGAACTATGTATTAATATTTGTCTTTGTCGCATAATCTGAAGCAGCCGAGCCAACCTCTCACCTATTTTTTAACTGCAATTGTCTGACAGACAATTCCTATTGATGATTATTTTTGTAATGCAATATCTTTGCTTCACAATATTTATCCATAGAAGTAAAACCTGTTCACGAGTAGATATTTTGGGGCTCTACATAGATTTACTATGAAACGATTTGTAAATCAGCACAAGAGCAATATTCCGTCCATATTAATGTATCGAATGGGGGTACAAGTAGATGGGACGATCTATAGAATTCTTGAATTCTTTGTCGCAGAAATTAGAACCGACGGTACTTATAAAAGGCGAGAGATGAATAAAGAGAGTGAATAGCGTGAGAGATGATAGCGGATATTATTCGGGTCAATCAGAGGAACAGTTTAATCAGGTTATAATGCAAATTTTGTCTACTCGGAGATTTAGAACTCCTTCATCATATATTAAAGTAAAACTTGAGACTTCCTCTACCTTAAGTTCCAATCGTGCGATATTATGATAGTACCATTTGCTATGAGAAATTCACTTTCAGCCATATCCGATTCCAACATTTTATGCCGTCCGAATGGTTTATTAAAGACTTCATCAAGGTGTCGAATTCCGAAATACTTGAAGGATCTAATCAACTTTTTACTGGTCTTTAATCATACATATTCACCACTTTCCAATGCTCGCTCAAATATTCTATGCTCAGCGTACTTTATATAACTCTTCGATGGAGTCCTGCGGATCAATTTGGTTAATCGATCTTTCATTATCTTATTTCTGAGATTCCAATGTTTCTGTCTATCTTTAGGACCGAATCCAACTTCTTGCAGGTAAAAGTTAAACTCTGTGTCCTGATATCCGTACAAATAGAAGCATTTGATTATATTGTTCATGAGGGATTTTTTCTTGAGAACAGTTCTAATAAAGAACTGTGTATCTATTAGAAAAGAATCTTTATGCGTTGCGAAATCGAGTTAATGTCAATAGTTGTGTAAATATCTGTTAAGCGACATGCCGTAACCTG
>CAZYYD010000016.1:0-86164 GCA_964651225.1 uncultured Ignavibacteriaceae bacterium
TGCTCTAATTTTACTAATTCTTTTAGAGCGTTGCACTTCCTTGTAGAACTCATGATATCAAAATAGTGTATTGCACAATATGAACATGACAGCTGAACTAAACGCACTCCATGAACGCTTGCTTCATCTCCCCCCGGAGACATTACTCAAGTGGTATGATGAGATGCTTCTCATCCGACGTTTTGAAGAGAAGTGTGCTCAATTATACGGCATGGGAAAGATTGGCGGTTTCTGTCATCTCTATAATGGACAGGAAGCTGTCGCGACCGGATCCATCGGTGCTATTACGCCTGAAGACTATGTGATCACCGCCTACCGTGACCACGGTCTTGCCATTTCCAAAGGACTCGAGCCGCGCCGTATCCTTGCTGAGCTTCTTGGAAAAAGTACGGGCACAACCAAAGGCAAGGGCGGTTCCATGCACCTGTTCGATCGCGAAAAGAATTTTCTCGGCGGCCACGCCATCGTCGGGGGACATATTCCGCTGGCGGCAGGCGCAGCATTTGCCAGTAAATATAGAAATGAAAAGCGTGTCTGCTTATGTTTTATGGGAGACGGTGCAACCAACATCGGCGAATTCCATGAATCATTGAATCTTGCAGCACTCTGGAAGCTCCCGGTCATCTACATTATCGAAAATAATAAGTACGGCATGGGAACTTCCGTCGATCGTGCATCAGCAGTCGAAATGCTCATTAAAAAAGCTGCCGCATACGATATGCGCTGCGGCGTCGTTGAAGACGGCCACGATGTATTAAAAGTCTACGAAACAGTAAAAGCCGCCGTTGATCATGCCCGCAGCACGTACGAGCCGAGTCTACTGGAAGTGCAGACATTTCGCTATCGCGGTCATTCGATGTCCGACCCGATTCATGGCCATTACCGGACCAAGGAAGAAGTTGAAACACAGAAAAAATTAGACCCCTTAACTGTCTTCGCAGAGGTTCTCAAGGAGTCACAAATTGCTGGAGACGAATATTTTAAAACCGCCGAAAAACGAATCAAGAGTGTTGTCGAAGAGTGCGTTCAGTTCACAGAACAGAGCCCTGAACCGCCGCTCGGAGATTTGTACACGGATGTCTATGCCGACTAAGATAGTGGAGAAGAAAGAATGCCAGTTGTAAGTATTCGGGAAGCACTGAACCAGGCAATGGATGAAGAGATGGCGCGCGATGACCGCGTCTTCCTCATGGGTGAAGAAGTTGCACAGTACAACGGTGCCTACAAGGTCAGCCAGGGACTGCTGGCAAAGTACGGGCCTAGGCGCATCATCGACACACCAATCGCGGAAGCCGGATTTGCCGGCATCGGTATTGGCGCCGCGATGGTGGGGCTCCGCCCTATCGTCGAATTCATGACCTGGAATTTTTCGCTGGTTGCATACGACCAGATCGTCAATCACGCCGCTAAAATGCTTTCGATGTCGGGCGGACATTTTAGCGTACCGATTGTTTTCCGCGGTCCCGGGGGTGCAGCACATAATCTTGGTGCAACACATTCGCAAGCTCTTGAATCCATCTACGCGCATTTTCCGGGTTTAAAGGTTGTCATGCCTTCGAATCCGCGTGATGCAAAGGGATTGCTGAAAACCGCCATCCGGGATAATAATCCTGTCATCTTCATTGAAAGCGAAGTGATGTACGGCGAGAAAGGCGAGATTCCGGAAGGTGAATATACCATTCCATTTGGCATCGGAGAAATCGTGCAGGAGGGATCAGATGTGACTATTGTCTCCTGGTCAAAGATTCTCCAGCATGTCGCAATCAAAGCAGCCAGCCGCCTTGCAGACGAAGGGGTCAGCGTTGAGCTTATCGATCCGCGCACCATTCGGCCTATGGATTGGGAATTGATCTTCCATTCAGTCAAAAAGACAAACCGGCTGGTCATCGTAGAGGAGGGCTGGCCTTTCGCAGGAGTCGGCGCGCAAATCTCTCATGAGGTCAGCAGCAACTGTTTTGATGATCTCGATGCACCGGTCGAGCGCGTCACCCAGGAAGATGTTCCACTTCCTTATGCACACAATTTGGAGATCGCCTCATTGCCGAGTATTCAGAAAGTGATCCGTGCAGTACGAAAAGTCCTGTACCTTGATTGAAAAATTGAAGAGGAATCCATGGCCACGAAAATCTTGATGCCGAAGTTAAGCGATACGATGACCGAAGGGGTCATCCTGAAATGGGTGAAAAAAGAGGGGGAGAAAGTTAAGCAAGGCGAAATCCTCGTGGAAATCGAATCTGATAAGGCAGATATGGAATTGGAAGCATACGATTCCGGGATCCTCCGCAAGATTATGATAGCGGCGGGCGGCAGTGCTGCCATTGGTGCGCCTATCGCGATTATCGCAGATGCAGAAGAAGACATCTCTGCATTGCTTACCGAAATTCCCGCTTCTCCTGGTAATGCTCCGAAGCAAGAGCTCACAGACGAAACACCAAAATCATCAGGACCAACTCCTCTCTCCCCTGCTTCGGAAACGACCGGCGTACGGATCAAGGCCTCTCCGGTTGCAAAACGATTAGCGGCGGAAAGTAAGATTGAACTTCGCACGCTTATCGGCAGCGGGCCGCAAGGGCGCATCATCAAACGGGATATCCAGCCGCTGTTGAGCAATAAAAAACAAGTATCCATGAAGCCGGCAGCCCCAATCATTTCCGGAGGATATCAGGACGTAGAGCTTTCACTTATTCGCAAAACGATCGCCAAGCGGATGCAGGAAAGTAAGCAAATAGTCCCGCATTTCTATGTCACGGTCGAGATTGATATGGAGCCGGCAATGGCGTTCCGTGATCAATTGAATGCTGCCGCCGGTTCCAAAATGAGCTTTACCGATATCCTGGTGAAAGCATCCGCTGTCGCACTCATGAAACATCCGAACATCAACGCAACATATCGTGGAAATTCCATGCGTCAGTTTGGCGAAGCACATATTGCAGTCGCTGTGGCGCTCGAGGATGGTCTGGTGACCCCGGTGCTGCGGAATTGTGAACAGAAGACTATTCTCCAGCTCAATGCCGAACTGCGGGATCTTGCCGAGCGTGCCCGAAATCGCAGACTCAAACCGGAAGAATATCAGGGTGCAACATTTACCATCAGCAACCTTGGAATGTTTGGTGTAAAAGATTTTGCCGCTATTGTCAATCCGCCGGAAGGGGCTATCCTTGCTGTGGGAGCAATTATTGAAAAGCCGGTGGTGAAAAAGGGAGCAATCGTCATAGGGCACACAATGAGCGTAACCCTCTCCTCCGATCACCGAATCATTGACGGATCTGTAGCTGCACGATTCTTGGAGGACGTGAAACTGCTAGTGGAAAATCCGGCAGCATTACTCCTGTAGATTGGTTGTTTTATATTCACATAAAAAAGGCGCTTTATCGGCGCCTTTTGTTGTTCTGCTCTTTGGAAATCAACTCACTTCATATCAATAGAAAGTTTGTATCGGCATATCCGGTTATTTCCGCGATCTGCGATGAAGAGCGTCTTGTCATAATACGCTATTCCTGAGGGTTCATTGAATCTTCTACCGTATGGATCGTTCTGGCCGCCAAAAGAGTACCGCTCGACTCCTCTTGAATTAAATCTATAGAGACTGTCCGTACCGGCATCGACAACATACAAATTTCCGGATGGATCGAACACGAGACCGCTAGGCTTGTCAAATTTATTAATCTGGAGAAGCCCGATATCGCCGTCAGTACTGGGAAGAAATTTTGAAGCGTAGTTTACGGTTTGCCCTTCTGTAATCAATCTGATCCATTGGACTTTTAACAGTGGCACCACTTCCGCCGCCTGAACCTGTGCAAAAGCAAATTCGACACTTTTCCCCGTCGGCATCGTCGCCAACGCTGTGACTCTGTGAATAGAAAGAACAAAAGTTCCATCGGGTTGAAAACTTGCCGTGACAGGAGAAAGAATAGCATCGTCACTGCCGAACAGAATAATGGCATTATCGCGGTCAAACATGGTCGCAGTATTTTTTGGGCCGGTTCGGCCGATGTAATATCTATTATCATAGAGCGTTGCAACCGCTGTATACCGCCTCGTCGAATCGCCCGGTTCATAAAATACACGCTTGGGGACGATAGAAGCAATATTATGATTGGCTGCAGGTAAATTCAATCTATAGATCGCGCCGAATGTCGTCGGTGCAGTCCCACCCGGAAGAAGTGTATCAAACTCAGCACAGACGAGCAGATGTAATGTATTATCTTGAGCAAGAGCAACAGGATGTTTGATGTATTGGGAGTATCCGATAGGGCGGCCTGCAATATCGAGCATCACAATTCTATCATTGTACGTATCAGCGACATAGACAAACGGTTCGTAGCCCACAATAACGGCCTGCGGCCTGTTGAATCCGGTCCAATCCGGATTTTGCTGAACGTAGACTGTATCATTGATATTTTGCCTCACCCTGACTGTATCACCCGGAGAGTATAAACTGCTGACGGGAAACTTATCTTCATTACAGCCCAGCAGGAAGCCGCTCAATAAAAGAATAATCGATAAAATATTTTTCATAACTTCACATTCATCGAAATACGGTGGACTCCACCGAGATTTGTATATGCCACATAACTATAGTCAACCCCGAGGGCAACTCCTCCGAGGGATGTCGCAAGACCTCCTCCAAAGGAGACAGACTGTTCCTCAACATTCAATTTATACCCGCCACGGAGGAAAATCATTTTCATCCATCCATATTCGGCACCAAGACAGATGTTTTCAGAATTATCATTCGGATGGTTCAACTGAATCGACGCCGTCAGAATGTTTGTTTCATCCATAATGGGCTCAAACGCGAACCCGAATCTGAAAATCGTCGGGGGGGAGAATTCCTGGAATTCTCGGACGGTTTGTCCGCCGGTCAGTATAACCGATCCACTGGGAGAAATTTGATTGCCAAAATTTGTCACAACCGCCGAAAACCTGGAGGTGCCAAGTCCCGTCCAGTAGTACGTACCAAAATCAACCATCACACCTCTCATTTTCAACACATCCATAGTCTCTTCCAGATAGCGAACCGTGCCGCCAAAACTGAACTGATCCGTCAACTTACGGCTGTAGGTAAGACCAAAGGCAAGATCTCCAAAGGTAAAATACTCGCCTGTACCCCGTGGTGCAAATTCCGTTGTTCTCTCCATATCATCCATGTGCAGCGCTGTCACCGAAAACCCGATGGCGTCATCAGAGGAAAGATGATACACCGCACCCAGGAATTGGTGTTTGATATCGACAAACCAATTCGCATGATTCAGGGAGATCTCGTTTGTCTCAAATTGAGCGATACCTGCTGGATTCCAATAGAGAGCAGAGGCATCGTTTGCCACAGCGACAAACGCCTCACCCATAGCCGTTGCACGGGCACCTACTCCGATCTTAAGAACCGTTGCAGTCGCAGTTCCGGCTCGTTGGGCACCAAGCACCGGAAGCAATTGCGCTTCCATCGCTGATGAAAGGAGACAGCACATCAAAAAGAATATTGAACAGAGTGTTTTTTTCATTCCTAGAATTTCATGCTTAATCCAACAATCATATTTCTCGGTGCTAGATATCGTGCAGGATCATAGGGATATGGTCTGATCGGTGCTTGAAGCTGCGGATAAAGAGGATCGTTCCAGCTCGTTGGTGTCGGATCCCCATATTCATAGGCACGCCCTGTGATCGGATCAATAATTGCAGAATTTTTATTATCGAGAAGATTCTTCAACTGAATAGAGAAGGTAAATCCCATACCGCCGATGGTAAAGTTCTTCTCAAAATTCATATCGATCCAGAACCAATCTGCGCCAATTCTCCCGAGAAGATTAGAACGATCCAAGTCATAAATCGGACGTCCGTTCGAAGCTTTAAGCGTGTCCCCATTGGGTTGATATTGAATGAGATACGCGGTATATCGCTTCCCGGACTGATAGAAGGCTCTTACATACAGCGAATAATCATCCAGAATCCCTTTGCCGAATCCGAAAAGCGGTTCACCTTTCACCACATTAAATGTCATTGCAAGACTGAACTGCAGCGGACGATCCCATGTAACATAATTTTCTTTGATCGTTTCAAAGTCATCCCCCCGCGCAACCAGCACAGCCTGATCCGGTGTAGAACTCTTTCCTGTCGTAATCGAATAGGAGCCGGACAGAGAACCTCGGAACCAGCGCCCGATACGTTTGCGATATTCGACCTCTACACCCCGGGAGGTTGCATAATCCTGATTCACATACGTGATATAGCTGGTACTGGAGAGACGGGCTGACGTGATCTTCGCAGATTTCGTAGAGACATAATCAAAAATATCTTTGTAATACGCAGTAACGGTCAGAACATCGTTATTGGAGAATTGTGTCGACAGCCCCAACTCATACGCGACCGTAGTTTCGGGATCAAGATCGGGATTCCCGAATTTCTGAAATGTTGACTGCGACGAAGAGGGACTCAGTTTCGCATAGACAAATTGCGGTT
The DNA here is from genome assembly GCA_964651225.1 of uncultured Ignavibacteriaceae bacterium. Lineage (GTDB taxonomy): Bacteria > Bacteroidota > Ignavibacteria > UBA10030 > UBA10030 > Fen-1298. The sequence continues at coordinate 6,457 of CAZYYD010000016.1, forward strand.
TCGGCCGTTTGGAGAATTGACCATAGGAGAAAAACAACATCTGGTTATCCGAGATCGGGTGCGAAATACCGATGCGGGGACTTATTCTTCCCTTCCACCGGTGGCCGAAGAATGAGTACGTCTTATCCATGTAATCCTGCCGAACTTGCTGCGGGATCGTGATCACTGTTGTATCTTTCACCGCATCATCAACATATTGACCGGGCACCCAATAATCAAACCGTAATCCCACATTCAGAATCATTCCGCCGAACGTGATATTGTCCTGGGCATAGAGTGCTCCAAATGCCGGGAACACGGTATAAATATCATTGTTCAATCCAAGTTTACCAGCCCAAGGTTGATAGATATCTACATTCTGCATTTCCTGGAATGTAATATCTATGCCGGTTTTGAATTTGTTCTTATCGGAGAAATTTTTCGTGAGATCGAATTTGATTGTGTTTTCTATAACATAGTGATCATGCCACGTCCAGGCATTTCCAATATCCCAGAGACCATCCCCGGGGATCACACGAACCGTATCGCGCGTTGGCCAATCGCTTGGATAATATTGCAGCGGGAACGAAACAATATCAACCGGTTCATGGTACTGATTATACAACAGGCCGTTGGCATCCGCGCGGAGATGTGTGAAGTAATGAGAATACTTGAACTCATAGAACATGGAATTGGAAAGCGTGTGCGTAATGCCGAAACTATGAAGCTGATTATCGTGGGTATAGGTATTCGCGCTGTCCAAGATATTTTGGAATTCATACTGATAGCCCGGGCTTGCTTCGACGTATTCCAGATTCGTCTGCAGCGACTGTGAATTTTGATTGATCGCAACAGAATGATTATACGAATACGACATACGGAGCAATGGTGTGATCTTCCAGGTCAACTTTGCCAGCCAGAAGAGATTGTTTTCCTGGCGAGGTGCAAAGCGGGTTCCGTAGAAAATGGAGGAATATAATTGATTTGCCTTGTTGCCAAAAATTCCATCAGAAAATCCGCCATAGAGATTCGTAAAGAAGGAAAACGAACCAATATTTGGAAAACCCAGCGCTGGGAGAAGATACATGGTGATCGGCTCAGGTCCGCTCAGTGTCAGTTCAGCAAGATCCAGATTAAAGATGCGGGCAAAACTTTCGCTCTGACCGAAGTGATCTCGTTTATAGGAAAGACTTCCATGATATTGCTGCGATCCTTCTTTCAGCGTAACATTCACAACGCCCGATGTCGCCTGTCCATATTCTGCATTGTAGCCGCCGGTAATCACTTCGATTTCCTGCACTGCTTCAGTACTTAACTGCAGCCCGAATCCGGTTCCGGAAAGCGGATCCTGGATGGAAACTCCATCGAGCAGGTACGCATTTTCATTCGATCGGCCGCCGCGAATGTGAATTTCGTTGTCCGTTTGAATAACACCCACCTGCTGCGAGACGACATCTTTCACGTCAACCACAGCCGTGGCCTTTAAATCGTCCGTAGTGATGGAACGTCTACTGGCAGTTTCTTCAAGATTAACCAGCGGTTTTTCCCCGATAATAAGAACTTCCTGACCGATAGAAAGTACTGTCTCCTGCAGGTCCTGATAGAGTATCGTCTCTTTATCTGCTTCCACTCGGACATCGGATCGCTGCACCTGCGTATAACCAACAATGCTGAACTCCAGAGTATAACTTCCGGGGCTCATATTGGGAATCACAAAATTTCCGTCAAAATCCGTCACTGCACCGTAGTACGTTCCTTTAACTTTCACATTAACTACCGGCAACCCCTCACCTGTTTTTGCATCTATTACTTTTCCACGAATAGTGCTTTTCCCCTGCGCGCCGACAACACTCGCCAGGAAAAGGAAACTACAGAGCAGGACAGCAATCAATTTGAAATGGTTCATTAGGGTTGCACTCCAAATTCACCCTGGAATACTCTTCTCAGTAAAGCCGGCACATTGTTCGGAGCGCCTGAAAAGCGATGGAGGAGTACAGCAAGCATGACAAAGCTGGCCTGATCGGCATCCTTCACCCCCATGATAATGGGAATTGTGTCTCGCGCTATCCACACCGTGTTCGCAGCTCTCGTGGTTTTCCCCATCTGATAGAGAATGCGGGCACTCACTTTGGGGAGCAATCCCCGAGGATAGGAATAACTTGTAAAAATAGTGTTATTGAAAGTAAGCTGGGGATACGACGCATCGACTGCTACCAACGAGTCTTTATCAAAAGCAAAGAGTTGAGGCGCAAAATAACTCTGCTCAATATTTTCTACAGGTGCAAAATCTCCAAACCCGCGTGCATCCGCCGGATATTGAGTAAACCCGGTTGAAAACATAATTTTTCCGCCCGCACGCTGGAATTCTGGAATTGCTGCCTGTAAAATTGCCATCTGCGGGTCATTATCGGAATACCAGAATATGTATTTAAATAATTTTATTGTCTCCGAAAAAGTCGGGTTGATGAGAGCTGGTACATATTTTCCCCGGGTTGTCGCGTTGTAACCTGCTTTGATATCCCAGACATCTCTTGCCCGAAATTTCCCCCCCATGAGAGTATCAAACATTTGCTGATAATAAGCGGTCGGCTTATCGCTTACTCCATCGGCCGGGCCATAATCATCGACGATAAGAAAATCACCCTTCGGCTCTTTGACATACCATGTGTCCGCTGTATCGATAGGCATCCGGATTGTCTTGCTGTACGACCCTGAGACGTCTCGTGCCCTGAGATAGAAGATGTGTGTCCCCTCGGTAAGGCCATCACCCTTTTTGAGTGTAACCTTGTTGTAATCCCCCGAAAGAGATGACCATGACTTTGACGTATCATCGAGGACATACAAATAATTTGTAATTGTTTCATTCCCGTCAATATCTGAACCAAACCACTGGAACGTTGCAACCGTAAACGTGGTGTCCGGGACATCCGATTTCGAGACAAAGGAAACCACCGGCGGCGTATTGTGAATCGGATATCGAAGAGAGGCCGGCGTAGGATCAAGAGCCCCCTCATCGTCGACCGCAGCGACAAAAAATCGATAGGTGGTGTCCTGAATATTGAGTTTTAATCCCATGAGACTATCGTTGCTCGTGGTGTAGGTCCAATGGAGACTGTCAAAAGAGATGTAATATCCCTTCACAAAGCCATCCGGATCTACTCCCCACCATTGGAGATGCTGTTGACTCGTAGTACTGCGCAGCGAATCGTCCGGCATGAGAGATAAAAAAGTCTCCGGCGGTTGATTGGGAAGCGGTTCATTGGGAAAATGTTTTGAACAACCGACACCAATCACGATAAGCGCTATGAATGCAACGAAATGAGCTCTCACTGGATCCCTCAAAAGAAAAAGATGGAGAGGAGCGTTATCACACCCCTCCCCATCTGAAGACGAGACTATTTCAACAGTACCATTTTCTTAATATCCCGATAATCACCTGCCCGAAGTTCGTAGAAATAGACTCCGGTGGAAAGTCGGGAAGCATTGAATTGCACAACATAGGAACCTGCTCCCTGCTGCATGTTGACTAACGATTCAACTTCCTGACCCAGGATATTATAGATTCTCAACGTGACATTACTCTGAGCCGGTATCACATATCGAATGGTGGTTGATGGATTAAAGGGGTTAGGATAGTTTTGATTCAGCGCGAATCCCCTTGGTGTGACATTAGGCTCGATGAATACAGAAGTGATCACACCAAAGTCACTGGCCTTTCGGGGTTCAAGCTTATAATTGCTGTTTGTATAGTCCAGGATACCGCGGATATAGGAAAGCTTGGCCATGAAAGGAATCAATTGTGTCTTAATTCCCGCAGTGAATGTATGGGAGCTATTAAAATACGGTATATATGCAGAATTGGTATCGCAATAGTAGGGATTCACTCCATTATCGTTCACGCGGAGTCCATATGTGGATGCCGTCGAAGTAGCAGTATTAGAGATAAAGAATTCACCATAGTTCCCGGTCCCTCCATCAGCAAGATTATCGGCATTCCTGAAGACGATGTACATATTCTGAAGCTCGAGCAGCATTCCCATATAAGGTTGGAATGTCGAACTGCCCGCAACGGGGGGATTGGAGAGCTGATAATCGAAATACTGAGGTGAGGTCATCAGTCTGACCGTTGCATCTGGAATCGTCGTGCCGCCGCGCTTGAACGACAGCAGTGAAGTAACAGCGATTTGAGTTCTCACCGAAGTGCCATAGACAGATCCACGAACCGTGACGCTGTCTCCCTGTTTGAGTGTATCGATGAGATTCGCAATGGGTGACCAAATCTGAATACCGGCCCAGTTCGATGTTGTTCCCTGGAGCCAGAGTAATGGTACATTCGCTCGGCCGCCGCGCGTGTATATATCTTTGATATCCGACGAGTCTGCAATGATCACGCCGCTTACAGAAACGGTGTCATAAGCAAATCCGGAAAGGCCGTTGGTATACGGTGTAAAGACAATATCATAGATCGAAAATCCTGCGTTTTTAATGACGTAGAACAATGGGATCGTCGAGTCTGGATACGAACTGTACACGCCATCCATATAAGCCTCTATATAGTAACTCACTAATGCATTGTTTGCCTGTGCTGGAATAGTTGCCCGATAGACAGTATCACCTGCTATCGAGTCAACTTTCGTGCGCTGCCAGCCGGCTGTTCCATATCGATTAGCTTGTGTCCCTACTCGATAACTAAAGAATGTGCTGTCCGCTTTTCTCGAAGTAAGGTTCGGATTATAGGCTTTATATGTCACGCTGACGATATCGGTTGATTGGGGCGGTGTAGGAGAACGACGGATTGAAGTAATTGCGGGACCGTATTTATCAACAACAATATCGCCTTCATATGTGGAGCCGGTCTGTTCTTTCGGACCCGGGTACATAGGCATTATGGTATAATCGCCGCAAGTGCCAGTCCTCGGTTGAGGAAGAATAACACCACGGACATATTTCAATATTGTGCCCACCGGTGGATAAGCATATTTGGACTTGCTGTCCCGATGACCCCGGAGAGTATACCATGTTGAGCCATCATACATCGCCATCTGGTTCCCTTGGGCATCGATAAATGTAAATGCTCCGGAACTTGTATTCACCGAGTTCACGGTGACATTGCGAACGATGACGTACATCCCTTCATATTTTTCGCCGCGGGAAGGCATTGGTTTTAAACCTACGGCAAAACTATCGCACGTTACTTCAATAGCATGAGGGCGGACTCCCGTACCCTGATACACGTTGGTAATTTCTACAGGCTGAACATTTTCAAAGAATCCTTTGGAATAAGCAAGTAGTTCGGTAAGACTGTTATTCTGACTGCCGTACTCTTTCAGCTTTCCTGTAATGGTAACGATATACCCCGTATCAAGAGCATTAATACCTGTCGACTGAGCAGTCGCCGTGGTATCATCTGTTAAAACATTCAACCCACCAAAAACTCGGCCGGCGCTATCCTGAATAAAAATATTATACCGGGCAAGTGTGTACGTGAGAGTCTTCGGTGCGACAGTAACGACGCCAGTCACACGCACTGTATCCGAGTTCGCGTCGGAACCGTTCCAGTAGGACGACTTATCCAATTTGTTCCCGGCCGCTGAAGATTGCAATAAATCCAATTTCAACAGCGAATCGATGGAAACTGTCTGAAGTTGCGGGATAGTGACAGATTTCCCGATCTGAGCAGTGGCAATAACGAGACCTCCGCTTACACATACGGCGATCAACAAAAAAACAAAGAATCGCATTCTCATAACTACCTCCATAAATAGTTAAATGGATGAATGTGTGATGATTATTTAATGACCAAAAACTTACCGCGTTGAATCTCACCTGACTGGTTATTTTTAACTGTATACAAATACAACCCTGAGGCAATCGCCTGATCTTTCTTTGTAATGAGGTCCCATGCATGTTCCCCGCCCGACATCTGCTGTGTTCCATCCGAATATTTCTGGAACCAGCGAAGGTCGCTTCCGTTATAGGGAGCCCCCGTGAGAGGATCAAAATTGTCATGCTGGATTACATCAATCAGATCGCCTGCTAATGTATAGATCCTGATCTCAGCATGAGCAGGCAAATTAAAGAAGTATAACTTTCTGTCCCGTTCTTGTGAGCCATCCCAATAGGCACGTGTGTAGTAGGGGTTGGGATAGACACCGACCGGTTCAGCTTTTGTGGGGGCAGGCTGCGTGCCAACGATCACACGATGAAGAGTCTGTATCCTGCTGCTCTCGAGACTTATGAGGTCTGTAGCTACATCTCCTGAATCGTACGCTGTAACTGCGAAGCCGTACTGCCATCCGTTGAGCAAATGTGGAACGCTAAATTTGTAATAATACTGTGTCGTATCGGGAAGAAATTGTATTGAAGAATCTAATTGTATGTAGTGAAAACCGGTGTTATATCCTATCATATCATCCCGGCGATCAAAATCACCAAGTAGAACAAGACTGCCAAGAAAATCCTGAGATTCTGTTAAATCGATACCGGCATTGGTGCCGTAGATACGATATCCCTCGAAGTCCTTAATATTCGTAATAGGGTCGACCGATTCTTCAGCGCTTCGATCCCAGTAGATTTCCGCTAATTTATCCGAGAGCACAATTTTCACACGAGGCGAGTTCGGAGGTGACGGCAGGAAAAACCGTTTGGGTTTTCCGTTATCTGACCAAAATTCACTTGAATCCTGAATCCCGTTGCCGTTCCGATCCTCACCATTATACGTCCGCTGTGCCCATTCACATGCCAGATATAAATTTCCACGGTTCGATGGCTGATCAGGATCGGGCGGCGGTGCTGTCCATCTCTTCATTTTTGCCGCCAGCAGCGCAAAGACAACATTCAGAGAATCACCGGCAGCAATATGCGAATAAGGTCCAGCAGTGATCATCGTCATGGCATTGTTGGGCCTGGGCATATTTACAATTTGCGTCGGTAACAACCCCGTGGCCATCTTCGTATATTTCGCATCATCGGTCGATGGAAAAAAGAACACCGGATCACTTCCATTGTTAAATTGCCATGATTGATATGTCGTTGAATTCTTAAATGGCGACGAACCTAAAAATTTGAAACCGCCGTACGTATCTGCTTCCCCTGCATCACCCTGGTAGTCGTATGCATAACCGAGATTCAACGTGTCTATGTAATTCAATGCCCCTTGACTAAAAAATGGTGCACCATACGGAGCTGTAATATTTGTATTCCGAACAACAAGATCGCCGTACATGGAAACATACACACTATCTAATGAACCGCCGCTAACATTCTTAATCCAATAATTAAAGATGACGAAGTTATCAGCAAAAGAAAAATTGAATGCATACGTTTCCAGATGCACATTGATACCGAGAGGAGTGTGATCGAGGATTGTTTCGTTATTCTGATTGGGATTGGTTGTATTCGTATCGGTAAAATCTGCAATAAAATCCTGATGACTGATTGCATCCGGACTGTAGAATTTGCTGTCCGGCAGCGAAGATTTTTCAACCACTTTTGAATCTGTACCGGTCGTAAATTCAAAGCCCCGCATTGCACCGCTCCGAATCGATCCCACGTCCACAGCCGCAGTGGTGACATGGATCCCGCTGGGTGTCTCTGCCCCGACCCAAAGTCCACCAACAAAAAGATGCTCGATCCCTGAACCGCGCGGATATTGGAACGATGGCTGGAAAGGCCAGAGCCGGAATCCATGACCAATGACCCCAAAGTTCGTCACGGTAATACCGATATTCCCGACATTGGTATACTTTGTATTATCATCACCGGCAGATTTTGCCAACGGTGGGTTTGTTTGTGCGTAGAGAAGAGGTGAACAACAATACAATGATAGGAGGAGGACTCGTTTTCGACTCAGCATTATATCAACCTTAGGGAAGAAGGCCTGTCAATGACTATGAGGAATAATATAAATGTTTTTTCCTAGATGCAATTAACAAATAATTATTTCTTTTACACCAAGAAAATGGCGCACAAAGCGAATGGATGTTACGATTTCGGCTTGGGCGGTATCTTCAGAATTTGTCCGACAACGATCTTATTATTTTTCAGGTGATTAAACACTTTTAATTGTTGGATCCCCACACCGTATCGCCTTGCAATCTCATAGATGGTTTCCCCTTTTTTTACCTTATGCGTCGGCGAAAAGATTCCGGTACTTGAGGTCTGTACAGGGGGTGCTGCATTCACGCGTGCCGGTGAAGGAATGAGTTTAACACGTTCTTCCGGTTTATCATAAATTTCGATCGTTTGTCCTGCCTGAATCCTGGATGAACGAAGAGTATTCCATTGCTTGAGATCGGCAATACTGACCTCATACATCCGTGCTATTTTTTCTAAGGTCTCACCGGATTTCACCGTGTGCTGAAGCCATTCGCTGGAGGAAGTTTTCGTTCTGATGTTCCCTTCTTCCGCCTGTGCTCCTTCGGCAAGATCCCCTTTTGTCATAGATTGTTTCATCGTAAATTCCATGGTATCAATTTTCTTCAGCGCCTTTATTTTTGATGCTGGCACCCACACGGTAATTGCCTGACCTGAATGAATATAACTTCCATACGCAATATCATTCCAGTTGCGGATATCACTTGCGCGGACACCATACCATTCCGCAATATGACCGATCGTGTCGCCGCGCTTCACGTGGTAGACGAGCTTCTCTCTTCCCTTGGGGGGCTTGATTTCGCTTCTCGTGTACCGCGATCGCCCCTTGCTTGCATCAGTTCTGGCGACATACGATCTCACTGCACCGAAGTTTATTCTACGCACTTCCGGTGAATAATCGAACGGGACCTTGCTGTCTGCGACATCGCGCGGAATCGGTATCGCCAGCGTCACACCAATCGATAAACGACGGTCGCTGCGAATATTGTTCAGTTCTTTCACCACTGCAGTGGTCAAGCCATATTTGCGTGCTATAGCAGAGATGGTCTCACCGCGTTTAACCTTGTGGATCGCCCAATCCTTTTTTTGCTCAGCAGGAATCTGTGCATAGTTCACAAGAAATGTGTCTTTTCGCCCGAGAGGAATGCGGAAGCGATACCCGGACACACCCGGCGGTGTGCACCATCGCAGCAGTTCGGGATTGAGATCCTGAAGAGTGTCCACTGTTGTCAGCGCGCATTTTGCCAGAACACGCAAATCGATGCAGTCGTTAATCTCTACAACATCGAAGGAGAGTGAATCTGCTGTCTCGGTGGGATTGAAGCCATGTTTTTGAGGATACAAAGCAATACGTGCTACAGCGATAAACTGAGGAATGTAATTGCGCGTTTGCCGCGGCAGGTATTTTCTCATCTCCCAGAAATCCGTTGTTCCGCTGCGGCGAATAGCGCGGAAAATTCTTCCGGCACCAGCATTATAGGAACCGAGAGCGAGATTCCAATCGTTCAATTCAGTATAGAGATCCTTGAGATGTCTTGCTGCGGCTCGTGTGGATTTTTCAAAATCACGGCGTTCGTCGATCCACCAGTTGACGCGCAAACCATAGAACGAACCCGTCCCTTTCATAAACTGCCACAATCCCACAGCTCGTGCCCATGACTGCGCATCGGCGCGCAGACCGCTTTCCGGCATGGAAAGATAGGCGAGCTCTTCAGGGGTCCCTTCCTCACGGAAAATTCGCTTCATCATCGGCATATATTTGCCCGCTAAATACAACCAGCGGTCCATATGAGGCCGTCCCCGCCCCATAAAAAATGCTGTAGCACGTTCTGTATATTCATTAAAGGGGAGCGGCACTTGTGTTCCCTTAACCTCAATACGAGGGATCTTCAGTCCTGTCGTATCACCCTGTTCCACAACCTGGTTTAATTTTTCTCGCAGCGCATAGACCGATGCATCCGGGCCAAGACTGTCGATCTGCGCGATGTACTTTTCATAGTCCTCTACTACACTTTTACTAAGATCCAGATATTCCCTGGAACTATCGATGCCGGAGTAATCGCTTAATTCATTCAGAATTTGGATGGTTGTTTCGAACTCCGTACCGCAGCTGATAGAATCCCCCGCCTCCTGCGATGCAAGCGCGACCATGTAGTGCTGACGTGCCTGTTCCAGGCGCTGAAAGATCTGTTCACTGTCATCTTCCAGAGTATCCAGCAATACGTCGCCATGTCCATTGCCGTTCCCCGTACTCACCCCGCTGGAAATATCGTGAATAGTATCGGCAGGAGTGGTGAGAGTGTCAGCAGGGTGAAGCCTTGAATTTTCTGTCTTTGGTGGACTGACCGCCGTGCTCGCCGGGACGGATACATTGTTTCCGCCGGGAATAACCTGGGAAATGGTCTGATTGTGGATGGAAGAATCCGGGGTAGAACGGGTTGTACGTTCAGAAGAACAACCGAGGATTACGAATGATAACGCTGTAACAACAAACCGCTGCATCAGCCTCTAGAGATGTTATGTGAATCGATTCAATTTCTTGCTTTAAAATAAGATAACATTACCGCTGAAGCAAGAGAATTGGTTACCCCTGCACCAAATAGATGCTAGGCATAGTGAATTACGTTTTTCCTGCCGGCGACTCTCTTTATGGAAAGGAAAAAGAATATGAGAATCTTTGCAACCCTTCTGCCTGCTCCGTGGAACCTCGTGTAATAAGAATCTTTGCACGAAGAGACATGGAGTGTCTGCACGAGGAACCATGAAGATTTTTCCTCTTCAGGAGATGATCCAGACGAGACAGGCGCCAGTGATCGCACACATCCAATTCACCGTATCGTTGTTCACCCAGCGAATCCCTGTGATAAAAACCGTCGGAGTGCTGCAATGTTTGCTGCGCTCAGTCATCTTGCCGCACACCGGACATCGAAATTGTGCTTGAATTGTTCCGCCTAAGAAACTATCCATCAGACTTCCGCCAAGACCGGCAATGACAGCAACCGGGAGCACATGTAACACAGTGATCCATGGCAAAGCGCTGAGAACAGTCGCCAGTGCTCCAACCGCCCCGCCCATGAACCCCGCCATGGAGACTCCCCCATTGCTTCCGGGTTCTACGACAGTGAAGCGAGAGATAGAAATTGTTTTCCCTTGGAAAAAAATTCCGATTTCTGTCCCCCAGGTATCTGCTGTCACCGCTGCAAGAGTTCCAAGATATATAGGATAGAAATTGAACTGAGGAAAAATATATTGTCCAATCACAAGGAATCCGCTCAAACCGCCGTTAGCTGCGACTTGTCCCCAGTCACGGGTACTCCCTTTCTCGAATAGGTGCTCGATGTGATTCTTTCTTTGTTTACCGGCTTTTGAGAGGAGACTGGCGAGCACAAAGAATGTGAGAATGGGGACTGTCCATTTCCATCCTCCGAGTCCAAACATTGTACTGGCAAGAAGAAATGTCGCGACCGAACCGCTCGCCGAGAGAAAGTGTACCGAATACGAAGCTAGCGCGATCGCCACGGAAAGTATCAAACCGACCTGAAACTGTGTCACATCCTGCATGGGTGTCGGAACAAGAAAAATATAGAGAATGAGAGCCACAGACATCGGGACAGTAAAGTTGTCCAATCCTTTTGATGATATTGCCTCCCATGCTGTGGCACCGCTTGCGGCCGTTAGCGCAGTGACAGCCAGGAATCCTCTTGAATATGTCCATGGGAGTTCAAGCCAGAGCATTCCTGCAAACAGGCTGACGAATGTCGTAAGAAACATGGTAACCGAACCTTCGACGGACTTTTTATCTCTCGTGAGGCGATATTCGTGCGGATCCCGGAGCGACTCACCGACGATTGCCGCAGCAGCATCACCGACGGCAAGTCCCAGCATCGAAAGAGAAATAATTGATGGAAAGCGGTTCCAGAAGAAGACGATGAGAATAAAAAAAGAAAATGGGTAGAAAATGGTTCCATACGAAACTCGCGAGGTACCATGGATGCCCACCAGCAAACCCGTCTCGACGGCAACCACCATCGATACTATTGCAACAAAGGCAAGCAGCAATGGTATGAGCGCTGATTGAAAAAGCATGGGGGCAAAGAAGATGAGTATACCAACGGAAATATGCACAAACTTTCTGGTGACTTCCGGAGGCCAATGGAAATATTTTCTAATGAATTCACCGGCGGCCACACAGGAAATCAATCCTGCGGAAACCAGTACGAGACGTGTCCACTCCATTGGAGTCGGTGACGCAAGCAGCTCGAAAAGTCGCTGTGGCATAGGGCGGTTATTGAGTCGATATTAAAGAAGTGCTGCTGCGTGCTGTTCATCGCGAATCAATGAATACACGAGCATCTCCATAAGGTGGTACGGATCAGGCGAGCTGCTCTTCAACCGGATATCAGCTTCGAGAAGCGTAGCAAAGCAACGCTCAATCTGGTCAGAGGTAAAACGTTGTGCCGCTTCAGCATAGTTTTTAAAATAATACGGTGAGATTCTGGTTGCCGAGAGCATTTCCGATTCCGGCAAACCCTGCTTGAGCATCTCCTGTACTTTCCACAAGAGATTGAAGTACCTCGTCAGCATGATGATGGTCAGCTGCGGCGCCTCGCCTGTTTCGATCATGCGCTTCACGATGCGTAACGCTTCGCCAAGACTTTTTTCCCCTACAGCATTTTGCAAATCAAAGACCGTGAAACCGCGCGAAACCCCTACGACATCGGCAATATCTTCCGGTGTAATACGGGCCCGATCACCGAGATACGTAAAGAGTTTTTCTATTTCATTATGAATCGACCGGAGGGAGTTCCCGATGTACGCCTGCAGGAGCCGGCATGCCTCAAGGTCAATCTCTTTCCCCATTATTTTACACCGGTTTGCGATCCACACGGGGACCTGGTTATCATACAGTGGATGGAAGGCAAATACCGACCCGACTTTCTTGAGATCGGTAAAAGGCTTGGTTCGGAAATCCGGATTCTCCGCCATGAGAATGAGACATGTGGAATCCAGAGGACGTTCGATGTATGCAGAAAGGACTTCTTTTGCAACATCCCCGGAGAGAAGCTTATCAAATTCCTTCACCACGACCACGCGGCGATCACTCATCATGGGGAACGAAGCTGCATGCGCGAGAACATCCCTCACGTCTGCTTTGCTTCCATACATGACATCGAGATTGAATGCCTTGGTCTCAGGCGCCAGAAGATCACGAATCACACGATCAACGCATTCATCGCTTAGAAAATCTTCCTGACCAATGAAAAGATAAAGCGGGGCATACTTCTTCCCTTTCGCCGCTTCGAGGAACTCGTCGTACGAAGGAAATTTTTCTTTCTTGGCTTTGGACATGGCCATGTAGGGCGCCTCAGTCAGTAGTGATTATTTTTTGACCGTGACCTTTTTCATGATAACATCGACCTTCGGTTTACCATCGGTAGGGCCCATTTGCGGAATAATCTCTACAGCGGCGATGGCATCGACAACATCCATGCCCTTTGTCACTTTCCCAAAGATGGTGTAGTTCTTCGGCAGCCAGGGGGCATCCTTGAGTATAACAAAGAACTGACTGGTGTTCGTGTTCGGCCCACGATTTGCCATAGCTACGGTGCCTCGTTTATATCCCTCCTGAAACGATGGCGCCGATGGATTAAGTTCATCTTCAAACTCCTTCCCATAGAAACTGCGTCCCCCCATGCCCGTTCCGTCGGGATCTCCTCCCTGGATCACGAATCCTTTAGAAATGCGATGAAAAATCACACTATCGTATTTTCCCTGCTCGGCAAGACCAACAAAGTTGGCAACGGTTCTCGGTGCGTCGGTTTCAAACAGTTCCAGTTCAATAGTACCTTTTGTCGTCTCGATGAAGACATTCATAGTTTTTCCTTTTGTTGTATCAGATTGACAACCCAGAGAATGTGAAAGACACAAGACGACCGTCAAGAGAATTGCACTCGTTCTGAAATTCATTCTGTTCTCCTTAAATAAAAATAATGCCCAGCGTGCCTATCGCTAAACAGTAAAACGCAAACCAGCTGAATTTCCCCTTTTCAATAATCCGTAAAAGCAGTTTAATGGCAATATAACCGGCAATCGCAGAGACGACTGTGCCAGCCAGAATCGGTGCCCAACCAATCGTCGTTCCATGCTTCAATAGTTGATATCCCTCGAGCAGGGCTGCACCTGCGATCACGGGAACAGAGAGAAGGAAGGAAAATCTTGCTCCTTGCACCGGCGAATGTTTTAAATAGAGTGCGGTACTGATGGTTGATCCGGATCGCGATATGCCCGGGAGGATCGCAACAGCCTGAGCGAATCCAATGATGATCGCTGAGACAATACCAATCCTCTTCCCTTCAATGGGTTTTGCTAATCGCGTGAGGAAGAGGATAAGACCCGTGATCACGAGATTCATCGCAACAAGTTTAGGATCGGTAAATGCTTCCTCAACCTGATGATGATAGGCGAGTCCAATGACTCCCGCCGGAATAGAACCCAGAAGAATACTGACTCCTAAGCGGTAATGCTCCGACGATTTGTACTCTTCCTTGAATTTGAATGTACCAAGGACCTTGAAGAACGAATCCAGCATTCCTATGATATCCGTCCAAAAAATCACCACAACGCTTATGAGCGTCCCGAAATGAACAAAGACATCAAACGTCAGCAGCTGCGGATTATGAAGACTCAACAATTGCTGTCCAAGCACCAGATGACCGGAACTGCTGACCGGTAAAAACTCTGTAAATCCCTGAAGAATCGCTAAAAGAACTGCATCAAGAATACTCACTCCACTGCTCCTCATGTATGATGAAAAATAATTTTTCCCAGGTTGATGAATACAGAACCTGAGGTGCAAGTTCCAGCGGTCACTCTTTCACCTGCGTTGATTTCATTCATCCTTTGCGGATGCTGCAGTGATTTCTGAGAACTGAAGATGATCACTGAAATAATAATACAGCCCAAGTACCGAAGCGACAAGATATGTCACTCCGTGCGTCACAATGGCATAACTCAATGCTATCGGCATATCAACATGATACAACCGTACCATCGCAATGGTGAGAAAAGAGTGATAGGTTCCCATTGCTCCGGGTGCGGGCAAAACCCACGAGATGGAAGAAATGACGAGAAGGACGACTGCTGCACCAAAATCCAAATCCGGCCTCACCAGCGCTGAGAAAGCAAAGAACGGCAGGTACATCCCCAATGCATAAAGTCCCCATATGCTAAAACTCTGCAGCAAGATCCTTCCAAATTTTTTCCCCATCTTCGCGACAGCAAAACCACTATAGAACTTATCCAGAATTTTTTCCAGCTTTTCTCTATATCGGCCTGGAATAAAACGGAGCATTTTCGCCAGCAGCCTGAAGAATGTTTCTCCTTTTAGGAAGAGAAGGACAAAGAGTAGAAGCATCGTGAGCGACCCTGCAAGAAACAACGGGCGCATGGCATCGGCATTCTTCACGAAAGGATCCAGGGAATGCGGGTAGGAAAAGAGAACGACACAGACAATGAAATAGAAACTCATAAAGTCCAGAATGCGCTCGACGACCACCGTGCCGAAAGCAGAGCTTTTCGAAATTCCTTCAAGTTTGCCGAGGACATACGGACGGACGAATTCGCCAACCCGCGGTAAAACATTATTGACAGCATAACCGATCATGACCCCGGAAAAAAGGTTCCGTATCGAAATATTCTCCTTAATAGGAGAGAGAAGATCCGACCACCGAACCGCACGAACCCAGTGACTGAAAATCGTGAGGGGAACAAGCAGGGCCACCCACCAATAGTTGGCCCCTTTGAGTGATTCCCAGAGGTCTGAGAGTTTGACGCCTCGAAAAGCAAGGTAAAGAAAAACAAATGCCAGGAGAAAACTGAGCGAGTATCGGAAAATGCTTCGTGTAGTCGTAGACATGGGGGATGAGGGTATGATTAGCGAAGATCCACGACTTCTGCACCGGCCGGCGTATCGAAGGTGAATGTTTTTTCTTTCAGGTTGGTATTAAGCTTGATATCCTTTATCGTATACGTAGTTTCTGTTTCATTGACATCAAGAATGATAATTTTACGCACCATCCAGGTGTGCTCTTCCACAGAGATTTTAACCGATTTGACAAAAGACCGGTCATCCTTCGGGACAAGTTTCAGCAGATACACCATCCCTGAAGGATTTTTTTCCGACCCAAGGAGTGAAGTATAATAGTGAGCCGGAAGGTTCAGCATAAATTGTTCCGGTGACAACGAATTACTGTTCTCTTTGTACTTATCGATGATCACCTGGTTGTTGGCTGTGGAATATGCCCAGACGGTTACACCATCGGTAACAATGGTCTGATGCTCCGACACAATGCGGTAACATTTGGGCTTTTTCATCATCAGGGTGCCGGCAAACGTCTGTTCAATATTGGAAAAGCCAAACTTGACAAGCTGTTCAAATTCTGCGGTAGCATCATCGATCATATCATAGCGCTGCTGGATATGTTCCGTCACCTGCTTGATTGTAATTTCTTTTTCCTGTCCTCTCCCGATGAACGTACACCAAAAGAGTAGGCATGCAACCAGAGTTATTTTCATAGTTTCTTTAAAATGACCTCTAATTCTGCTTCTGTTTCCACCAGTACTTCACGCGCCTTGCTTCCATCGAATTGGCCGACAATGCCCGCGGCTTCCAATTCATCCACTAACCGTGCTGCTCGCGAGTACCCTACTTTCAACCGACGTTGCAATAATGAGACTGATCCCTGCTGATGGCGAACGACAATGTGTGCGGCTTCGTCAAACAATTCATCCTCACTGACGCCTCCATTGGAACCGGCTTGCCTCTTCTTCTCCAGCACGGAGGGGAGCTTGAACGGAGTGCTGTACCCTTTTTGCTTGCCGATATGATTCGTCATCCGTTCAACTTCATCTGTTGAAATGAATGCATTCTGAATCCGATGCGGTTTCGGGGAGCCGGCAGGCAAGTACAGCATATCCCCATTGCCCAGCAGCTGGTCAGCACCATTCATATCTAATATGGTGCGCGAATCAATTTTTGATGACACCTGGTATGCAATCCGTGCCGGAAAATTAGCCTTGATGACACCGGTGATAACATCCACTGAAGGGCGCTGTGTGGCAACGACGAGGTGAATCCCGACAGCCCGTGCCAATTGCGCCAACCGTGCAATCGGCTCTTCCACTTCCTTTGCAGCAGTGATCATCAAATCCGCTAATTCATCTATCACAACGATCAGAAAAGGAATTTTCCGATGTTTTATGGACTCCGTGTTATGGAGACGTCCGGCAGCGAATCGTTCGTTGTAATCGGCAACATTCCGCACACCGGCTGCAGCAAGCCGATTGTACCGGTTTTCCATCTCCAGCTCAACGCTTTTCAGAATAAGAACGGCATTATTCGGTTCTGTGATGATCTCTTCATCGAGATCAGGCGAGACAGCGAGATAATGGTTGCGCAGTTTTCTAAACAATGTCATTTCAATTTTTTTAGGATCAATAATAACAAACTTCACATCGCTCGGATGCAGACGATAGATAAGGCTGGTAATAATAGTGTTAATGCCGACACTCTTGCCGGAGCCGGTTGCTCCTGCAATAAGAAGATGAGGCATTTTTGCCAGATCCTCGACACAGACCTCTCCCGAAATCGTTTTCCCCAGTGCCAAGGGTAATGCGGCCTTTGAATCGCGGAACCTCGCAGAGTTGATAATGCCGCGAATGGTCACGAGCGATGGATTGTGGTTGGGAATTTCCACACCGACGGTTCCTTTTCCCGGCATGGGTGCAATGATACGAATCCCCTTTGCTTTCAACGCAAGAGCAATATCATCCTGGAGACTTTCAATTCTGCTGATCTTTACCCCTGCCGCGGGAACAAGTTCGTAGAGCGTCACCACAGGACCGGGGGTAACTGAAACACTTTCGATCTCGACAGAGAAGTCTGAAAGCTTCGCTCTCAATAATTCCGCATTCGCTTTCAATTCCTCTTCGTTCACTTCTTCGCTGCCCCGATGGATATCGAGAAGATCAACTGAGGGAAACACAAAATCGATCTCTTCAACCACATCTTCCTTCGCGTCAACAGTTCGATCATCGAAATCAACTTCCGCCTCGACTACTCTTTCGTGAATATCGATTGCGAGCTCTGGTTCTTTCTGCTGTTCGCTTGACCAGACATCCAGCGGCGGCGGTTCCAGGATATCCGGCTTTCCGGAAACCGGTTTCATCGAGGGAGCGGCCGCAGGCATCGACGGCTTTGTTCGAACCGCGGGCTCGGACAACTCTTCTGGCGGTTTCTTAATCCGTACGGATGCTTGCGCCTTGTGTGCCATGTGAATGTTGTGCCGCGCCTCACGCCGGACCTTCCACGCCTCCTGCACTTCTTTGAACCTCTCCACCACTTCTGTAGCCAGTATGTACAGTTTTTCCCATGTAACTTTATAGTCCAAATCGACGAGGAGCGTCAAAACGATAAAAAATCCTCCAACCACGCAAAGAGTAGCGCCGGTGAGGCCAAGAGACTTGGATAAGACATAAGCAATGAAATGGCCGACCACACCGCTCCATTCCATGGGAAGTGTACTCTCGAATTGTTTTAGAAGTCCCGCAAAAGATGCAAACAGGACAGCAAGGATAATCGTATAATTGGTAAGAATAATTTTGCGGCGAAGGTTTTTTTTGTTGAGGAGGTACATGGACCAGACAAACCCGAGAAAAGGCACGATGAGAACGGCAAACCCTATCGTTGAATTGATCATCCAGTTCGATACAACAGCTCCCAGCAGTCCCAGCCAATTTTGAGTATGTTCTGCCTTGAGGAGAATGGACTCGTCATTCGAAAAAACTTTCCAGAGATCCCAGAGAGATATCTCTCCGCTCGACTGATCGGCAGCCGTATAGGAGATGATGCTCAAGAACAGCATCAGCGATAAAAGGATTCCGACAAACGCTCCAATTTGACGCCGGTGGTGCGGTATTTGTTTTATTGAATTTATTTTTTGGTTTTCTGCCATGGAGATTTCTTTGTCGCGTTCCTGTTAGACAGGTTCAACACGCGATTCCTCTTTTCGCAATTTGATGACCGTACCGTTTAACAACGGGAGTACGGGGACTGAATCGACAGCGGCACAGATTTTCAGATCATCCGCAAAACCGATCTCTGCCAGATACTGACCATGTTCCGAAGCTTTGAGCATTTTAAGCACTGATCGCCCAAACGATTTGTGAAGTGCTTGTGCAGCTTTTGCCGAATCACTTAATTCCACATCGAGTGATTCATCTTTCAATAATTGCTGGATCATCATCCCTGCGCAAACGACGTCTTCCAGACTAAAATTTCCCATGGTATTGGTTCTGCCGGCACAGATGAAAAGAAAATCTTTTTTCTCTTCACGCATAAAATCGACGACGGCAGACAAATTGATGAAGGATCCAATAACCAGCGTCCGCGCATATCGACTTTTTGCCATCGCCACAGAACCGTTCATCGTACAATAGATGATGGATTTTCCCTTCACCGCAGATTCGCTATATTCCTGCGGTGAATTGCCGAGATTAAACCCTTCGATCATCTTTCCATTGCGTTCACCCCCGCGAAGTGTTACTTCGCCGAAAAGGCTTCCGGAAATCTTGACTGCCGATTCGACACTGGCCACAGGTATCACCTCGCGCGCTCCATTATTCAACGCGACCGTCACCGTCGAACTCGCGCGCAGCACATCGATCACGACCACATTCTTCTCCCGCATTTGCAGTTCGTCAAACTGAGCCGCATTAAAACTGAGATCAATTTTCATACAAACCCCCTACATGCTAATGCTTCTGAAGAAACGGCAATGCTGCCACAGTCGCCGGAATTTCTTTTCCTCTCGCTCGAACCGAGATTATTGTTCCGACTTGGGAAAGGTCGGATCGGACATACCCCATCCCAATCCCCTTTTGAAGTGATGGCGAAAATGTTCCGCTTGTGACATGACCGACAACGACGCTATCGTGCGTGATGTCATACCCATGACGCGCCAGTACCCGATCTGGAAGTGTAAACCCTACGAGTCTTCGCTTCAATCCTTCCGCTTTTGCTTTCAGTATTGCTGTTTTTCCCAGAAAATCGTTCTTACTGAGTTTTGTAATCCATCCGAGTCCGGCTTCCAGGGGATGAGTTGTTTTGTCAATATCATTTCCGTAGAGACAAAAGCCCATTTCCAGCCTTAAAGTATCACGGGCACCAAGACCGATTGGCGCAATTCCGAATTCCTTCCCTGCTTCGAAGACCGCATTCCATACCGTTTTTGCTTTCCCCTCATCTGCATCGAAGTACAATTCAAATCCCAGTTCACCCGTATACCCCGTTCGTGAAATATTCATGGGGATTCCTGCCAGTGTGCTTCGGAGAAAAGAATAATACTCGACTTTCGACAAATCCTCTTTCGTGAGCTTCTGAAGCACGGCAACTGACTGGGGACCCTGCACTGCAAGCAGAGCTGTCGCATCGCTCACATTCTCGATATCGACTTCACCAAATTTCTGCGATTGCAGCCAGTCAAAGTCTTTTTGGAGATTGGAAGCATTTACCACGAGCATATATTGATTTTCCATCCGGTAAACGAGGAGATCGTCGATGATTCCTCCATCTTCGTAGCACATAGCGGAATATTGCACGTTTCCCGGTTTCAATCTGGTAACATCATTAATAGTGATCTTTTGAAGGAATTCGAGGGCGTTTTTGCCGCGTACATAAAATTCCCCCATGTGTGTCACATCAAACACACCCGCTGCTCGTCGGACAGTAAGGTGTTCTTCGATGATTCCTGAATATTGCACCGGCATTTCGAAGCCGGCGAATTCCACCATCTTAGCGCCCAGCGATGTATGAAAACTATAAAATGGAGTTCGTTGTATCACGGTTTCCCTTGGACTTTTTTCCAATCTGCGAGAAATCGTTCTATGCCGATATCTGTCAGCGGATGCTTGATCAATTGCTCGATCACTTTGAACGGCATCGTACAGATATCGGCGCCAATCATCGCTGCATCGAGCACATGCATGGGATGCCGGACGCTGGCAACAAGGACCTCCGTCGTGAATCCATAGTTCCGGTAAATTGTGACAATCTGACCGATGAGATCCATACCGTTTTGTCCAATATCATCTAATCTGCCGATGAATGGGGAGATGAAATAAGCGCCCGCTTTTGCTGCAAGAAGTGCCTGATTAGCAGAGAAGCACAAGGTCACATTCGATTTGATTCCCTCTGCACTTAATGCTTTCACTGCTTTAAGTCCTTCTTTGATCAACGGAATCTTCACAACGATATTCTTATGAATCTTGACGAGTTCCCGTGCTTCTTTCATCATCCCGTCGTACTCCAGGGAAATCACTTCCGCGCTGATAGGGCCATCGACGATGGCACAGATTTCTTCTAACAGCTTTTTGAAATCTTTTTTCTCCTTGGCTACCAGGCTTGGATTGGTTGTGACACCATCGAGCATGCCGAGACTCGCAGCTTCGCGTATCTCATCCACATTGGCTGTATCGATGAAAAATTTCATACGTTTGAACTCCTATTGTCTGTACTGATCCGTTACTTCTTTCTGCTGTTTCACAGAAAAATATTTGAATTCATCGGCCGCGAGCGTCGGATCCGAAATGAGCTTGATCTTCACAAAAAATTTGAATTGCAATTTGGTGAGCCTGCTGATCGTCCCGCTCGAGAGGTACTCGGCTATTACGGGATTCACTCGAAGTTCCAGTCGATATTCGTGTTTCTCTGTTTTGAACCGCTTGATCCATCGCTCGATCTGGTTCATCGTTGATGTCTTGGATTGCACTAACCCGGTACCGCCGCACATAGGACATGATTCGCTGAAACTCAATTGTACACTCTGGCGAATCCGTTGACGCGTGATCTGCACCAGCCCGAATTCCGTCATGGGCAGCACGGTTACTTTTGCACGGTCCCGACGCAATTCCTTCTTCATTTCATCATAAATCTTTTTCTTGTTTTTTTCATCTTCCAGGTCAATAAAATCGACAATAACCAGACCGCCAATATCACGCAAACGGATTTGCCTGCACACCTCACGCGATGCTTCTAGATTGGTTCGCAGGGAGTTCATCTCCTGCTCCTTCTTGGCTGCGTATCGGCCGCTGTTCACATCGATCACCGTCATGGCCTCTGTCTTTTCAATGAACAGATACCCGCCGCTCTTCAGCCATACTTTTTTACTGAGAAGCACCTGGATGTCTTTTTCAATTCCATATTTGTCAAAGACCGGCTCCTTCTCCTTATAATACTCCACACGATTGAGCATATCCGGCGATACCCACTGGACATAGGCCCGGATTTCTTTGAAGAGTTTTTTCTCATCGACGACCACGTGTTCGACCGTATCCTGGAAGAGGTCGCGGATCACACTCGACGTCGTGTTCATATCTTTGTAGATCAGGGCAGGTGCCTTTTCTGACTTCACTGCTTTTTCAATGCTCTGCCAAGTTTTAATAAGGTCATTCAGATCCTGGTGGAGCATTTCGTCTGTCTTGCCGTCTGCCACGGTGCGAATAATTGCACCGAATCCTTTCGGCAGCATCGAACGAACGACTTTACGAAGACGCCGTTTTTCCTTAAAGTTTGAAAGTTTCTTCGATACGCCAACTTTCCCGTCAAAGGGAATCAACACAAGGAAACGTCCCGGGAGGGAAATGGCTGAACGAACACGCACACCTTTTTTCCCTACCGGTTCCTTCGTAATTTGAACAAGAATATCCTGTCCCTTTTGCAGATTGACTTGCTGATAATTCTGGGGAGCATGCCGGCGTTTATTCTGATCGGGACGATGCCCGCTTCCATCCAATCGATCTCGTCCGGCGGGAACAGCAGTCGATTCAGTACCTTGCGCACCATCGCTAGTTACTTGTGCAGGAACCTCGACGATATCATCATCCTTCTCGTCTTCGTCTTCTTCAAAGAGAGAATTGAATTCTTCGATAGAACCGACGTCTGAAAAATGCAGAAAAGCATCCTGTCCCATCCCCACATCCACGAAAGCAGCACGGATGCCGGGCATGACCTTGGCAATCTTTCCGAGGTATATATCACCGACGTTGCGGTTTTTCCCTGGAGTTTCTACGAACAGTTCAGCCGTTTTACCATCTTCAAGAATGGCAATACGGTGTTCGTTCGCTGTTGAGTTGATGATAATATCTTTTTTCATGCGGAACCTTCTTCCACTTCACCAGGAGAATGATTTTGTGAGCAACCTGCGCTGCAGAACGAAGTGGAAAAGTCCCGCCTGAATGCGGATACCATTCGAGGTGGGGAAACACTCGCGTGAGTCTTCCTCCAATTCGGCCGAAACGAAGTGCTGTGCCATTGCCTCTGAGGTGCTCCCCTTGAAGCAACACATAGGCGGCTAAAAATAGTATGGTTATGAATGCATGAACCATATGGTTTTTTTACCGTTTTCCGATCGCCTCAAGCGATCGAGCCATCGGTGAAGGCTGAGCAGCAAAGAACTCTAATAAAATTAAAGAGGTCAAGCTCCCCTGCGTCACACAAAACTGTTTGCTGACCGTTGCTTCCTTCCGGACCTGGCGGGGTTGGGCAATGCTTTGTTGCGCAGGACTTGACCCCAAAGACACTAAAATAATTCCGACCTCTATATGCATGTTTTCCATTCAACTGCAGGGTTCAAAAAAAATCTTCCGGGATCAATATGCTCAGCCGCCTGCAAGTTCGTGGAGCTGATCAGGATCGAACTGACGACCTCTTCGTTGCGAACGAAGCGCTCTCCCAACTGAGCTACAGCCCCATACCTATTATTAAATTACACAATAACTTCTAAAAAAACAATCGTTTGATTCTCGTATTGTTTTTCGGTATGATGAACGAGCATCGGATCATCTATGTCTAAAAAAAGAACGAACACTTCATTTCAGGAATTTATTCAAGTCGTCCGGCGGCTCAGGAAGGAATGTCCATGGGACCGCGAACAGACGCATCAATCTATTCGCCATAGTCTTATCGAAGAGACCTATGAAGTGATTGAAGCCATCGATCAGAATGACTTTCCTGAACTCAAGCGGGAATTGGGAGACCTACTGCTTCATATCGTCCTCCATGCCGTTATGGCAGAAGAACAGCACTCCTTTACACTCGACGATGTTATCGACTCCATTTCAGAGAAAATGATCCGCAGGCATCCCCATATCTTCGGCAGTACCATGGTTGAAGATTCCCAAGAAGTGAAAAGGAATTGGGAAAACATCAAGCTCTCAGAAGGACGGACATCGGTTATCGATGGTGTGCCGAAAGAAATGCCGGCATTACTCCGGGCACTCCGCATTCAAGAAAAGGCATCAAAAGTGGGGTTCGATTGGAAAAAGAAGCGCGATGTATGGAAAAAGGTTGAAGAAGAGATCAAAGAACTCTCCCGGGCTGAACGGTCGAAGAATGAAGCCCATATCGAAGAAGAATTCGGCGATCTCCTCTTTGCTTTGGTCAATTATTCCCGTTTCATCGGCGTTATTCCTGAATTTGCACTCCACAGGTCCATCAAGAAGTTTACGAAACGGTTTCAGCATATTGAAGAGGAACTTCACCGGCGGGGGAAACGGATTGGGAATGTCTCTCTGAAGGAAATGGATAGAATCTGGGACGCAAAAAAGAGATTGAAAGATTGATCTGTCCTCTTACCCTCCGTTCCCCTTCCCATCCGCAGTTCCATTGGTATGGTAGCGGTCATACGCCTCAATAATATCTTTTACCAGGCGATGCCGCACGACATCATTTTTATCTAAATAGCAGAACGTCACCCCTTGAACTTTCTTCAAGACTTCCTGAATCTGAACAAGTCCGGATGTTGTTTTCGTCGGTAAATCGATTTGCGTGATATCACCGGTAATAATCGCACGGGAATTTGTCCCAAGGCGTGTGAGGAACATTTTCATCTGCATCGCAGTTGCGTTCTGCGCTTCATCCAGAATGACAAAAGCATTATGGAGAGTCCTTCCGCGCATATACGCCAGAGGGGCGATTTCTACAATACGCTTCTCTATATACCCGCGCAGTTTCTCCGCTGAGAGCATATCATCGAGTGCATCGTAGAGTGGACGTAAATAGGGATCGATCTTATCACGAAGGTCTCCGGGCAAAAATCCCAGACTCTCTCCCGCCTCGACCGCCGGCCGAGTAAGAATAATCCGGGTGACATCCCGATTCTTCAGCGACGCAACTGCCATCGCTACCGCCAAATATGTTTTCCCTGTACCTGCCGGACCGATGGAAAAGACAATATCATTTTTCCGGATCTGCTGGATATAATGCTTCTGACCGGGTGTTCTGGCTTTGATGATGCCGACTTTTGTATAGAGGATAGCTGAATCGCTGTCTTCAGACTGAGTATCGGAAGGAAGATCCGGGGTGGAACCGTTCACAGAGACTAAATCGATAACGGTATCGATATCGCTCGGATTCAGACTGCCGTTTTTATTCAGCATGTAGATAAGTTCGCTGACCACTTTTTCAATCTTCCCGATTTCGAACTGCGAACCCCGGATCGTCAAGTGATCTCCACGAACAGTCAGATGTGCATCGAACCGATCTTCGATCATCTGCAGGTTCGCATCATTGAAACCAAGGAACTGAACAACGTCTACACCGGCAAGCGGTATTTTTTTTTCAGTCAACTTTTTTCCGATTCCTTTTACCAAGAAAACACAAACGCCCTCCGGCAGCACATGCTGCCGCAAGGGCGTTGATGGTTACATTCTGTATATGCACGCACCGAGCGTGATTCAATCTCGACTTAAGGTTTCGCTGCGGCAACTTTTGCACGCTTCTTTGACCAATACGAGCGCAGGGCTCTGTCTTCTTCCTTGGTGAGATCTGCCTTGGGCGGAATTTTCAACTTTTGACCGGGATGGATTACATCCGGGTTCTTGATCTGATCCCTGTTGCCTTGCCAAATTTTGGGCCACAAGAAAGGATTATCATAAATTTTTGGTTTCTTCGCGATATTCCACAAACAGTCGCGGTCCTTTGCCCATGTGCCGACCGTGTAGGTCGGGGTGACTTCTCCGGAGGCTACGACTTGTACCAGAGTTTTTCTTAATGCATCGAGCCGGCTTTGCTGAACCTTTATTTGCTCCTGATACTTCTGTATGGCACTCATGGGATTCTGCATTACACGGTTGATCATATTCTGCACGGAATCCAATTCAGCCTTCCGTGCCCATAAATCTTGATTCGAGAGACGCGAAAGTTCATCGAGACGCACATTGATGGCATTGAGTTTTGCAAGAAACGGACCTTCCTCTTGTCCGTGAAGCGCTGCCATATCATCCTGGCATTGTTTTAATGCCTGGGCTTTATCAGCATCCTGTTTTTGGAGGTCTGCCACTTCCTTCTGTAATCCTTCAAGTTTGTTCTTCAGGTCAGTACGCTTTGTGGTCATATCGGTTACTTGTTTCTGCCAGTCTTCTTTCGTCATTTCTTGTTGTGCGAATGATGTACAAAGAAATGCACTCACGAGCATTGCAATAAGACTCAATCGAATTATATATTTCATATTCTTTTTCTCCTTGTTGGGCTATCCGCTTATTGCGCTTTGAGACGCTCTTGAAGCGCTTCTTTGTCTTTGATGCACTGCGCAAGCTGTGCATCCTTCTCTGCAATAGACCTCAACAGAGTTGCTTTTTCTGATTCACGGGCCTCAATTCCTTTTTCGAGCGAGGTTACTTCTGCTTTCAAATCGTTCAGCTGCTTCATTTCTTCAGCCGAAGGTTTATTGCTGCAGCCAACGAAGGAACCTGCCACTATCGCACATCCAACGAGTATGAGAGCGATGGGCTTTTTCATTATATTCTACTCCTTCCGATAATTTCCAATGATTCTCAGCGAATTACAAATTCACACGTATAACTTAACTTATATTAACCAGAAGAGCAAAAAAAGTCAAGGAAAATTCAAGAATATTTTAGAGTTGATATCTGCCTATAAACAAGAAATTTCCCGCTCTCATGGCATCAGATTTCTATCTGCGAAACTCGTAAATCGGTCTGCCGCAATAATAATATGATCATGAACGGTAATACCGATAATTTTTCCTGCTTCAACGAGTTGTCGGGTCATCGAAATATCTTCCTGGCTGGGTTCCGGATTTCCGCTGGGGTGATTATGGACGAAAATCACAGCTGCAGCTGATTGTGAAATCGCCTCTCGAAAGCATTCCCGTGGATGCGCCAGCGAGGAATTCAAAATCCCCTTGCTGATTTGCGTTGGTTCGAGAACCCGATTGACCGCGTTGAGCGGAAAAGCCCAAAACTCTTCTTGCATAAGATCCCTGAACTTTGCTCCATAATTCCGCACAATATCTTCCGGTGATTGAATCGCAGTCCGTTCCTTCCCTCTCTTCTCCGGCAATCGTTTTGCAAGTTCAAATGCTGCAATAATCGCAATGGCACGACTTTCACCTATTCCCCGTTTTTTGAGTTCTCCGACTGACATGGAAGATATTTCCCGCAGGGTTCTGTCTCCTGCAAAAAGCTGACGTGCAAGGTCCACTGCAGTGAGTCCCTTCTTCCCTGTTCTGATCAGAATCGCAAGTAGTTCAGCGTCGGTAAGACTGTTTGCTCCCCGATGGAGAAGCTTTTCACGGGGACGTTCATCTGAGGGCCATGCTTTAATGGGAAGATGGTAAAACGCTGGCTCGGAAACTTCCATTGTTTCGCTAACCTGTTTCAGTGTCTAATTCCTCTGTAATGTAAGATCGATTTCCCCAATGCGAAGAATCTGGCGTGCTTTATACTGTAACACTGTCAGGCACGCATTCACCCGATTTTTCGAGAGAGAGATGGATGAATGGAGGCCTTGAAATCCTTCAACCGTTGCCAGAGCATCAGCAATATCTTTTCTTTTGGATTTCCCCCGTGCGATAATCTGCACAACCATTTTCGCCACATCGTACCCATACATAGCATTCGTTCCGGGAGCTATCTCATTATTTGCCAGACGGTATTTTGCATCGAATGCTTTGTATGCTTCACTGGTCGATGGTGTATAGGAATCTACAGTAAACATAATTCCATCGGTGTATTGGCGCGCTTGATCGAGCGCAGCCACATCATACCAATCACCAGTGCCGATAACCTGTGCTTGAATATTAAAAAATTTGAGCTGCGAACTAATCACCGGAATTTCGTCCGAACTGGCGATGGGGACAAAAATAACATCGATATTCGGTACGGGCAATCCAAGACTATCATATTTCATCGGCTCCAGACGGGTTGGCAGCTGCAATGAATCGGCTATCGTTGTACCACGCGTCCCAAAAAGCAATGTCACCGGTGCCGTCAATTCACGTTCGATGAGCGAATCAAGAATGTGCTGGTTCACGCCCCACGCGATCATTTTATCAAGTTCCACCTGTTTCATCTTCGCACCGAAATCGATTATCGGAACCTCGAGTTTTTCCAGAGCCTTCCGCCGCATCGCGGATAATTCCGAACGAAGATCTGATGTACCGGCTGGGTAAAATTGGGCATCCATGAGTACTCCACCGAGCGCCTGAACCTCTGCGATAAACGACTCTGCGATTTGCCTGCCCACAGCGTCAGAAGGTGCAAGGACGGCAAAACTTTTCGCTTGAAGAGCACTGAAGGCAAACGCAGCAGCATCGCGGCCTCGCGTATCAAAATCAGGGTTTGCCTGGAAAACGAACGGTCCGATTGCCGCAATCCCGTTCGCCGTTGCCGTGGGAGTAATCAGAGGAACACCGCGTTCATTAGCAATTCCGGCACTTGCGAATACTTCATTACTGAGAACCGGTCCGATCACAACCGATATGTTTTCATCACTGCAAAGATCAGCTACCTGCCTTGCAGCGATACTTGGATCCTTTTCTGTATCTCGAACTTCAAGACTAATTTTTACTGCCACAGTCTGGTTGTATTCATCAACAGCTAATTTGATTCCTTGAAGAAACTCGACGCCGAGAGCACGTATCGACGGATTTTCCGCCTTCAGCATCAGCGGCAATACGACACCGATCTTCACCCCTCCGCGTTTCTCTAACTGTTCCAGAATGGATAACGCTTCACCAACATATTTGATAAATGGAGGGAGAGCAGCAACCGTGCGGAGCATTTCCTGTGCGGATGCCAAGTCCCCGGTCTTTAAAAGCTTCTCTGCCACCCGCACCGTCACCAATGCTCTCAGTTCACTGCTCTTCGCATCCGGTTGGAGCAGCTGCAATTCTGCAAGCGTGAGATAGGACGACGTCAACATGTCGAGCATTTTTTCTGAACGTGTGAGAAGCCGCGGTTCATGCGATGTCTGAAAAACAACCATGAATTCCGACGCAGCATCTTCGTACCGACCTAATTGATAATAGTCGAGCCCTAGAGTGTAATGGGCATCGTCAAGGTAACTGGACTGAGGAAAGAGATCAATCAGATCCTTTAACAGACGAATCGATTCCCGATAGTTCTTGAGTTCATAGTAGGCTTTCGCTCCCATGATGAATGACCCGGTCGTACGATGACTGCGGGGATATTCTCTCAACGTGCGGACAAACAGCACCGCAGCCGTATCGAAACTCCCTGCTTGGAACGATTTCATCGCTTCCACAAATTCTCGCTCCACTTCCGGTTGATACAGAATACTGTCGGGTAGAGATTGAGATCGAAGATTGGCAAAGGAAGCAATAGCGAGGAAGGCAAGCATAGACACAACGCTGCGTATTGGTTTGATCATGATCATAAGGGAAGCATTACGCTGGATGATTGTTGATGATGAAAATACCACAACACAATGAAAGTTGCAATCAAAAATCTCGGCGAAGAGATCGGAGGCCGACTACGAATCCCAGCGCACTAAAAAGGTACGAAACAACGGCGTATAATGTTCCGGGCAGGACAATGATATCCATTTTGAAATGTTTAAATTGAAATAACGACGCAAAATAGCCGGAAACCGGGACTAAGACGATTACCACCATCACAATGAGATAGATTAATGAAAAAAGAAAAGTGAGGGTTGCCCCCTGGGTAGAAGCTGCACGGATAGGATTTCGCTCGAGAAAGTTCGCGAAATATCCGCCAAGTCCAAGGTTGAGTGCAACGGTTGTCAGCGAAATCCAGAATGCACTGAAGATGCCAAACCACATTAACAGCGGCCGCATCTCAGTTATTCTGACGAAGGGGATGCTGCTGGAGATTGTAATGTATTCCGCAAGAAAAAATACGGTGACAAATCCAATCAGAAATTTAACTGCAAAGATCTTACTTTCTTTGATCGGACTGCTCTTCAGGACCCAGAACGCTTTTCCCTCTAATCCAATCATCGGAAAGACGAATCGCAGTGCAAGGGAGCTCACCATAAAGCCGCCAAAGGCAAAAATGACGAGATACGTCAACAGTTGCACATCCATCACCCGTATTCTGAGGTTGAGGTTGCTGACACTAATTGCAAATAATCCAGTCAGCACAATCATGACCACAAGGTGAATCCACTGGCTCGCTTCCCGGAAGAAGGAAAAGAATTCTTTCTTCAACAGCACTTCCCATTGTTGTGAAAGAATGCTTCTCGACCGGAAATCCAGGATTCGTTTTCGCGCCGGATCATACGGGGCTTGCTCCGCTGATTGTACTTGTAGGGAAATCAGCCAGCTGCGATAATAAAATCGATGCGCCACGAAGAGGCAGAGTCCGAAGGCACACGCCGTCACAGCAAGGAGAAGCCCGGCAAACGGCAAGGCCGTCAGGATTTCACCTCGGGCAACATAGAAAAGGAATTCCGCAACCCATTGATTCGGGAGATAATGGAAAAATACCGGAGTGGTTTGCGAAAGATATGCATCGATATGCGGATAATACCGGTTGACTTTTTCCACCAGCATGATCGGATTAGCAGAATCAAAAAATAGATAAATAAACATGAAGTAGAGCGCAAACAGTCCTGCCATGACTTTTCTGAATCCCACCCTCCCGGCAAGTTTCATAATCGCCATCAGCACGAGGACCGCGAGACACGCAGAAAGGAACATAAACGGCATCAGCACACCGACCATCACACCGGCGAAAAAATACCATGGATATCCGAAGTAACTGCCGTACCCAAAGAGCACCATAAACGCGACGAGGAACAGGGTTGTCGAACTATAAAAGAAATTATCGAAGAATTTGAGAATAAACAGCGATGTAAAAGGTACCGGCTTTGTCAGAAGAAAACTCACTTCAGCTGACCGATATAAGGTCGAATAGGAAACAATGATGTTACCAAGATTGACGGCGATAAAGAACACAAAGAGCATCATGGAGATAAACGTGTGATACAAGTGAAGACCAATGCGGGTATGTTCCAGCATATAATGGGTCGTGGCGAAGGAAAACCTGTACGCCGCAAATGAAAACGCGCCAAAGACAACTATTGAAGCAACTCCGCGCACGATGGAAACAACGCGTGCATCAAACGTCGTCTTGACGAACGAGAGAAGTTTATAATAGAGGATGTGAAAAATCATAGGTACTACTGTTTGGTGACTTCCAGGAAGACGGATTCGAATTTACCGTCATACCGTGCCTTGTCGAGCTGCAGCTGCTCGTGGGTATCGCAGAACACCAGCCGGCCGTTATTAATGATACCGATGCGATCACAGAGTTCTTCAGCCACGTGCAGGCTGTGAGTGGACATAAGGATTGAGATACCGTTTTGTGATTGCGCATGGAGTGTTTCCCGAACAATTTTTGCACTGCGCGGATCAAGACCGATCATCGGCTCATCAATGACGATCGTCTTAGGATGATGGATCAACGCCGCGGCAATCGTGATCCGTTGTTTCATCCCCTGAGAATAATCTTCCGTCCGTTTATCAATCCAGCCGCCGATCTCAAAATGCTCGATGAGTTCGGCAACACGGCTGTGTAATGTTGATTTGGGAATCCTGAAGAGCCCCCCGATGAAGTAGAGGAATTCCCGCCCGGTAAGTTTTTCGTAGAGAAAAGGAATATCAGGGATATAGGCAATAGACTGCTTGGCTTCCATCGGCTGCTTGACAATATTAAAGTCGTTCACAATGACTGTTCCTGCCGTTGGAGCAAAGAGTCCGACAATCATCTTGATGGTCGTTGTTTTTCCTGCTCCGTTGGGACCGAGGAAACCGAAGAATTCACCCTTGGGAACCGTTAGAGAAAGGTTATCGACCGCGGTGAAGTTCCCGAATTTTTTTGTGACGTTTATGAGTTTGATCATTTGAATTTTGCTTTTCCCTTAACTTCTTTTTGACTTTTTCCCTTTTCCTTTTATCCTTTTTATACTTTTTCATGAACATATTTTAACTTGAATTCATTCCCACTCGATCGTCGCAGGAGGTTTTGAACTGATATCATAGACGACACGATTGATACCTCGCAGTTCATTCGTGATTCGGCTGGATATATGCGCAAGAACATCCGTCGGAATTTTCGCCCAATCCGCAGTCATCCCATCAACGCTTGTCACCGCACGAAGTGCCACGGCATTTTCATACGTTCGTTCATCTCCCATCACACCGACGGAACGAATCGGCAGGAGCACAACAAATGCCTGCCAGATCTCATCGTATAAACCAGCCCGTTTGAGCTCCTGAATGAATATATCATCTGCTTCGCAAAGCAATTGAAGTTTCTCTCTTGTGATGTCGCCGAGCACGCGCACGGCGAGTCCGGGACCCGGAAAGGGATGACGCCCGATCAGATCAGAGGGCAGCTCAAGCAATCGACCAATGCGACGTACTTCGTCTTTGAAGAGCTCGCGGAACGGTTCGAGCAGCTTAAAATTCATATTCTCCGGCAGTCCGCCTACATTGTGGTGCGTTTTGATCGTGACCGACGGCCCTTTCAACGAGACCGACTCGATGACATCCGGATAAAGCGTCCCTTGAGCAAGAAACTCTACTGAACCGCTGAGGGTTATTGCTTCTTCTTCAAACACTTCGATAAATGTCTTTCCGATGATCTTCCGTTTTTTTTCCGGATCATCCACGCCTGTGAGACGGGACAGGAACCTCTCGGCCGCATCAACATACGTAAGATTGATGCGGAAGGAATCGCGAAATGTCCGCACAACATTTTCGCTTTCGTTCTTCCGCATTAACCCGTTATTGATATGTACACAATGAAGTTGATCCCCTATTGCCCGATGGAGCAGCACCGCAAGGACCGACGAATCAACGCCTCCGCTCAAAGCACAGAGCACTTTTGCAGAACCAACACGCGCCCGTATCTCTGTTTCTACCTGCTCTACGAAGGATGCCGGCGTCCAATCTCCCTTTGCACCGCACACATTGAAGAGGAAGTTTGAAAGGATTTTCTTCCCATCCGGTGTATGAACGACTTCGGGATGAAATTGTACGCCGAACATCTTCTTTTTTGCATTTCGGACGGCACAAATCGGTGCATTCTCGGAGTGCGCAATCGGTTCAAACCCTTCGGGCAGCTGGCTCAAGGAGTCACCATGACTCATCCAGACAGATATTGTTGTCTTCAGACCGGCAAAAAGATCCTGATGATCATCGATATGAAGATCAGCTTTCCCGTACTCGCGACGCGCCGCGGAATTGACTTTGCCACCAAGCCGATCAGCAAACAATTGAAGTCCATAGCAAATGCCGAGGATCGGAATCCCCAGATCAAAGATGCGCGGATCGGGCTTCGGTGCACCTGCTCCATAGACACTGGAAGGTCCACCCGAAAAAATGATGCCTATCGGTTTCTGCTGTTGTATTTCTTGAACGGCATAGCGAAAGGAGTGAATTTCAGAATACACACCCAGCTCCCGTACTCGACGGGCGATAAGCTGTGTATATTGCGATCCAAAATCGAGAACGAGAAGTGTTTGTGAGTGTTCCATAGAGAAATATAGGAAAAAGTCCTGACGGTTCAAAAGAACAGCCCCTTCTTCCATCTCTGCCATTTGATTCGTATCTTCCTTGCGGTAAAAATCTCTTCCCCTTCACCAACCTGAGAAAGTATTATGGGCAGGATATTCGAAAAACGAAAATATAAAATGTTTGCGCGTTTTGCACGGATGTCGAAAGCATTTAATAGAATCGGACGTGAAATTCATGTCGCTGTAAAAATGGGAGGGGTCGATGTGAAAGTGAACTCCCGGCTTCGGATTGCCATCCAGAATGCGAAAAGTGTGAATATGCCGAAGGATCGGGTGGATGCCGCCATTAAGCGGGCATCACAGAAAGATACCACCGGTTACGAGGAAATTGTCTATGAAGGATTTGCCCCGCACGGCATCGGTGTTGTTGTTGAATGTATGACGGATAACCCAACCCGTACCGTTGCCAACATCCGTCATCATTTCTCTAAAGGAGGAGGATCACTTGCTTCGGCTGGTTCTCTTATGTTCAATTTTGAACGTAAGGGACTTATCCGTCTTGGCGTTTCACAGGTCCAGAATCTTGACGATTTTGAATTGGAACTTATTGATCACGGCCTGGACGATCTTGTTCAGGACGAGCAGGAACTTCAGATCTACACTTCCTTCCAGGATTACGGCAAGATGTTAAAATATTTAGATGAACAGGGGATGGAAGTAAAGAGTTCCGAGCTTCAGTATCTTCCGACGACGACGAAGGAATTACCGGAAGATCAGGCGAAAGAAGTACAGGATCTGCTTGATAAAATCGAAGAGGACGACGACGTGCAATCGGTCTTCCATAATATGGCGTAACTCTCCGACCGCTTTTCGCGATCGGAGAGGTAAGTAATTACTTCTTCTGTCGCACGTTCTTTATTCTTCTTGTAGTTCCCTCAGATTTTATCAGGATCAGTTTCTTTGAGGTGTCGAAAGATACTCCGTTCCTTGCGATGTCACTACCACCATATTCTCGATTGTGGCAACTCCACGGTCAGCCACCGTCAAGCGCGGTTCCAATGTAAAGACCATCCCTTCCTCCAATAACTGCAACGGCTTCGTTCCATACTTCTCCCATGCCGGGCCAAGGATGGCGCTGCCATCGTGCGCATACCGTCCCACCTGATGACCAAGGGCATGAGGAAACTCCTGAAATCCATTCTCCTTTAGCACCTCGCGTGCAGCAGCATCAACTTCAATTCCCTTCACACCGGGTTTCATCATCGAACGCGATCGCTCAATGGATAGTACGATGGTATCAAATCCCTTCTGGACTTCCGGCGGTGCTTTCTTTTCTCCCGGTTTCAGGATATAAAACGTACGCTGCAAATCTGAGCAATACTCATTCACTTTGACACCGAAATCCATGTTCAATACATGCCCCGGCTTGACTCTCCTTTTCGTCGGCTGGTAATGCGCACCGGCTGTATCCGGGCCGGAAAAAACGGCCGGGCATACTTTCTGATCCCAGGCAAACTGCAATCCACGTCGCTTCACTTCATCCCGCATAAATTGCGCGATCGTTTCTTCGGTCATACCCGGTTTGATAAATTTCGTCACTCTCTTAAAGATTTTTTCTGTGTGACGGATAGCTTCTTGTATGGATGTTAGTTCGCTCTTCGTCTTTCGCTGACGGAGTGCGGAAATTATCGGCTCTGCAGATATGAGCCGATCCTGGTATCCGATTTCTGAAAGATACTCCACTAATGTGAGATACATTCCATGCGTTAGGCCATCTGCGATTTCGCTCTCCTTCGAATAATTAATCGCGATCATTGCCGGATTGAGTTTCGTAAGATATTCGACCAACGGTTTCTTAATTCCTTCGACATAGCCAATCACTTCGTTGTAAGCCCCAACATCTTCCACCATCTTCTTATCATAGAAACCCACGATTGCTTTCACACCATTTTCTTTTGTGATGATGATGGCGCTATGCCAGGTGAGATCTGTCGGAACAAGAAACGGCAGTGTGGGATCACCATTGATTGCACTTTCTCGTGTAAAGGTAATCCAGCAATCGATGTTGAATTCTTTTAAAATAGCAATCGCCTGGGTTATCTTTTCTTTCAGATGCATGGTGTTGACCTTTCTTTCGGTGATGTTACCTATCCCGGATGGTTTACGCATTTACAAAGCCCTTTTTTGCTCTATCTGTACAAAGATGGTTGTGTAAACCCTTGCTTCTTCGTTAATAAAAAAATTATGGGGAATGGATCCATGGATTGTTCAATCCTCTTCCCTCTAAATGTATCAGTCCAAATTCAGATCGGCAAGCATAAACAACTTCCATTTTATCAGATCCTTCCCCCTCAAGTCACAAAAATATTGTACCATGAAAAAGACAGTTTGAACGATGTGCTGGACACTGTATTTCACGATTCATCTATTTTTCGTTAAAAAATAACATATCCTATGGCACATAGCTTGTTTTCTGTGAGGAGAGAACTGAAAAGCCATTGATAAGGTGCACTATGAAATCGATACTCATTTTTCTTGCCATCATAGGTATCAGCATTGTAAGTTTTACCCAAACAATAGCCGCCTCGAATCCTGTACCGGAAATGAAAGGGGGAATCGGGCTCTTCTATACTTCTCTTGCTCCCCACGGTGAGTGGATAGAGTTGGCAGACGGACATCGTTTCTGGCGTCCTTTACATATTGCAAGACAATGGCGTCCGTATCTCCTTGGACGATGGGTATGGACGGATTACGGCTGGTATTGGATGTCCCGTGAACCGTTCGGATGGATTACTTATCATTACGGACGTTGGTACTACGGCGATTTCTATGGCTGGGTGTGGATCCCAAATGATGAATGGGGACCGGCATGGGTTGAATGGCGCTACGATGACGATTACATTGGCTGGGCTCCCTTGCCGCCCTATGCTGCATTTTCTATCGCAGCCGGAATACATTTTTCTACTGTGTGGGCGGCACCTGTGCATTATTGGAATTTCGTCCGGTATCGTCACTTCGGCAATGTCCTTCGGTACCGAGACACCGCACCTGTGGAGTATACCCGCCGTCTCATTCATACATCACGCACGGGAGGGGCATACAGGGTTGATCATGACCGTATTATCAATGTTGGTATTGATCGGTCTTTCATCGAACTCCGCGGAGCGATTCGGATCCATAATACAGAAGTTCGGGAAGTGCAGGATCGGTCCGGTGAACGTCTGCTGCGAGCAAGTGGAACACAGCGCGCAGAGCGCATAGAAATTTTCCGCCCGACACGTACAGAACTGGGGCGCGGATCTGATCAATTTCATGGCCGGCGAGGTGAACGCAATTTGTCGTTGGACATGAGCAAGATTGAACGGTCGCACACTACTGATCCGGATCTGCGTCGAGAACCGGATTCACGGCAGGATAGACCACAGGACCAGTCGAATCAGGTGAAAGAACGGAATCGTGAAAACCAGACACAAGCAGTCCCACCACGAGTACAGGAACAAAAACCGCAGCGCAATCGGAAAGAGCTTCGGCGCGAGTTGATACAGCGTCATGAACAGAAGGAGCGTTCCTCACCCCCTGTTCAGCGTGAAAGGACAATTGAGCAGCGGAAAGATAAATCTCCTCAACAATCCAAAAAAGAAAACCGATCGGAGAGGCGGAGTGAATCGCGGAAATAAGGCAACAGAGTGGTTTTCCATAACGTCTTTATCGAGGAGAGGCTTTCTTTTACGGTTATACTGATCGGAATTTCATTATGACAAGATATTTCAACGCAATAGTCCTCTTCGTATTTTGTTCGACAACGGCAGCGTTTGCCCAAGATTCAAGTAAATACGAATCGGTGTTCCCTCAGGGTATTACCATCGATATAGGAAAAGGAGCATTTGCTGTACGGGATAATTTTTCTCGCGTGAACGGTACACCGGCTCCATGCCGTACTTCAACGCGGGGTGGTCACAGTTCAGCGGTCAAACCGGTTCTGATATCAGTCTCAAATTCCAGAATTCCTCTGAAATCAAGAGCGGAACCTTTAGTTCCAACGTCACTTTGTTTTCAATGAACTGGGATTTCTTTTTTGCATGCGGCAGATTCAAATTCTTTGGGAAAGACGCCTACATCTTTCTGGGGCCGAGTACAGAGATCTTTTTTTACTATAATCGCCAGCAGTATGCCCGCGATGGTCTGTTTGTCGATTTTTCGTTTGCCACGCTTTTTTCCCTTGGAAGTCAAACACAGATCATCATTCCCCTTCGCAGCGATCTGAATATCGAAAGCATGTTGAAATTCAGCCTGCTGAGCATTGCCGTCCGTATGCCCGAAATAATGGTCGTAGAAGATCGACCCGAGGAATCAGCGATAAAGCTGCTAACGCCGTTCGAGTGTCTCCATGTAAATTTTCACACCGGTATTCGTTATTACCTCTCAAGCGGACTGTCACTGAAGGTTCGGTACCAGTTCACTTTCACAGAGATTCGACGCTGGAATCCTATCCTCGCTGCCAGTGACGATGTTGTATTATCATGTTCAGTTCACTTCTGACCTGGAGGACAATGTGCGTTTTCTGATGGTATGCTTATCTTTCTTCATTTTCTCCTCGTGCAGCGAGATCCTGGTGCCTCCTTCATCAACGAACAGCAATGTTGAGGATTTTGAATTTGCGTGGACGATCATCGACTCCATCTATCCTCTGCTCGAGTACAAGAACATCGATTGGAAGACAATTCATACTACGTACCGCCTGCGCGCACGACAGGCAGACGGGGATGAATTTTACCCTGTCTTGTTTGATCTTCTCGCCGAGCTTAAAGACCCTCACGTCTACTTTTTAAATCTTGGCAAAGGATTAATTTTCCCGCACATCGGTACCAGATATTTACGCGACAAAGATGCGTATTCACCGATTGTCGTGAGGGAGTATTTTGATCATCCGTTCCGCTCTGCTTGTCAGGGCAAGGTGGAGTATGGTATTCATCGAGACAGTATCGGCTATATTTATATTGCTACGTTCAACGGCAAAGCTCTCATGAATGATTTCAAGAACGTAATGCGAGCGATAGCCGGTACAAAAGCCTTGATTATCGATGTAAGACGAAATAGTGGAGGGCTTGTTGAGAATATAGAGACCGTTGTCAGCAAATTCATTGCCTCCCCTATGCAGCACCTGTCCGTCTACTTGAAAGGAAATAAGCCGGCAACACCTCGATCTCCTATTCAGCCAGATATTTCCATTCCGAGGTATACCGGTAAGGTAGTGATCCTTATCAATGGAACGACAATCAGCGGAGGCGAGGTCTTAGCTGAATTCATGCGACAACTCCCCGCGGTTACTCTTCTAGGAGATACCACAGACGGTGCGGGGTGCAACGACATTGAGGAAGATATCGAAGGGGACTATTTCCTTCCCAGCGGGAAGTACATTCACATCGGCAGTACCTATTGGCTGCGGACGGATGGAATCCCCTTCGAATGGAACGGTATTCCGCCGGATGTATATCTTCCTCAAACCGGATCCGATATTGTTAATGGCAGGGATAAGCAGTTGGAACTTGCATTGACGTTACTACGGTAATAGACCTATAAAGAACGGCGGTATTCTGACTTTAATCGATCCCCGCAGAAAAGAAATGAAGGCACAGAATTATGCCCCAGAGAGCAGCAATGAAGAATTATACAGACAAATCTGCAAAAGATTGTAAGTAGATAAACTACTTATTGCTCAAATGCTTGTATCGATTCCTCCACTTTCACCATTACTTCCTGCATATCGTTTGGTAGTTCCGAATCAAACATCACGGTTTCTTTTGTTGTCGGATGGATAAAACCAATCGTCTTTGCATGCAGCGCCTGACGCTGGATGATCTTCAGCAGATTGCCTGCTTGCTGGCATTTTTTCCTTTGCAGTCCTCCCCATTCAATATTCCGCCCTCCATATGTGGGATCACCAAAAACTGGATGGCCTATATGAGCAAGATGCACGCGAATCTGATGTGTGCGACCGGTTTTCAGATGCAGACGGACGAGCGAGAGAAATTCAAATTCCTTGAGCACCTCATATTCTGTAATAGCAGATCTTCCTTCCTCCATGACGGCAACCTTTTTGCGGTCCCGTTTGCTCCTTCCGAGATTCGCTTCAATGGTCCCTTTAGTCTTTTTAAACCGCCCCCAGACGAGCGCCCAGTACTCCCGGTCAATCGTACGCCTAGCAAATTGTTTTGCAAGAAACGCATGCACATGATCATTTTTTGCTACGACCATGAGTCCCGATGTATCTTTATCAAGCCGGTGGACAATCCCGGGACGCATTTCTGTATTGAGAGTGGAAAGATGATTGCAATAATGGAGGAGGGCATTCACCAATGTGCCGGTGTAATTCCCATGTGCAGGATGCGTTACCATCCCCGCCGGTTTATTGATAATCAGCAGAGCTTCATCTTCGTAGACAATCGTCAGGGGAATATCTTCCGCAAGTGCATCGGGGCGCGGGGGCCGGGGAAAAGTGATATCAATGATGTCGCTGGGATTGAGCAGGTAACTGGACTTGACGACCCTCCCATTCACCAACACCATTCCGCCTTTGATGCCGTTCTGTACTTTACTCCGCGTGGCATTTTCTATGCGGTGTGTGAGATAGACATCCAGGCGTTTCCGATGTTCTCCGGGAGGAACAACGATGCGGGCATGTTCACGCTCCTCCGAACTTCCTTGTGAAGGGTGATGAGGAGACATCACTGTGATTTCTATGATGGATTTGCCGGGGATTGCTGCGTATTATTCTGTGATTCTTGAATAGTTCCAGGTGCAACTGTCCCACCAGAAGGAATTGATGTGTTCACAGGTGCAGCAGACTCCGATTTATCGGCTTTAGCAAACTTGCTATGAAACAGCAGCATCAGGACAATGCCGGTGGAAACGGCAGCATCGGCCACATTAAAGACTGCAAAGCGATCCATATGAATTCCGAGAATGTTAATGTGAAAAAAATCCATATCGATAAAATCGACAACCTTTCCGTAAAAGAGCGGGGCCTCCCCAAAAATTACACCGTAAAAAACCCGATCGATGAGATTGCCGAGTGCACCCCCGAGAATTATTGCGAGTGTCAGACGAACGATGAATGTTTCGGTACGTACGTGGTAGATGTAATAAAAGATACCGATACTGGCGAAGAGTGAAAAGAGGGTGAGAAAGAGACGTCCTCCGATCTCAATGCCAAACGCCATACCGGGATTCTCGATAAATGTCAGCCGGAGAAAATCTCCGATCACCGGAATACTCTGCCCCAGCTGCATCCCTTGATGGTAATACTCAACGATGGGAAGGGTAAATCCCTTCACCAGAAGTTTTGTCAATTGATCGACAAGAACGATACCCAGCGTCACATAGAGAACACGCACTCAGAGCCTCAATTCATTCAGAATGGGGATTGGAGATTTCTTTTGATTTGTGATTGTTTGAATGGGCGGCGTCAGTATTCAACGACTCATCACTCTTCATTCTTAACTCTTTACTTCTTCTCACTTTCCTCCCTTTTTCATCTTGCAATCGATACACTGGTGGGCATGGGGGACTGCTTCAAGACGTTCTTTGTCCATGAGCTTACCGCATTCTGTACAAAACCCATACGTCCCTTTTTCGATTCGCGCCAGGGCATCATCGAGATAATTCAGGAATTTGCCTTCCCGTGAGGCAAAGAGAAATGTCTTTTCCCGTTCCATCGCATCTGTCCCCTGTTCCATATGGAGCGAGTATGTTGAATTCTCGATCTCGTACTGTCCGGTCATGACATCCATCATTGTCGACTTCAGCGATTCAAGCTCTTCCAGAATTTCCTTCCGTTTTTCGAGGATGATCTTCTTGAAATGCTCAAGCTGCGCTTTGGAATAACCTTTCTTCACGACAGGTCTCGAAGGCTGAGCCTTCACCTTTATTCTTTTTACGACCGCTTTCTTCGTAGGTTTCGCTCCAGCGCGTTTGACTATTTTCTTTGCTGACGGTTTCTTCACTGCTTTTTTCTTTGCCATGACTCTCCTCCCAATCTGTTGGGATGATGATACATTAATCCATGATATGTGCAACAATATAGACTAAATCTTTAAAACTGCAACCTGAGACAACTCACCATTGATGTCTTCGGACCTGGCTCCATGCTTTCCGGCCTCTTCGGCAGAGAGAGCATGAACCTCTTCAGCAAGCGTTTCCTGCCGGACATATTCTATCATCCGATTGAGTGCTTTCGTCAGTCGTTCTGTTGAAGCATGAACAATCCGGATCCGGTCAACCACGGCAAACCCTGAATCTTTCCGCAGATTTTGAATCCGGCTCACAAATTCCCGCGCCAGGCCTTCATCGAGAAGATCTTCTGTGAGAGCTGTATCTAATGCTACTGTGATCTGGCCGTCATTTTCGACAAGCCATCCCTGAATATCTTCATGGAGAATTTCCACATCTGCTGCGTCGATCGTGAATTCTTTCCCTCCTATGATGAAGGTTGATGTCCCTTTCGATTGGAGACTGCTGATTTCTTCCGATGTCAGATCGCGAAGTCTTGCGGCTATCGGCTGCACGGACTTGCCGAACTTCGGTCCGAGTGTCTTAAAATTAGGTTTCGATTTCTTTTTTATAACGGCAGATTCATCCGTTACATATTCGATCTGCTTCACATTAATCTCTTCCAGGATCACTTCTTCCATCTGAGAGATCAGCTTCCTGTCGGCTTCCGATGTTATCGGGAGAATAATTTTCTGCAGCGGCTGTCGGACTTTGAGATTCGATTTCATCCGCATTGCACGGACGAGACCGACGATCCGGATAGCATATTCCATCCGATGCTCCAGTTCTGCATTGATGACGGTGACATCAACCGCAGGCATTGCTTCCAGATGAATCGATTCCAGTTTTGCCGCTTGACCGCTCATCAGGTTCTGATACATTTCTTCGGCAAGGAACGGGGCAAACGGCGCCGCCAGTTTGCAGATCGTGACCAAACACTCGTGCAACGTCTGATAAGCCGAGGTCTTATCTTTTCCCTTTTCACTTTTCCAGAAACGCCGCCGGTTCCGGCGCACATACCAGTTCGATAATTGATCGATGGTGAAATCACTGATAGCCCGTGCCGCACGTGTCACATCGTATCCATCGACCGCCTGAAGATACGTTCTTACCAGGGAATTCAATTCCGACAAGATCCATTGATCGATCTCCTGCCGTTCACTGACTGGAATGCGCTGATCGATGTTTTCGAAACCGTCCACGTTGGCATAGAGTGCAAAGAATGAATACGTATTCAACAAGGTACTAAAGAACTTCCGCTGCACTTCGCCGATACCTTCTTCATCGAACAGGGTCGGCCGCCACACCGGACTTTGAGCTACCAGGTACCAGCGCACCGTGTCTGCACCGTACTTGCGGAGGAGATCAAACGGATCGACAGTATTCTTCTTTGTCTTGGACATTTTCTGTCCCTGTTTATCAAGAATGAGTTCATTGACAAGCACGTTTTTAAATGCCGGTTTGTCAAAAAGGAATGTGCCAATAGAATGCAGTGTATAGAACCACCCTCGTGTTTGATCAATCCCTTCCGAGATGAAATCAGCGGGGTACGATTTATCGAAAACATCTTTATTTTCAAACGGGTAGTGCCATTGGGCGAATGGCATGGATCCGGAATCAAACCAGACATCGATGAGTTCCGGTGTACGCTTCATGATGCCCCCGCAGTCACAGGGAAACGTCACCGCATCGACATGCGGCTTATGCAGATCCAACGGCTCGGGCACATTGTTCCCCTTCCGGA
Source organism: uncultured Ignavibacteriaceae bacterium (assembly GCA_964651225.1). Lineage (GTDB taxonomy): Bacteria > Bacteroidota > Ignavibacteria > UBA10030 > UBA10030 > Fen-1298. Next base: position 49,965 of record CAZYYD010000016.1, read on the forward strand.
ATTCTTCTACACTGCCGACACATTTTTGTTTGCCGCATGTTTCACAGAGCCAGATCGGCAGCGGCGTTCCCCAGAAACGATCGCGGGACAACGCCCAGTCTTTATTTTCTTCCAGCCAATTTCCGAAACGTCCGGCGCCGACTTCCGGAGGGATCCAATTGATCTGCTTGTTCAGTTCGATCATCCGTTTGGCGTAATCGGTCGTGCGGATGTACCATGATTCGCGTGCGTAATACAAAAGCGGCGACGAGCAGCGCCAGCAATGCGGATAACTATGAAGATACTGCTCCTTCTTATAGAGAATGTTCCGGTGACGGAGATTCTGAATAATCTCAGGGTCAGCATCCTTCACAAACATACCGGCAAAATCCGTGACCTCTGCGTTGAACTCACCGGACTTATTGACCGGATGGATCGTTGGTAAACCATAAGCGCGGCCAACTTGATAGTCATCTTCGCCGTAGGCGGGCGCCATATGAACGATGCCTGAACCATCTTCGGTTGTAACAAAATCGGCAAGTACAACATACCATCCCTTTTCTTTAACCTGATGGTAGGAGAATATTCTCTCGTACTCTTTGTTTGCGAGCACTGATCCTTTGAATCTTTCTTGCACCACATAATCATCACCCAAAACCGACAGTCGTGCTTCGGCAAGGATCAAATGCTCTCCTTTGTGCTCGACCTTTACATACTCAACCTTCGGATGGACTGCAATCGCTACATTGGAAACGAGTGTCCATGGTGTCGTCGTCCAGACGAGAAAGTATGTATTCTCCTCGCCTTTGACCTTTAACTTGATATAGATGGACGGATCTTTAACATCCTGATATCCCAGTGAAACTTCGTGCGATGACAACGGCGTTTCGCACCGCGGACAGTACGGCTGAATCTTGTACCCTTTGTAGACGAGCCCTTTGTCGAAATACTGCTTGAGTGCCCACCAGATCGATTCCATATATTTATTATCGAACGTAACGTAAGGATGCTGGAGATCGACCCAGTAGCCCATCATCCGGGTGAGGTCTTCCCAATCGGCTTTATACTTCCACACAGACTTTTTGCATTCTTCGTTGAACTTCGCCACACCGTAAGCAACGATGTCATCTTTATGTTTGAAGCCAAGCGCCTTTTCAACTTCGATCTCGACCGGCAACCCATGCGTATCCCATCCCGCTTTACGATGAACCTGGTACCCTTGCATGGTCTTGTACCGACAGATGATATCCTTAAGAGTTCTCGCCATGACATGGTGAATACCTGGACGTCCGTTCGCTGTCGGAGGACCCTCGTAGAATGTGAACTCCGGTTTCCCTTCGCGGGTGGATATACTTTTTCTAAAAACGTCGTTCGCTTCCCACGACTTCAAAATTTCTGATTCGAGTTCGTGATAATTAAGCTTATCGGTTAACTGCTTAAACATCTTTGTATTTGCGATCCAGTGGTTGTGTGAATGATTGATTTAGTAACCTGAAGCCATCTCAAAAAAAGAATCACGTCATGCTAAACTTGGTTCAGCATCCATTTCGGAGGTAAAAATAGAGACCGAAACAAGTGGCGCTATACGCCATGGTGAAAACGGTGCAGATTGCGACGGCGACAAAGGCGCTCATTCGGAATGACAATATAGGTTTTTGAGGTGATTTCTGATGATCTTCGAATTGCGATTGAAGGATTCCAGGAACTCCATCTTCAATCTCCAATCTAAAATCTTTTATCTTATTTCATCCGTTTGATAACTTCTTTCATAATTGCCGTCATCTTCGGCTCGGCTTTCCCGGCCACTTTTAAAATTTCTTCAAGCAGTGCCGGTTTCAATGCATCTGGGAAGCATTCGTCGGTCAGAATAGAGAAGCCAAGCACTTTCATGCCCATATGCTGCGCAACAATATTCTCCGGAACTGTGGACATGCCAACCGCATCCGCACCGATGGCACGAAGGAACCGGTATTCCGCTTTTGTTTCCAGATTCGGTCCCTGCACCGCCACGTACACACCCTCCTGCAGGTGGATTTTCAGATCCAGAGCTGCATGTTTCGCGATGGCGATGAGGTTCTTCGCGTATGCTTCCGACATATCAGGAAAACGAGGTCCGAGTTCATCATCGTTCGGGCCGATGAGCGGATTATCGCCCAGCAGATTGATATGATCTGAAATAATCATCACATCCCCTTTTTTGAAAAGGGGATTGAGTGCCCCGGCAGCGTTCGAAACCAGAATATTTTCAACACCAAGAAATTTCATAACCCGCACCGGATACGTCACCTGTTTTAGGTTGTACCCTTCGTACATATGAAAACGTCCCTGCATTGCAACGACGTTCTTCCCGGAGAGCGTACCGAAGATCAGCTTGCCCTGATGAGACTCGACGGTCGAAACCGGGAAGTGCGGAATCTTGCTGTAGTCCAGCACCACCTCTTTCTTGATCTCTTTCGCCAACGCACCCAAACCGGTACCCAGGATGATGCCGATTCTCGGTTTTGAATCCGTTTTTGTCCGGATGAATGTTACCGTTTCACCGATATGCTGCCGTAATTCTGTCATAAGAAACCTCATACTTCATTACAATTTTTTTAGAATCTCATCAATTTCTAAATGATCCTTCCCTGTTCCTCTGGAAGAATCATTCTTATTCCCATCTTCATCATTCTCCAGTGCACGGATCAGGTTCAATTCCGATGAGAGGACAATCTTCAATTTACTCAGGACACTTTCCTTTCTCGCTTTGAGCTGCGAGATTTCTTCCTTGGCACGGGCAAAGTCGAGCCGGGCTTTTTCCACGATTTGAGACGCTTTCACTTCTGCCTCTTTGACAATGAGTTCCGCTTCCCGCTTGGAATGTTCGATAGATTTTCCGCTTGTTTCCTGTGCCTGCATGAGGGTCTGCTGGAGTGTTTTCTCCATATTCTTGTAGTCAGCGAGCTGTGTTTCCTGTTCAAGGATTTTATCTCTTTGTTCATGGTTTTCGTGGATCAGGTCTTCCATGTCGTTGGATACCATCTCTAAAAAAGTTTCCACTTCAATCGTGTCGTACCCGCGCATGGTCTTCTTAAACTGCTGACGCTTGATTTCCAGAGGTGTAATTTTCATTGTTGTCCCTTTCCCTTCACGTTCTTTAACCGTGCTCCAAAGATTGCTGTTCCAATGCGGATGAGTGTTGCACCTTCTTCGATCGCTACTTCAAAATCGTGCGTCATCCCCATCGAGAGATGGCGCATCTGAACATGTTCAATTCCTTCCCCGTTGACCCGCTGTTGGACTGCTGCTAATTGCTGAAACGACCTCCGTGAATCATTCGGATCATCCGAAAACGGTCCCATCGTCATCAATCCGCACACCCGCACATGAGACAGCAGCGAAAGATTCTTGATGAGTTCCACCACCTTCTCGGGTTGAACACCGAACTTCGTTGCTTCATCGGTGGTATGTACTTCTACTAAAATATCCTGCATCCGGTCATGCTGCGATGCGCGTTTATTGATCTCGCTGCCGAGACCTAGATTATCTACGGAATGGATAAGATGAATGTACTCGGCTATATATTTTACTTTATTCGATTGCAGATGCCCGATAAAATGCCATCGGAGAGGCTGCCCTAGTACCTTTTGACGTTTTTCCTGCAATTCCTGAACAAAATTTTCACCAAAGTCTATTTGACCTGCTGCTATCGATTCTTCAATGAGTTCTGCAGAAAATGTCTTGGAAACTGCTATCAATTGGACGTCTTCACTTCTGCGTCCACTCCTCTCACAGCTCTTTTCAATGCGTTTCCGCAGAATTTTAAGATTTTCAGCAATCATGTCGTTCCAGCAAGGGGTTAATATACTCCAACTCACAGCCAAAATCAAATGGAAATAATTGAGCAGAAATTCCCGGCATTGTAAAAAAAGAGGTTCTGCGGTTTCTTGACTTCAAGTCGTTAATTCCCTTTATTGGAAGAGAGCTTCTTTAGGATGGAGTAGTCAGTGTCTGATTTCGAACGTTTTGATGATGATAACATCGGGCCGAAACCGAACAAGCATTCGGAGGATGATGTCCGGAGGTTCCGTGAATTGCTGCGGAATGGCGGCAAAGACATCAATAATCCGGAAGCATTGGAGGAAATCATCCAGTTCTATTTTGAACATGAGAAGTATGATGAAGCACTGACCTACGCCGACCGTCTCCTTTCCTTTGAACCATTCAACGCGGACGCCTGGCAGCGAAAGGGAATGATTTTTAATAACCTCTTTCGATATGAGGACGCTTTGGCTTGTTTTGATAAAGCACTCAGCCTTAATCCGACCGATCCCGAAGCATATGTTAACCGGGGCATTACTCTGGATAACCTGAACCGGACTCATGAGTCTATGGCATCATTCGACAGGGCGCTTGAACTCCAGCCATCGCACGATGATGCACTCTTCCACAAAGGTGTCACGCTCGAGAAACTGGAGCGTTATGCCGATGCCGAGTCGGTGTTCCAACGCGTTCTGCAAATCGACCCTGACCATGCCGATGCCTGGTACGAGCTTGGCTATTGTTATGATTATCTCGAAAAGCCACAGGAATCCATCCGATGTTATGATGAGCATATCAACCGGGATCCTTTCAATTTCAACGCATGGTACAACAAAGGGATAGTCCAAAATCGGATCGGCCAGTTCTTGAAAGCCATTGAGAGTTATGAATATGCTCTGGCGATCAAAGAGGATTTCCCTGCAGCATGGTACAATATGGGGAACGGTTATGCGAATCTCGGACGCCTCCAGGATGCCATACGCTGTTTTACTACTGCTCTGAAATTTGATCCCAAGGACGTTGGATCACTCCACAATCTTGGCAATGCCTACGAGGAACTCAACGACTTCATCCAGGCAATTGCGAATTACTCCACCGCTCTCACGATTGATCACCGGCACCATGAATCTTATTTTGGCAGGGGGTGCTGCTATGACGGCCTCGGAAAGACTGAAGAAGCATTAGCTGAATACCAGCAAGCCGCCGAGATCAACCCGGAATATCCCGAATATTGGTATGCATGCGGCGATGCTCTCTATAACCTGGGAAGGATTGATGAGTGCCTGGTGTGTTATCGAAAAGTGATCGCCTTGGATCCTAAAGATCCTGAAATATGGTTCGATTTAGGTGATACGTTAGGAGAAGCAGCATCCTATGCTGAAGCTATTGCTGCATTGAATGAATGTACTAAACTGGATCCCAAATTTGCACCGGCATATTTCAGCCGCGGAAAGATCTTGCTTGCGCAGAATTTGAAGGAAGAGGCATCCAATGAGTTTTTCATTACCTTTAATTTAGTACCTGATATGAGAAAAGATTTTGAACAATTATTTCCGAGTCTCACAACTGACCGCCACTTTGTACATCTCTTTAAAAAGCAGTAACATTTTTTCCTTGTTCTCGTTGATCTCGATGATTGTGCCTACACCAAGGATGCAGGGTCTGTGATGATGAAACGTTTCGCAGTAATCGGCCATCCTCTTGGCCATTCTCTCTCTCCGCTCATGCACAATACGGCATTCCAGATCCTCGGGCTGAACCATCACTATGAAGCGTTCGACCTTGAAGCTGATGCACTGAAGAGCAGCGTTGAACGATTTCGAGATCCTCTCTGGGGAGGATTTAACATTACCACGCCATACAAAGAGGCCGTTATTCCGCTGATCGATGAAATGAGTCTTGAAGCACGCACGATAGGCTCGGTGAATACTGTGACAAATCGGAACGGCACATTGTTTGGTATAAACACAGACATGCTTGGACTACAGCAGTCCCTTGAACCCGTGCGGGCGGAAATCGATGGGAAGAATTGCCTGCTCCTTGGTTCCGGCGGGGCTGCCCGCACTGCGGCATTTGTACTCGTTCGTCTTTTTCATCCTCATATGCTCACTCTTGCCGTACGTTCTCCTGAACGGGCGCACAGCATTAAGCACAATCTCCTTTCCTGCGAGACAGGAATTGATATCTCCCCGGTTTCCGGAGAGAAATTTGAAGAGGCACTGCAGTCGAGCACATTGATCGTCAACGCAACCACCGTGGGTATGTACCCGAACGACTCTGAATCACCACTGCACCGTCACCAGCTTCTCACTTCAAAACATATTGTCTTCGATTTGATCTATCGACCGCTGACAACCCGCCTTCTCTATGCGGCGCACGCTTGCGGTGCAAGGACCATCGACGGCTTGGAGATGTTTCTTCATCAGGGAGCGGCCGCTTTTCAACTCTGGACAGGAATGGAAATGCCGGTGTCTCCCGTACGTCAGCTCCTGGAGCAAACGTTACGGTTAGAGACCCCTACTCATGTGTAACGTGAGACATACGGTAAACACCAGATTTTTTCTCCCCGATTGCAGCTGTGCAAACAAGAGATACAGATTCAGCAGAAAAACCCGTTGACTCTCTATCAGTTTTTCCGTATTTTTATTATGGATTAAGACAAAGTGTATTTAAACAGAGGAAAACAATGTACGCAGTAGTAGAAATTGCTGGAACCCAGGTGAAGGTATCTCCTTCCGATAAAGTGTTTGTACCGAAAATGCAGTCGGAGATCGGCGCAACAGTAAAATTCGACAAAGTCATACTTGCGGGCGATGAAAAGAAGACAACCATCGGTAGTCCCTTCATCAAAGGTGCTTTTGTCGAAGCGAGAGTACTTCGCCATGTCAAAGATGACACAGTCATTGTGCTGAAGAAGAAAAAGCGGAAGGGCTATCGGGTCCGCAATGGACATCGTCAGCAGTTCACGGAAATTGAAATAACAAATCTAGCTTAACCAGGAGAGGTAGGATGGCACATAAAAAAGGCGGTGGAAGCTCTAAGAACGGCCGCGACAGTAATGCCCAACGCCTCGGGGTAAAACGTTTTGGCGGACAATCTGTTCTCGCCGGCAATATCCTCGTGCGTCAACGCGGAACAAAATATCATCCCGGTATTAATGTAGGGATTGGCAGTGACGACACTCTTTTTGCGCTCGCAACCGGCGTCGTTAAATTTGAACGTGTAGGCAAGGCAAGACAGCGGGTCAGTATCGTTCAAGCTGCATAGACCGTTTCATAGAAGGATTTATTGATAAGCCCCCGTCTTGGGGGCTTTTTTTTTTCATATATATTACTATCTTACTCCTTAGAATTGTTGTTAAGGAACTCGCAATAAGGAAATCTTTTTCATATAATTCAAAAACCCATCACAAAAGAACCGGAGGTCATTATGAAGATTACCGTCATTGGAGCAGGAAATGTTGGAGCATCATCAGCCCAGCGAATTGTTGATAAAGAGCTCGCAAACGAAGTTGTCCTCGTTGACGTGATTGAAGGAATGCCTCAGGGCAAAGGTCTCGATATGTACGAATCGGCACCGGTGGAAGGGACCGATACCAAGATCATGGGAACGAACTCCTATGAACCAACAGCAAATTCCGATATTATTCTTATCACCGCTGGGATCGCCCGCAAACCGGGTATGAGCCGGGATGATCTGCAGACAACAAACGCAAATATTGTCAAGACCTGCACGGAGCAAGCTGCCGCGAAATCTCCAAAAGCAATCATTATTGTCGTTTCCAATCCTCTGGATGTCATGACCTATGTGGCACTGAAGGTGAGCGGATTTGACCGGCACCGAGTCATCGGCATGGCGGGAATTTTAGATTCCTCCCGCTTCAGGACGTTTATTTCGATGGAACTCGGTGTCTCTGTCGAAGATGTCAGCGCCTTCGTCCTGGGTGGGCACGGCGATACGATGGTTCCGCTTCCGCGCTACTCAACAGTAGCAGGAATTCCGCTTCCGGATCTCATGGATAAAGAGACCATTGACCGGTTAGTAAAACGGACACGCGATGGCGGCATTGAAATCGTGAACTTTCTCAAGACCGGCAGCGCCTACTATGCCCCCTCCTCAGCCGCAGTACAAATGATCGAAGCCATCGTGAAGGATAAAAAGCGCATTCTTCCCTGCGCCGTATCTCTTCAAGGCGAATATGGGATCCAGGATACCGTCGTGGGAGTTCCCATAAAACTAGGCAAAGGCGGAATGGAACAAATCATCCAGATCAAACTTTCACCCGAAGAGCAAGCCGCTCTTAATAAATCTGCGGGAGATGTTAAAGCTAATATCGGAAAGCTCGCACTCTAGGATTCTTGAATTCCTTCCAAAATAGCCCCGGAATGACTCGCCGGGGCTATTTTACAGATTCTTATTATGATTCTTGCATCTTAATACTTCATTTATTATACTGACTGCGTTCGAAGCACTGATTACAAAGGCATGATTTATATTACAACAATTATCAAATCACTCACATTATTTAAGGAGGTCACCTTGAAGAACTTTTCTCAACATGCAGCATGGACTTTTGTCCTTTCGGTGTTGGTCGTCTGTACGGTTTTAGCGGGAGGATACCAAATCGGTGAACAGGGCGCGCGTGCAGTAGGTATGGGCGGTGCGTTCGTTGCCAATGCATCCGACCCATCCGCAATTTATTACAATCCTGCCGGATTAGTGGGTCAAACAGGAATTAATGTGCTTGGCGGATTTGATTTGATTATGCCATCTACTAAGTTCGCTGCTACTGCACCATTACCATCGTCATATTCAATGTCAACGAATTCACAGGTTTTCACACCCATTAATGTTTATGGCACGTATCAAGTTGATGATGATATGGTGGTAGGTCTTGGAATATTTAATCCATTTGGACTTGGTACAGATTGGCCTGCACCGCTATCAACGAACACCAGCATTTCCACTTTTTACTTTAATCCCTCTATCGGTTATAAAATCAACGAAGATCTTTCCGTTGGACTCGGTATCAGTTTTGTTTATGGATCAGTATCAATAACAGCTCCTGGTGAGACTTTTGATGCTACTGGAAGTGGCTTCAATATAAACATTGGTGCAAAATATAAAGTCATGCCGGGTTTAACGGTTGGATTATCATATAGAATTGAAACCGATGTTAAATTATCCGGCGATTTAACTATGTCTACAGCTTTAGGTTCAAAAAAAGGTACGGGTGATGTGACTGTACCAATGCCGGGTAATCTTCAGATAGGAGCGGCGTATGATGTAATGCCAGAGTTGACAGTCGAAGCTGATTTACAATATGTTCAATGGGGTGCCTTTGAATCCCTTGATCTTAATTATAATTTAGGTTCTCCAATACCAGCAGGAACTCAAGCTCAACCCCAAATGTGGGATGATGGCATAACCGTACGAGTCGGAGGTGAATATAAATATTCTCCAGAGATTACATTGCGCGCTGGTTTAATCATCGATCTTACACCGCAAGGAATTTCAAAAACGACACCAATGCTTCCCGATGCGGATCGAACCGATATTTCCCTGGGCGGCAGTTATAAAATCGATGATAATTGGCATGTTGATGCATCCTATATGCTTGTATTGTTCGCAGATAAAACCGTTGGGAGTACTAATATTTATCTGACTCCTGGAACATACAGCAGTACAGCGCATGTCTTTAGCGTAAATGTTGGGTACGCGTTCTAATCTGTTATTTGCCTCAGAATACAAAAAAGGGAAAAAACCCGTCTCGGAAATCGAGACGGGTTTTTTTTGACCTATCTAGTGGGAATCATCGTCCTTATCTGTGGAGCTTCACTTTCATCTCTACGACAGAACCTGATTTGAGCGTTTTGAAGGTGACTTTATCCATCAACGAGCGGATCAAAAACACACCGCGTCCGTTTTCCTTCAGAAGGTTCTTTTCTTCGCGCGGATCCTGAAGCTGAGCAGGATCAAATCCTCTTCCCTCATCTTTCACGCGAATCGTCAAAATATGTTTATCCACGATACACCGAACGGAGACCTTTTTGTCCGGATTCGATTGATTACCGTGGATCATCGCATTATTGACGGCCTCAGTACATGAGACCAGAAGACGATACATGGTCCCGTCATCGATATTTAACTTCTTGCTGATCGTCTGCAGGAACTTTTCAATACCGGTGATCGCGCGCGGATTACTGCTGACCGTCAGATCAAAGACATGTTTCGAGGACTTCAAGATGTTTTTTTTATAATCTGATGACGTCATAGATATTCCTCAGTTACAGATTGAATCCTACTTGAACTGAGAGATTAGAGATTGATAACGTTGTTTTTCCGTTTGTCTTTTGTTCTTCCCGCCACCCGACAATTCTGACCCGTTCAGCTCCTGTGCTCGACCACTCTACCATCGCAGTAGGCCCCAAAGCTTCAATCCCCTGTACAAACATCCTTTGGTCGCCTTCGTATGTGTACCGATCCTGCCCAAAATATCGGTATCCGATTCCCACTTTCAATCCCATTTCAGATGACCATATTAACTCGGGCCAAAACGTCTTCTCAATATAATACTCTTCCGGCTTCTCTTTGAATTCTTTCCATCGGAGTGTGCCTCTTTCAAAGATACGCAAGCTTCCTGAAAAGTTGCACTGGATTCTCTTACTGAGTTGAATCACGGAGGAATCAGACCACAGGGCCTGCCGGAACGAGAAACTCCGAATAGATGCCACCTGCTGCTCATAGTCGCTGACGGTATAATTCGCGAGTACTTCGGTCCGGGCAACCGTGTGGAACCATGACGCTGGAGCATAGTCGATACTCGGAGAAAACCGAAGAACCCGATTCCAGTTGTTATTGGCACTTTGGTCCCGATCCAAATATACCATATGAAACAGAGTCAGGTCTGCATTCACGGCAAGGGAAAAATCCTTCGAAAACCGATGAACAAATTCAATTCCGGACGTCACGAGCAGCTCATCGCGGTCATCGGTATTCAGAAGATCAGGCGTATCATACCGAAGAATACTGGCTGATGAAACCAAGCGGATATTATCATTCTGAGTTACCTCGCTTGTCAGTCCGATTGACATCATTGTCCGCTGGGCAGTATTCTCCAATCTGTTCGCCGATCCCCGCTGATGTTCATACACGGAGTCCGGAATAAGCACATCATCTTTTACTGAATGCCGCTCATCTTTTTCTTGATAAGAAAGTCTGATATCCGCCGCAAACCAATCGAGTGCTGTCCACTGCAGCGAAAGGCTTCCGAAGTACTGCATTTCCTGGATGCGCGAATCGAGGACCAACGATGCGGGATCCTGAAAGCGATACCCCCGATCAATCAGCTTGTTCGAAAACCCGCCTAGCACGATCAACGACAGACTCTCTCCCATCGAATACTTCGTCCGGTTGATGATATCAACATTGCTCGCATCACGCTGATATATATTATGCTGCACTCCCAGTATGGATTGGCTTGCAGAAGAAAGTGTAGTAAAGAATTCCCGGCGCTGCGTTGAATAGCTGACGGCCAAGGAGTCTTCAATGCCGAAGCCAAAATCGCGAATCAGAACCGCCTGGGCATCACCGGTACGTGGAGAACGTCGTCCGAGCAGTGATTGATTCCACGATGAGCGAAGAGAGACATGAGAATCCTCAAGCTTCATCCGCCGTGCATCGAGACCGAAGGCATAGGCAAATCCATGATCGCTTTCTTCCTCCTGAGAATTGACCTCGTAACCGCCGGATGCCTCACCCGTCAGATTCTCCAATGGAAGGTATTCAAAACCTACAAGAACCTGATGTTGAGCCATCCGGCCAAGATCGGTGGCCCGGCTATCCGCCAAAACGTTCGATGCATTCCGGAATTGAAGGATCCACTTCTCTTTGAGACGCGCCCGCAGCGCAATCAGCCCTTGATATTCATCCTGAGCGGCAGTTTGATTTGTCTTGATAAGACGAGAACGAAGAACCTGTCGAACATCCACATCCCAGACCGGGCCGTGTATCTCTTTTTGAAATATTCCATTCCAGAGATAGGTATTCAAAATTCGGTCAAAACTGAGTGAAGAAATTTGAAGGCTGTCACTCGATGAAGCCGAGATGGTATGAAGAATTTCCTGACTGATCGCAACTGTGAAGACTCCACCCATGCCGCAGCAGAGCGAACAGAGAGAGAGGATACAACCTGAACGTCTGAATGTACGCATCAGCGGCTACTTCCAAAGTCGTTCGCGGAACAGTTGAAGAAATCTCTCACGGTCGACGCGTGTCACGACACGGAGCGGGCCGGATTGTTTTTCTGTCCTTACATCGGCCACCGTCATACCACGCGTGAATGTACCCCTGCATTCCACGTGGGCATCAACATGCCGAGTTTCAATCAATGAAGGATCTACCACCACAGCAACGGCCAGAGGATCGTGCAGATAGCCCCCCCTGAACCCTTCGGTCCTCAAATGATACTCCATATAATCATGGGTCATTTGAAGGAGAAAAGCGAAATAACGGCTTCCGTGCTGTGCTGCTACTGCTTCCAATTCGCTCCTCATTAGAACGCATTGCTCAGTGATATCCAACGGCAGTATCGTTACCGGTAAGCCGGAATTCAATACATTCTCTGCAGCCTCTGGATCCACATAGTAATTGAATTCAGCAACCGGACCGGTATTCCCGGGAACGCGAAAAGCACCCCCCATACTGATGATACCATCGATGTTCTTCATAGCGGAAGGGTTCTTGTGAAGCGCATGCGCAATATTTGTCAGGGGACCGATAGCAATGATCGTCAATTTCCGGCGATACTCTGCACAGCATTGTATGATCATATCAACAGCTTTGTTCGGAGAAGCTTTCGTTTTCTTGTGAATTGTGCGCTGCGTATTGCCGAGACCATCACGTCCATGCACTTCCGATGCAGTCAACAGCGAACGCACCATAGGTTTGTACGCCCCTTCGATGACTGCAGGCGGATTCGAGATCTCCAATAATTCCAGAATGGCCCGTACATTCCGTGTACATTTATGTACTTCGACGTTCCCGGCAACCGTCGTTATCACTTTCACAGATATTTCCGGAGAGCGGAATGCAAGAATGAGGGCCAATGCATCATCCACACCGGTATCCGTATCGATCAATATCGGACGCGGTACCATTACCCTACGAGATCCTTCGCTGAGTACTTCGGAGAAAAACCCAATTCATCATGCGCCTTCTTATTGCTGATCAAAGACATCATACCTGAAAAATCCGGACGAATATCTGACACTTCCGGATAATACTTGTTGAGCAATACACGGCTTTCCTGTCCGGTCCAATTCTCATCCGCACAAATGAACATGGTTTCATGCCGCTGCGGAAGTTTTACCATCAATGCCAACTGAATTGCCTGTGCAACGTCTTCGACATGAATATATGCCCATAAATTCTTATACCATTGCGGATAGTTCGAAATCAGCTGACGGTAGAATTGAATTTCCTTCTCCTCCGGAACCCAGATCCATGGTGCCCGCAGACAAATCGTCCTTATTCCCACCCGTCGCGTAAATCCCGCACAGAGGAGTTCGCAGCTGACTTTGCTCAGACCATAGGGATCTTGCGGCAGCACGGGATGTCCTTCATCTATGGGGATATACAACGGCGCCATCGGAGTTAATGCAAAAGCAAATCCCAGTGTCGATTCGCTCGACATAAAGACAACCTTCTCGATTCCATTCGCTGCACATGCTTCCAGAATGTTATATGTTCCGACTGTATTCACGCGGAATACTTTTTCCGGCGGATCGTTCAAGGGGTGCGGAATTCCGGCAAGATGGATAACTGCATCAAAACCGCGCACGACATCTCGTACTAGTTCTCCTTCCAGGACGTTCACCGGATGGAACGGCAAATCGTACCGGCGGGGCGCTTTGATATCCAGCATTTCTACTGTATGTTCCCTGGCGAGTTCATTGACAACATACCGCCCCACTAACCCGCTGGCACCTGTGACGAGTATTTTCACTGTTACACCTCTGCTTTTTCTCCTGAGACAGGGATGTGGATGTCCTGTCGTATACCGGTCTCTTTCAGCTTTGAAGAAAGTTTTTCACTCTGCGTCATTTCTCCGTGAACCAGGAATATTTTCTTCAACTGACGTTGATCTGCTGCTGTAATATATTCGACCAGTTCATGCTGATCTGCATGAGCGGATAAGGAATTCAGCACCATCACTTCTGCATTCAGCCTCAACACTTCTCCAAAGATATTCACTTCAGGAAGTTTCTCTGCTATCCGGTGACCCAGGGTATGTTCCGCCTGATACCCGACGATGAGGATCGTGTTCTTTGGATTTTCAATATTGTTTGCAAGATGATGAACAATTCTTCCCCCTTCGCACATCCCCGACGCCGAGATAATGACGCATGGCGTTTGCAGCGAGTTCAGCTTTTTTGATTCTTCCACAGACCTCACGTAAGTCAGGCGGTTGAAACCAAATGGATCTTCATGAACATGAAGATGGTCGAGAGTTTCCCGGTCAAAACATTCGGCGTGCATCCGAAAGACATCGCTGGCATTCACCGCAAGCGGGCTATCGACGTATATGGGAACAACCGGCAGCCGTCCTTCATCAAACAGTTCAGACAGGAGATAGACAATTTCCTGTGTTCGACCGACGCTGAACGACGGGATAATCACTTTCCCGCCGCGTTCAGTCGTTTGTTTTATGATGCTATTGAGTGAATCCTTCATCCCCTTGACCGGATCGTGGAGCTTCCCGCCATACGTGCTTTCAGAAATCAAAACATCCACACTACCGATCGGCTGCGGATCCCTGATGATCGGCATGTTTTTCCTTCCCAAATCCCCCGTAAAGCCAATGGTCTTCCTCTTGCTGTTTTCCTCAACATCCAGCACCGTTACAGCAGAACCCAGGATGTGTCCGGCATCGAGAAATTTTCCCGTCATACCTTTAGCAACCTGAATCGGTTGGTCGTAGTTGATGCTGATAAATTGGGCCATCGCAGCCGAAACATCCTGAACATCATACAGCGGATTAAAAAGCGGTTCGTGCTTTTTCTGGCGTCTCTTATTGACATATTCAATATCGCGCTGCTGGATATAGGCACTGTCATACAGCATAATATTACAGAGATCGCGTGTTGCCGATGTGGCATAAATGGGGCCGTGATAGCCGTTTTTCACCAATGTGGGGAGGTTTCCCGCATGATCGATGTGTGCATGAGAAAGAATGACCGCATCAATATTCGAGGGATCAAAGGGGAATGTACGGTTGCGATCATATGCTTCTGACCGTCTCCCCTGGAACATACCGCAATCGAGAAGAATTCGTGTTCCATTTACAGAGACGAGATGCATGGAACCGGTTACCGTTCGTGCGGCTCCAAGGAATTGAATGACCATTCGCTGCCTGCCTTCCAGAGATGTGTACTATGCGATGGAAAGTAGAAAGAAGAGAGGTGAAATGCAAAAGTAGATGGCCGAGTGAAAACTACTTCCTCCCCTCGGCCTTCCATTCAAACACTGATGATTTTATGCGGTTGATTTCTTTTGCTTGCTATAACGCGGTAAAGGAAGAAATCGTTTCAGTGCCTCTACCCGTGCATACGCTGTTCGTGAATGAACATTATTGGGATATTGCGAATTCAATTCTCCATATGCCCACCGTGCCTTTACCGGGTCACCAAGCTGTTCATATGACTTGCCCAGCATTAAATAGGCATCCACTTTTTTATTGGACGACGGTATTGCGAGAACTTTTTGGAATGCGTATACAGACTCCTGAAATTCTCGCCTGGCGTAATGGCACTCGCCGATCCAATATTCGCAGTTATCGGCAAGATCTTCCTCTATTCCCTTTTCGAGCAAACCCTTGAATACCGCCGACGCTTCATCGAATTGCCTTTGACGAAACAGCTTCACTCCTTCTGCGTACTCATTTTTGAGAGTGTCCGTCGAACGTGCCGGAGAGAACACGGATGGTTCCAGAGCGGGACTGCTTACAAGAAGTCGCGTTTGCAGGTCAGCGACTTGCTGTGTCAGCTGTTTATTTTCAGATTGAAGGAGCACAATACTCTGCTCAAGTGTACTTTGCCTGCTGGAGGTCAGATATTCCTTTGACTCCAGTGAGCTTACTTTATCGATGAGCTCACGTGTCGAGGTAAGCAGCGACCCGGCAAAGTGCTGAAGCGATGCAAGCGAGTCGCGTAAGGCTATAGCAGCCCTCGTCGCCGATTCGAGCTGCGACATCAGCAGCTCTATATCTGCAGAAGAGACCGCAGAATGGGATCGCTGCGGCATCATGGGCACAGGCTGGAAGAAATCATCCCGCGACCGGATTGGTTCCCGTGTAAATGAACACCCTGAGAGTAATAAGGCGAACGCGGATGTGAGAAATATTGATCGTTCGAAAGTAATGATAGTATCTCCCCTATTCACTTGGCGGATTCTTTTTTGCCGATAATATATATGCAGTAAACCCCAATACTCCAACCACAATAATAGCCGTGGTGACGTTGTCTAAAGCATACGATCCATGTTTTGGATGCGGCGGTACCGGCACACGTTGAAATGGTACATAATCTTTCCATGGGATCCGTGTTACGGATTCTACTTGAAAATCAAATTCGTAGTGTTTCTCCACATTCCCAAACGTTAACGGCAGCGTGAGACCAACCCGCTGACCAACACTTTTCAAGATTGATTCTCGCAGTGTCGTCGAATTACGATCGATCGTCGGCAGCAGATCTACCTCCACCCATCGATCGCCATCGTTGTACACATTCTCCCGCGGAATAGCTATATCCCGAATATACCCTAGGGGCGGCAACAGGATAGACTCTGCGGAAGCAGTGTCTCCATAGAGATTCGTAGAATGCCGGATCGGAAAATATCTGCCATTGATGCTCATCGCGACTTTGTTCCAATGAATAAGCGTATTCGATTCAGAAATGTTCTGGATTTGAAATCGGAGCGCAGCTTCATCAAACTTGAACTGGATGATCACACTGTCATCCTGGAAGAGGAGATCTTGTCTTTCCATGGGGTACACCAATTTATAGGTGTACCGGTATTTATTCCCGCTTCCCGGACTGAACCTGCTCGTCGAACTGCACGACGAGAGAATCGCTGCACACAGAAGAACGGCACCATAAGATGTCAATGGCAATTTCATTTTCTACATTTCTTCTCATCAATCCGTGAATTACGTTTCAACTTCTCCTCCATCATTCCCCATGGATGACACACGGGGATCATTCCGGCCGACAGTGACGGAATTATTTGAGCATGACCATTTTCTTCGTGCTCGCATATTCTCCGGCAAGCAGCCGATAGAAATAGACGCCGCTGGCGATACGAGCGCCATTTTCGCTCTTCCCATCCCACACGACAGAGTACCGTCCAGCATCGTAAATGCCTCGTTCTATGGTCCTGACCTTCTGGCCAAGGATATTAAATATCTGGATCGCGATACGCGGGAGCTTGCCGGCAACTTCCGGTACATCAAATTCAATGGTTGTACTCGGGTTAAACGGATTGGGATAATTTTGATAGAGCATCCAATCGCGCGGTATCGAATTTCTGATATCCGTCTGTTTCGAATTGATCATTGAAACGACATTGTTCGAGCCCGTACTGATGAGCACATTGATCGAATCGACGTTGTTATTCGTCAATTGGATTGGCAAACGGAAGATTGCCGAATCGCCCGGTTCGATCGG
This sequence comes from uncultured Ignavibacteriaceae bacterium, assembly GCA_964651225.1. Taxonomy (GTDB): domain Bacteria; phylum Bacteroidota; class Ignavibacteria; order UBA10030; family UBA10030; genus Fen-1298. Next base: position 67,469 of record CAZYYD010000016.1, read on the forward strand.
AATATTGTTTGCATTCCACAGGATCACACTGACCTCTTTACCGGTGCTCTTCACATCAGCCCGCATCATCTTTGCACGCTCGAACACCACATCAGCTGTATCAAGAACTGCAGCATTCTTCATATAGATCACTGCCTGCAAGCCCTTGATTGGTTCAGAGTTCTTGAGTGAGAACCGAGAACCGATATGCGTTGTCTGGATATTGCAAGAATCTGTTAAGGACGTAAAGAGCGGCGAACCGGCGCCCGCCGCAGCTGCACTTCCTGATACCTTCTTACTCAGAGTCACAGGAGTTTGTGTCCAATCGTATGTCGGCACCCATTTATCAGCCAGCAAACTGTCAAGACAGACCTGAACATCACGAATATCAACCACGCCATCGCCAGGAGGGGTTCCATCAGAATGAATCGGATACATATCTGCTTTCTTAAATTGATACTCGTTCAGCACTATTCGCCCTAAGATATGGTCGATGATGGCAGTGAGATCGCCGATGTTCAGGAAATTATCGTTGTTGACGTCTGCCATCAGCATGATCGCATCCACGCTAAAGATCGTATCCCTGACGCCAGGAATCGATGCCTGCACTTTATACCGGCCCGTTCTGTTGCCAAGTGTCAAGACTGTAGAGGCGCGTCCGAATGCATCGGTTGTATCAATAGATCTGCTTAATGTATCAAACTTCGCAAGTGTATCCGGCCGTTCGATGACAGCAAATCTCACCACTGCAGAAGGAACAAGATTGCCGCCTGTATCGCTTACCTGAACAACGAACGGGTTGACCTGATTACCAATTTGACCCACCTGACCATCACCCGATTCCTGTGCCAGGGACTTTGGTGTGCCAACCAATGCAATCGCATCGAACCGGACCAGACTATCCGACGGGAGTGCAGGTGTTCGTGCAGTGACACTGTACCGGCCGATTCTCGAGCCAAGTGTCAGTACCGTTTTTGCTTCACCGGCGACATCTGTCCAGACGGTATCTCTCGATAATTGATACCCCCAGGCACCGCTCGGTGTATCGGTAAGAGCGAAGGTGACCGCACTTCCGGGAACCGGGTTGCCGCCGATGTCGGTAAGTCTGACGGCTAATGTATCAAGGACGGTAAGGATTGGTTTTTTCGCTGTGTCCGGACTGCTTGCTGTCGCAATCCACTTTGCCGAACCATGGCTTGCTGTTGCACTAAATGACACCGGCAGACTTAAGGTATGCGAAGTTGCAGTTACCGTGTACGGTCCTATCTTATTGCCAAGTGTCAATCGAATTGAGGCAAGTCCTTCGATATCAGTCAGTGCTATGGAAGAACTCAGCAGATATCCGGTTGCCGACGGAGGTGCCGCGGCTAACGCGAAGAAGACGGTATCATTCGAGATGGGATTGCTTGCCCTATCCGTTAGGCGCACTTCAAATGGAACATCAAGCGGCTGCAGGATTTCTTTGCTTTGATTTTGTCCGTGTTCCATAAGAAGTTTCTGTGCTACACCATGGGTTGCATTGAATGCGAACGACTGCGGTGCAGCTGGAATTGTAGTAAATGTCGCCTGTACGCCGTACGTACCAACTGTATCTCCCAGTGTCAGCTGAACAGGAGCTCTGCCCAGAGAATCGGTCCGGAGACTGTCTGCACTTAAGTGACCAATCGCTCCGGCAGCGAGCTGACCGGATCCATCCGCATCAACAGTCCCGTGAGTTTTCGGCGTGCGGAGTACGCCTGATTGACTAGATGCGTGGTCATTGCTTTCGCTCACCACGATCTTGGCGAACGATAGACCGGACAGCTGTCTCTGCACGGATTGGCCGGGGTTGTTCAGAATGAATTTCACCATCACACTATCGACAGGGTTATCACCGCGGTCAGCGACCGATACTCCGAACGGCGGAAGCGTCGTACCGATTGTATCGGTGACTGAACTCATAAATGTATTGATCCTGGTCACCTTACCGTGAGTTGCTTTCGCAGTAAAGAACCGCTCCAAGCCAGCAAAGGAAGCATCCTTCGCACTGATCGTATAATTACCGACGATCGTTGCATATGCGAAATTCGCACTGGCCTGTCCAAGAGTATCTGTGACAGTCGACATCGAATCGATATCAACATTATCGGGCCGCTTCAACGTAAACTTCACAGTACGTCCCGCGACAGCATTCGTATCGCTATCCGTGATCCTATAGGTAAATTCAGGCATAGGAGCGCCAATGGTGTCCTGACGCATAATATTGTCCTGCCAAGCTAATGCCGGCAAACCATGCGATGCAGTGAAGGTGAAGTATGTCACGCTGTCAGTTTCGGGTGACGTTACCTTCACGCGATACTTCCCTACCTTATTGCCAAGCGTAATGACAGTCGAGGCATGTCCATTCGCATCCGATGTATCTACGAGCTTGCTCAACATATAACCCATAGCATTTGCGGGAACGCTGTCTATCTCGAAATGAATTTCAGCACCCGAAACCGCAATAAGCGAATCATCGAGCGCCTGAATCGTCAACGGTAATAACATCTTCTTCACTGTATCAACCTGACCGTCCCCGGCAATCGATGGGATAGTGGCAACAGCCGAACCCGCATCGGCGTCGAACACCAAGGAATCGTTCGGCAGGTCCGGCGTTCGTGCTACAATCCTATACTTCCCGCGCAAACTGCCGAGTGTGAACAGAACAGAAGCCTCACCATTAGTGTTGGTATGTACGCTAGTGTCTGATAATTGTTGTCCACTTGCACCGTCCGGAGCCGAACCAATGCTGAACGTGATTTTCGATTGGACTATGGGTTGTCCATAATAATCCATCAACTTTAACTTCAACGGCAATGGTAAGAGTGTATTAGGCCGTCCACGTTGCCGATCACCCGCTAAAAGTCGAATCGAATCAGCTTCCCACTCAAATTTCGCATTACCGAGCGAATTCGCTGCATCTGCAGCTGTCCAGCGTCCTGTAATGGAGTTTATGCCGCTCCTGGTGATCGATCGTTGCAGCTGATCTACGGTCACCCGCTGACGGCGCCATTCGTTTCCATTGTCCGGCCAGCGCCATAGATCGAAGGATCCGGGAGTCATTCCGCCTACTTCGTCTGGAGCATATTTGAATGTCACTATTGCGTTCAATGCGGTATCGACACTTGGATGAATGTCGATATATCGTCTAATCGACGATTTCCCGCCGACGACGATGACGGTATCGGACATACGCGTAATATTGGTAGGCCCGGGGGCGGTTCCATTCCACGAAAGTTCCGCACCCATTCCACCGAAGTCACTTGACCCACTGCTCCCTGTAAGATTTTCAGTTTTTTGAATTCGACCAGATACATAACCATTTTCTGTTAGTCTTCCTGTCACTGATTCTAATGTCATTGTAAAATTCGACGGAATTCTAAAGGTAACGGCATCCGCTACGGCTATTGTTCCATCTACTGTTAAACTGCTGTCAGCGGTTTTCACAGCATTTGGACTTGCAATAGGTTTCCCCAGATTTAAATTTGTATAAAATCGTCCAGCAACCGTCTGATTATCCCCAAAGTACTCGAAGATGCCTTTCACAGAGTCAGGAAGCCCTAGAGCAGCGTTCTTCACCTTAAAGAGCCCCGCATTGACAAAGCGACCTCGATTAATAAAGTTCTGCGCATTCCCTTGAACAACGAAGAGGAGGAGGAACATCAAAACAGATATCATCCGTTCGGATGTCTGTTTAACCCTTCCTCGAATTCGCCTGCGCGTTCGTATTGTATTCATAGTTGCGACCATAGGGTCACCTTTGGTTTTATGAACCACTCGAGCACATGGACACCACCACACAGACCAGTCTGATAACATGCTGTGCCACCCTTTCCTCGTCTCTTGTCTGACCTTCGGCGTATTCATTGCCTATTTCTCCAAGGAACTGGGAAACGATGGTATCGGTTCTCGAACCTATATGTGATGGTACATTTGTTCATTTCATCTTTTCTTTAAACATCATGGTGTGATATTCTCTCACCATGTTGCTCTATTCTGTTTGTGTCTGCTCTCAATCATAAACAACAATCTCTGCGCAAAACCATGCACTTTACAATAGTGTGCTTTTTCTTCTTCTGTTTGAACTTTAAAAAATCCCAAGATATCATTATTCACCTTGCCAACATTAAACGTATTGCCATTCTCTTCCGCCGGATTCGCTCAGATCATCGAAGACTGAGGAGTTCACTCTGCACATGAAAGAGAGCGAAGGATCCATCTCTGGAGCCGACCGATCACAGGAGAATGATATCACATCCTGCATGCATATTGTTTCCGGATCTGGCAAGAATGTCTCTTCCATCGTCAGAAAGATATCACGCTCAGAAATCGGCGGATCACCCACATCCGAATGTATCAAGGCGGATACAGGTACGCCTCTTTGTGGAAACTTCAAAGCAAACCCGCTACAAGCTCTAATTCCACAATGCGGTATATCGTCGATTGGCACATGACCGATTAGCCAATCAGCGTTTTCCGCTTCCGTTAAGAGCGGTGAATATGTATGTTCTTCGTTCCGCATGCCATCATCATACTCAATCCTTTGAGGACGGCGATCATGGAGAGGAGTGCTTCCTCTCGGCATACCCTGCGGACTCTTTGAAGTTCTATCGTTTTTCACGATCCGTGCTTTCCATATAGTGCTCTTTGCTATATATATTTTTCCACCATAGACTATTGAGATTTCCAATTTTCTCTGCTCATGCTCCTACGTTACCATGAAGAGGGAGAAGGCGGGAAGGAGCACAACCCGCCTTCTCTCCTATCGACACTATTCCCTATGAGAATAATCTGAGCATAATCGTTCCATAGGTTTTTCTTTCTGTTGTTTCTTTGATTTCATCATCCAACGCAAACACTGCAAGTCCATCGTTTCAACCATCCATCCCGGATCGGCGAGTGATGAAAAAGAAGGAGCACGAAGTTTATGCGCAAAGCCAATGCTTTGCATTCTTCGAGAAAACTTTTTCTCATCGCACAATCCAGAGACTTGGTTCTTCATCGCTGTCCCTGCCTTGCTGCTTGTTTTGTATCCATACCTACCAACATCCCACGGAGGATGCCCGCGTGAACCTGCAATCGATTCCCGCGCACGATTAACCATGGTCGGCGGACTACTACCCAGATTTTCCGCCATGCCAAATTTACTTACCCCGATGCTGTTTTCGGGGGTTCGGCATCTTTCTCTCAGACCCTGAACCGAGTTCAGGGTGACAGAAATATTGGGCGGTCTGCCAACATCCCACGGCGGATCACCGCGTGAACCCGCAATCGATTCTCGCGCACGATTAACCAAGATCGGCGGACTACTACCCAGATTTCCTGTCATGCCGAATTTACCTGCCCCGATGCTGTTTTCGGGGATTCGGCATCTATTCTTCAGACCCTGAACCGAGTTCAGGGTGACATAAATATTGGGCGGTCTGCCAACATCCCAGGGCGGATCGCTGCTTGAACCAGAAATCGATTCCCGCGCACGCATAACCAGCATCGGTGGACTACTACCCGGATTTCCTGTCATGCCGAATTTACCTGCCCCGATGCTGTTTTCGGGGGTCCGGCATCTATCCCTCAGACCCTGAACCGAGTTCAGGATGACTGAAATATTGGGCGGTCTGCCAACATCCCACGGCGGATCACTGCATGAACCTGCAATTGATTCCCGTGCCCGATCAACCAGTATCGGCGGACTACTACCCAGATTTTCCGTCATGCCGAATTTACCTGCCCCGTTGCTGTTTTCGGGGGTTCGGCATCTATCCTTCAGATCCTGAACCGAGTTCAGGATGACTGAAATATTGGGCGGTCTGCCAACATCCCACGGTGGATCACCGCGTGAACCCGCAATCGATTCTCGTGCACGATTGACCAAGATCGGCGGACTATTACCCAGATTTCCTGTCATGCCAAATTTACCTGCCCCGATGCTGTTTTCGGGGGTCCGGCATCTATCCCTCAGACCCTGAAATGCCGCAGTACGGCATCCCGTACATCGGGACGAGTTCAGGGTGACAGAACAATCTGGCGGATTCCATTTCCAAGGTTCCGCAGGAGCTCTGCTCCTGAAAAACTTCTTCAATGGCATTCGTTCCGGCATCTTCCATCGCTGGCCAGGGGGTGAACTCTCTACTAGCAATAGTTGACCGAACCAATGGTCCACTCTATGTGTGTTCCGATAATACATACAGCTTTCCTGTATAGTATTGATCTTTTGGTGCACGGTTCCAGTTCTCTAATAGAACATAGTACCTGCACTTCTGCGTGCACGCTTCATAGTATTTCATACGATGCGGCAAGCAAGAGCTATATGACGATGGCTTTCTTAGTTAACAGTGATCGTGCCTTCGTTTGTTAAAGTTCCTTCGTTATCCAAATTCCCGCCAACTGTCAAGTCGCCAGTAACTCTGACACCGACCGCTCCAGAAACCGAACTCTGGATCGTAAAGTCAGATGTCGTAGCAAGCGTTCCAGTCACGTCTTTCTGGGTGTCGCCTGCAAATGCAAGAGCATAGAAGGTTCCGTTGGCATCAGCCGAGACTGTCTGAGTGGTGGTCGTGCCGTTGAAAAGCAACGCACTGGTGCTGGTGCTGTAGTCACGCAATCCAGCTCCACTCGGTGTATAGTTGCCGGAGATATAGACTGAAGCCGGCAAAGTTACAGTTCCGCTGCCATTGGAAAGTGTCAGGTTGGTGTACTGTGCTGATGCAACGCTCTGCCCGGCGGTCGTATATTCAAAAGTACCGCCAATGTTAACAGTCAAACCATCGCCCATTGTGACGGTTCCGGAAGCTTTTGTTAGTCCTGTATTACTTCCAAAGGTTGCACCGCTAACTGTTGTAAATCCAACTGTTGACAAAGTGACACTGTTCGAATAACTTCCGGCGATCGAAACTGTGCCAACGGAGGTCTTTGTAAGAGAACCGCTCAGCGTCAAGTTTCCATAATTCGATGCAAAGACGTTCTGTGCGGCACCAGTGTATTCAACTGTTCCATTCGTTGCAGACGTAAGACTACCACCTAAGGTCACAGTTCCAGCCAGCGTAAGAGTGTTGGTACTTACCACAACTGTTACACCTGATCCAGCTTCAAATTCTGTATTAACCGTTGTTGTCCCGGCAAGGGTTTTCGTTCCACCGGTTAAAGCTTTTAACGTACCGTAAGTGAGCGATGGAATGGTCTGGGCTCCGCTGCTGTCAAATTCGACGGTACCGCCAGAAGTTGTGAAACCAGCTCCCGCAGACAGTGTATTCTTAATTAATATTCTGCCGGTGTTGGTCGCTGTACCACTGGCCGTATGAACGAAATCGTGGTACACTCTGACCACCGCCGTCGATGAATTCGTCAGTGTGCCTGTTGCCGAGTTGTTGAAGTCATTCCGTACGTTGATAGTACCATAGTCCGAGGCGATGTTGTTCGTCACAGTTCCAGCAATGGCACCATTGCCGTTTTCGAAATTCTTCGTGAGCGCCGGGATTTCAATTGTTCCAGCGTTATTGACGGTACCGGGTTTCGAGCCGGCTGTTTTATAGTTCAGAAAACTGCCAGTCTTCACGAGGACACTCTTTGTTGTATTATTAACTAATGTCCCTCCGTTTACAAAATCTCCTGCGAAAACCATATTGGAGAATAGGAAGACTGCGATAAGGGCCATAATGGCCGTGCGAAACATCTTTGATGCGTTCATGACATTGCTCCTTTTTGAAAAGTTTTGTGAATTGTTGTTTTTGTTTTGTGATGTGCCCCGATGGTCATCGCTCTTTGGTGCGTGTTGCGTTTTCATGATGTTGCTCCTTGTAAAGCTGTTAATGGTTATTAGTTATTTATTAACGAGAATGGATGCTCAGTCCATTCCTTACTCTGAGCCGACTTTCTCATCGGCTCGACTCCGTCCCGCTAGGGTGGTCTTGGTTCTTGCTGTCTCATAAGATTCTCCTTATTTGATAAGTGGATCATTAGTGAATTAGTCAAGTGTTAATGTGCCATCGTTAGTTATTGTACCTTCGTTGTCTATATCGCTGCCTGTCACTGTTAAAGTAGCGTTATTAAGAAGCGTTGCAGATGCTTCAACAATTAAGCCGCCGCTCCCAATGTTGAGTGTTCCGTCGTTCGTGACAAGACCGCTTGTACCGGTAACGATGAAGGTCGTCGCGTCGACCGTTCCTGCGGGTATGGTTTTTCCACCGCTATTTATCGTCGTTAATGTACAGTAGGTCGCCGTCTTCACCTGTTGGCTGACAGTACCAGCGTACGTTACGGTGTTCGGGCATGCCGCAGCATCAAGAGTCCCTGTACTGAGCATTTGACCATTGATCACAAGAGTCGATCCTGAGGCATTGATGAATGTAGAGTTTGCCGCTCCGCCAGCTACCGTGTCAAGTGCGGCCGTGCCGTTATTCCGGAGTGTGTCACCGGCAAGAATCGAGACATTCTTGAGTGTCAGATTCGCAGTTGAAGCAATCACTTTATTGTTTCCTGCAATCTCCAGCAGGCTTGTTCCCGTCACCGACCCATTGCCAAAGATCGTATCATTGCCGGTGGTCAAGCTGATCTTTCCGGCACCTGACCATGAACCATCCAAAATAAAATTGCCGGTTACCGTAAGACTGTATGTGCCATTATCAAATATACCGCCGGTGTTGATCACGAGTTTTGCAATCGCAGCGTCGATATTCAGCGTGATCGTAATGGTATTATTGATCTGAATAGTGTCATTGATGCCTGGTACTCTGCCGCCCCAAACGGCCGGATCATCCCACGAACCACTGGTCACCGCAGTGACTAACGCGGCTAACGCATTGCCAATGACATATTCCTGGAACGCTGTCAAACCATCAATGCGCGTGCTGTCTGCATACCGCTGGCCTATGGTAACGGAAGACCATGAGGAGCCATTCCACTCAGAGCCGATGAAATTCGTACCGGTTGGTGTCGGAGATCCTGTAAATTCAGATGGATTGGCAAATCCGACTGTGATCGAATAAGTACCTGAAAGGACAACGCCGTTGTTTACTACTTTCCAGTACCGATTGACATCCTGTGTTGAATCAACCAAGGCAGAAGTGTGTGAGATATTGGGATGTTGACCGTCCTTGCGCAGAATGGTGAGATAGCCCGCAGTGGTTACATTCGCAAACTGCAAACGCACGGGTGAGTATGCTGCTGCAGATCCGACCGGGAAATTCAGACTTAAGGCGCCAGTGGTTGCATATTGCTGGAGATTTCCTACAATGTATCCGCTTGTGCGGGATATGCTTCCTGAAGAGCTTAGTGCAAGAGTATCTGCTGAGGATGTGACCGTCATCCGTCCCGAAGTCAATGTTAGCGTACCATTGACGGTTGTCTTTGATCCGCTCACAGAAGCTCCATTACTGTTATTCAACTCGAGATTGGTATAAGAACCTCCGCCAGAGAGAGCCTGCGTCGACAAACCATTGAGAAGGATTTTGCCGCTGCCAATATGTGTCCCAGAGTTGACGACATTCCCGTTGACCGTAATTGTGGAAACACTGTCCTTAAGAGTGGCGGAGCCCAGAATACTCAGTGTATTGCTCACCGTCAGGTTGCCGCGGGCCGATTTCACTCCGCCGCCGCTGACCTCCAGATTATTGTAGACCGTATCCCGAACGATTTGATTACCGCTGGGTACTGTATATGCAACCGTCCCACCGGTAAAGTTCACGGCCGTCAATGAGTCAAGATTATTGATCTGAATATTGACTCGTCCATTCTGAAGAGTCAGATCCTGTTGTGTCCGTAGATAGTAGCCGCTAAGAATGTTCAGTACGGCCGAGCTGTTTGATACGACGACTCTCTTCGCATACGCCGCAACATCTACATCAATAGTTGCAGCCATAGTAATCTGCACTTCATTGCCCGATGTCGGAACACCGAGCGCACTCCAGTTTTGTGCATTGTTCCAGCTGGAGGTTCCGCCGCTTCCCGTCCAATACATAATGGCTGAGAGCTCACCGACGGCAAAGCTGCCTCCGCCCGTAAAGCCGACACCCTTCGTACTGGTCGAAGTTCTGACGTTTGATGAAGGCGCACTCCATACGCTGTTGAAATATCTTCGTGCAAAGAAGTACGCTGTGTTCGCACCCGACTGAACATCGCCGGAAACGAAATTAAAGGTTCCATCCCACGTACTGTAAACAACGGCATTGATATTCACCGTCCATGTTCGGAAGACATCCTTCGTTGAATCCAGACCCGACGCCTGGATTTGTGGATGATTGCCGGGTGCTGTAGAAGCGGTAACCGTTCCAGGTGTGGAGACACTGATGAATGTCATGTCCACCGGCGCATAGGTTGCCGCATCTCCCACTTCCAATCGATAATTTTGGGGCGATCCGCTGGTGGCGATTGATTTCTTGAGATACCCATACACGTGTCCACCAGAAATTGACCTGGATACCGATCCCGTCGAAGCAACAACGACGGTATCTGTCGTTGCATTGATGAGACCGGATGTCAAGATCAATGTGCCATTAATTGTCAGGTCGCCCTGGATCTTTGCACCGTACACTGGATTATTCAATTCCAGGTTTGTATATGATCCGGTGCCAGAGAGCGTATCCGTACCTGATGTACTGTTGAGGAGTATCCTTCCCGCTCCAGTGTGTGCGATATTGTTGGTGATGTTTCCTTTCGCCGTCAGGGTATAACCGTTATCTGCCAGGCTGCCGGAAAGCATAGAAAGATTATTATTCACCGTGATGTTTCCGCCAAGGGTCTTCGTTCCCGATCCTGACAATGTAAGGTTGTAGTATGTGAAGGCGGGGACACTCTGCGAGCCGCCGTTAAAATTAAACGTGGATCCTGTGATCGTATGTCCCGACGCGGTACCTTTCGTAAAGGTGCCTGCAACGCCGATCGTTCCGGAGGGAAGTACTTTGTTATAATTACTGAAAGTCAAATTCCCATAGGTAGCATCCAGTACAGCCTGTCCGTTGCTGCCCTGATTGTACAAAACAGTTCCGGTTGCACTGCTGGTAAGGGATCCGGATGTTCTATATGCAATTGCATTGATGGTAAGTGTGGTCGTTCCGATATTCAACGTACCTTGCAGTAATTTCAAAGAATCCGTTGTGGCAACTGAACTGGAAAGTGAAACTCCTGCGCTGTTATTGATGGCTAATTTATTGACTGTTGCAGGTAGACCATTTCCCGTTGCTTGACTGCTCGTACCGCTGTAAATATAATTTGCAGATGTGCTGAAGCTTCGGGTTCCCGTGACCTGCACATTACCGTTTGCACCGCTGGAGGTAATGCCGGCTGTCGACTTGATGCCCAATGTTGCGCCGCTGGACAATGTGAAAGCACCGCCGCCCGAGACAGTGTCACTTGCACCCAGTAAGAGATTTGAATTAGCACTCACGAGGAAGTTCGCTGCATTCGTCACTGAACCGCCGGAGGTGTATGTTTGCTGGGCTGTACCGTTAAATGTGATCGAGTCAGTCGTCGCTGATCCGCTCACCGTGACGGTTCCTCCAGTATGACTGTAATTTCCTTTTACACGAAGAATACCCACTGCCGCATTGCTGCTAAGGTCCAACGTCGGTGTCCCGCTGATCGACACATTGCCGTTTACATTCATAGTAACGGCACCATTCGACGTCAAACGCAGTGTGCCGCCTGAAACATTCAGGCTGCCGGCTACATTCACATTGGCTGCACCGGAATTGTCTTTCAGAACAACTGATCCGGCTTGCATTCCGAAATTGCCGGCAATATTCAGCGCATTTGTTTGAGTTGCATAAAGCGTTACTGAACCGGAATTGGTGGTCGTGAAGCTCAGGTTACCATTAATGGTTGCGAGGGCACCGCCCAAGTTCAGGGCGCCGGTCTGACTTGCGCTGTTCCATGTAAGATGATAGAAGGACTGATTCAGATTCCCCGGAGCTGTGGTGGTCACACCTGTAATCTCGCACGTTGAACCGGAATTCCACGTCGCTGTGGGAACATTGCCGCCATTGCGATTGTGAGTATATGTTCCCGTGCTGCCAACGGTGATGGTACCGGTTGTTGTTATGTCATTTCCGCTGGAATTTTTCAGGGTTCCATTCACCGTCAGATCTGTACCTGAGCCATTGGATACCGTTACTGTCCCAGCGGCAATGGCTAACTGCCCGCCTGCATCAATAGTGGTTTGATCAATCGAGACATCAGCATTGATTGTGATTGTATGACCGTTCAGGATCTTGATCGAATTACTCGCTGCACCTGTTGGCGTGCTCGGAGCAGGATTAATCCAACTGGCACCGTCAAACCGTTCCCACGTGCCGGTATTTTCCCAGGCGCCGGATGTAAACGATCGGAAAGCGCTGGCTGCTGTTGTTCCGCCGACAACAAAATCTCCAAAACTGAATACCGATTGCGCAACTGCAGAAGTCGATGTTCGCGTGCCCATCACCGGTGAACTCCATGAGGCTCCTTCATACCGGCCGGCCAGGAATGACAATTCTCCACCCGGTTGATCGACGTCTGACGCCACATAATTCATCGTCACCCAGGAAGAATCAAATGCCAAACCGGATCGGCGCAGCGTCCAATATCGGTTGACATCGTTCGTCGGTTCAACAGGCGAATTGGCGATATCCGGATGATCGGAAGCAATGGCAATACTCGTTAATGTCCCCCCCGTCGTAGTGTTGTAGAACTGGACGGAGACCGGTGAATAGTTCGTCGCATCGCCGACTTCAAATGACACGGTCGAATTTCCGGTACTCACTGCCTTTCGTAAAAATCCATTAATATGACTGCTCGTGCTTCCGCCGCTTACCGAACCGCCTGAAGCGATCATCACCGAATCTGCCGCTGCTGTTATGACACCATCGGTCAGTGTCAAGATGCCGTTGACGGTTATGCTGCCGGACAATGCGGCACCGTTGGCATCATTCACCGTAAGATTCTGATACGAACCACCACCCGAGAGAGTGTGTGATGCACTGCCACCTGATAAGACAACCGCACCCGCTCCGGATCCAGTGAATGAACCTGCATTAGCGATATTGCCATTCACGGTAATTGCATTTGTACCGCCGGCGAAGGTGATGGAACTACCGATGGCTAAATTTCCTGTTGTTGTAACTGCACCACCCGCATTCTTCGGTGAACCGTTGCTTATGGTCAGATTGTTGTAGCTGAAATTCGCTGTCGTTGCGGTTATCACTTGTCCACCGCTTCCGTTGAAATCGATCGTGTTGCCTGTCAGGTTGTGAGGAGTAGCCGGATTGGGTGCGGTGAATGTGCCAAAGACACCTACTGTTCCCGAGGGGAAAGTTTTACTGTATGCATTCAGCGAGAGATTACCATAATTGGCCGCAATAATTGTCTGACCGGCTGATGTCTGTGAATAGTTAACGGTGCTGGAAGAATTTGCAGTCAACGTTCCGGAACTGGATACTGATCCGTTGAGTGTGAATGCTTGGTTGTTGACTGCAAACGTCCCGGATGAAATCGAGAATGCGCTATTGACTGTTGCATCGGTGGATAAGGATGCCGTGCCGGACGACTTGTTAATTGTCAGGTTGTTGAATGTCTCACCGCCTGTGCGTGAAATTGTCTGTGTTCCGGAGCCATTAAATATTACAGTACCTGTTCCGGGAGCGAAGGTTCCTGTATTGTTCCAATTGCCGCCCAAGGTCAGGTTGGAGATGTTGGCGCTTAATCCGCCGCCAAGGATGGACACATCCGTCGTAACCGTCAAACTTGTATCCAACAGGATCGTGGCGTTAGCGCTGCTATCGATGAATGCATAAACGGGCACAGCACTCTTCACTTTAATCGTATCGGCCGACGGAGTCTGGGAATTTCCGACCTGCAGCGAACCGCCTGTCACCAAATAATTGGTCGTCAGCATATTGATATAGCCAAGATTCTCTGCCCCACTACCGCCTTCTTGCTGAATGACAATGCGACCATTCGTCCAATTAAATGTGGAACCGGGCACACTGATATCGATCGGCGATGCAGTGGTCGAAGTAGAACCGACAGTTGGTACGGTGATGGTACCGCCGGACATGGAGAAATTGACCAGCGTTGTCAAATTCAACGGTTCAAATCTTCCTGCAATGTTCAGCGCTCCCCCTTCAATATTGATCGTTCCGCCGCTGTAGATCAATCGATTGTCCGCTGCGCTGCCAACATTCAAAGTTCCCGTCGTGAGCCGCAGGAGACCCGAGACCGTTAAATTTCCTGTCGTTGTATTGACAACAGCAGATGCATTATTGATCCACAATCCTGTATTTGCTGTAATTGTCTGGGATGATGTAAACGGAGTAATCATTGCAGCAGAAGAGAATCGGAATGTTCCGCTTGTCAACGTCAGGAATCCGCCGGACAATGTCGAGAAGTTTGAGGGGAAGACATCCAGGATGTCATTCGTGGATGTTCCGACATTCACATTCATGGTGTAGAACTTGGTGGTCGATCCATTCCCTTGAATCGTTTGAGTTCCGGCAGATTTATTGAAGGTAATGGCGGCAGCGCTCGTTCCGCTTGTTCCAAGGTTCAGTGTTCCATTATTAACGATATTCCCGCTGAGAGTTATACTATGGCCCATTTGTGTATAGGCCGTATTGACATCAAAGGTCGCACCGCTATTGACAGTAATATCTCCCACAACGGTGAGCGACCGTGCAACTGCGCTGTTACCGATGCGCAGGATGCCACTGGTTCCCTGTCCCACAGTTAAGGCGTCCACCGTTGCGTTCGTATCCAGGGTGACCGTATGGCCGTCAGCAATAATCACATTGGCACTGGGAGTCGGCACGGCGTTACCGACCCATGTGGCGGGTGTATTCCAGTTTCCAGTCTGTGCAGAAGTATATGTACCTGCAACAAGCGTTGCCTGGCTTCCAACGAGCGCTGAGCTTACGCCGCCTTCGGAGACTGCGTAGATTCTCCAATAGTAGGTGGTTCCCCCCTGCAGACCCGTTTCATCTGAATAGGTACTATTCGCTGCTATTTGCCGGACAAATGTAAAGTTTGATCCATCCTGTGAGCGATAAATCACATAGCCGATTTCGTTGGTGGCAACATCAGTCCATTTGAGACGCATCGAAGTCTGTGTAACATACGCAGTATCAAATCCGGTCGGCGCAGAAGGAATGACCGGTGTAAAGGTCAGCTTGGAATTTGAATTCGGCAGTGTTGTCGTGTATCCTGTCGTCGGGATTCGTTGAGGCAGGAAGTTTGTCGAATTTGCCGTTTGCTGGATCTGAAGAACAGCAGCTGAGAGACCTCCGGAAAGATCGGCTGCATTAAATCCGCACTTGTACTGGAGCGATGGTGCTGTGCCAAGATTCATCGTTCCATAAACATATTCGATCTTACCACTTCCTTCATAAAGTTTTATCTGGAAATTAAAGCTTGTACCGGTATTACTCTGATTCCAAATACTGCAATTGATCCATTCAAGCGTGAAGATTCTGTTCGGAGAAGCTCCACTTGTGTAATACTTAAAAGACCATCCAAGAGGGTCTACTTCGTTTTGCGTTGAGATATCTCCATATAACGGAGCAAGTGCATTCCAGGTCTTATATCCTGTGGTATTGGATAATCGATTATGGCTCGGATTATCAGAATCATAATCGCGTCCTGTCATGTCTAACCCAATTGATCCATCCGCAGTAGATGAGGAAAAATCTGCAAAACCGTTTATTCCGACACTGATTTCAGTATACCGAACACCGTTGTACCAAAAATCAAAGCCGAGCGGGACCGGATAACTGCGGTTATCATCCAGCACCCATTGTACTGAATTCCTCCAGCTCTCAACGGAATTGCCTGTCCCGGCGATTGAATTATATGAGATACCATCAGTCTGGGTTATCGCATAGTTTTCCAAACCCTGTCCGGCAGCCTGAGCGGCTTGGTAATCTCCGAATGCATTATCGGTCAGCTCTTGGATACTTGTGGAAGTACGGGTTCCAATCGTCGGAACATTCCACGTACCGCCGGTATAACGCTTCAGAATAAAGGTGGTTGGTGTCGCTCCTCCATCCACATCGGTGGGTACAAAATTGAATGTTGCATCATAATTGGTGAAGACAATCCCGTTGTTGGCCAAGGTCCAATAACGGTTTGCCGATTGCAACGCATTTAATCCTGATGTTCCGATGGATGGATGATCGCCCGTGGTTGTCGATGCGGTCAGCATTCCTGCGGTCGTGACACTCGCGAATGATATTTGAATGGGCGTATAGTCCGATGAACTTCCAATATCGAAGGTCTTTGATGTAGCCCCTGTGGCAATATACTGTTCAAGATTGCCGCTGACATGTCCGCTGGTGCGGCTGATGGAACCGGTTGAACTGATGGAGACCTTATTTGCGTTTGTTGTGATAGTGCCGCTGGTCAGTGTGAGGACACCATTGACTGTTGTATTATCGGTAATGACTATGCCGTTTGCATTGTTGATGGTCAGAGCTGAGAACGTAAGACCTGAAATCGATTGCAGGCTCGAGCCGTTGAATTCAACGGTGCTTCCTGTCGTGGTGTAACTGTTTGTTCCCTTGGTAAATACTCCGGCTATGCGGATCGTTCCGCTGCCTGCGAGTGTGCGCGCACCGGTTGAACTGCTCGTAAGCTTATTGTAGTCGAATGCAGGAATTGTCTGCGATCCGCTTCCGTTGAAGTCAACCGTGCTGCCTGAAATCGTGTAGGAGTTGGATCCCGGCGTAAATGTGCCAGCGATGCCGATCGCACCGCTGTTCGCCAATGTGCGAGCGCCGCTGGAACTGCTCGTAAGATTGTTGTAGTCGAACGCAGGGATTGTCTGTGAGCCGCTTCCGCTGAAGTTCACCGTACTTCCAGTGACTGTGTATGAATTCGATCCCGGTGTAAATGTCCCTCCAATTCCAATTGTCCCGCTGCTTGCAAGTGTTCGTGCACCTGTATTGGAACTGCTCAGGTTATTGAAACTGAGAGCCGGTATTGTCTGGGACGTACTACCATTAAAATCAATCGTCGTCGAAAATGTCGTCGCATCTGCAGCAGCGCCGCCGGAGACAGAAAGTGTGCCGGCAATACCGGTTGTGCCTGCAAGAAATGTTTTCGTTCCAGAATTCGTCAGCAACAAATGTCCGTAGTCTGCAACTCTGACATTTTGATTCGACCCCTGATAGTCCACGGTACTTGTTGCACCGAGAGATGGAGTGAATGTTGTCGGGAAGGAATTCGTGCCTGTCAGTTCCAGCGCTGCCTCGTTTGCAACCTGGAATGTCTTACCGCTGTTTCCATCGATTGCAAATCCGCCGTCATTGAAAATGCCGCTTCCGATGGTAATATCTCCGGTAACATTCGTCGACGTGATCGCTGCATCGGGCGATATCCCTGCAGCATTATTGACAACAATACTGTTAAACGTATAGGTGCTGACCGGAATTGTCTGCGCTGATGTACCGTCGAATTCAAATGTTGTGTTTGTTCCCGGTACAATCACGCCCGGATTCGAGAATGGATTTCCCGCACCATCCAAACTGATCGTATTCGGGGAACTGAACGCGATGGTCAAAGTTTTGAAATTCATATTGATCGATGTCAAATTGAAGACACCGGATCCATCCCATTGTGAATTTCGCCGAACTTTTACATCGGCACCAAATGCATTGAATGTTCCATTATTCAGGAATGTCGTTCCACTTGTAACACCCATAGCCAACACATATCCGTTGACGCCTGACAGTTTTGAACCGCTATTGATGGTAACGGTGTTTAAATTCCCCGTATTCATATTGAGTGTAACCGAATCACTTCCGGTTGTAGCAATTACAACGTTTGCGTTGAGAGGAGGAACCACCCCGCCGATCCATGTTGATGGAGAACTCCAGAGTCCGCCCGCAGCAGTGCTGGTAATGACACCGAGAGATGATTCACCAACCTGGAAATCACCGAATGTCGTCAGTCCAGTGGCTTGAGTTGTGGTCGATGTGACCGTGCCAAGGGTCGGCTCCGACCAGGAACCGTCATTTTGTACAACGATGAATGATAATGGATCGGAGCCGACGTCGACGTCGCTTGCATCAAACGTGAACGTAGCATCAACCGAAGCGAACGCCACACTTCCGTTGTCCGAAAGAGTCCAATACCGGTTCGCACTCTTGGCACTGTTGACCCCGGAGTTCAAAACATCGGGATGATCCCCGGCAGTTGTCGAGGCCGTTACTAATCCCGAATCACTGACTGTCGTGAACGTCAAGGAAACAGGAGTGTAATACGATGCATCACCGATGTCGAAGTTCACAGTCGGATTGCCTGTCGGAACAGCTCTTTCTAAATTCCCGACGATATATCCGCTTGTCCTCGACACCGCTCCGCTCAATCCGATTGTCAGTGTGTTGGAAGATGTTGTGACATTACCTGAGGTTAATGTTAACATTCCCTCAACCGACACATTGCCTGTGAGTGTAAATCCAGAGGAATTGTAAACGGTCAGGTTATCAAACGAGAAAGCAGGAATAGACTGGTTCGAAGTGCCATGGAACTCGACTGTGCTGCTTGTCGTTGTGTAGCTGTTCGATCCTCTTGTGAAAGTTACTGCGATACCGATCGTGCCGCTTGAAGCAAGCGTCCGTGCACCGGATGAACTGCTCGTCAAATTGTTGTAGTTGAATGCAGGTATCGTCTGCGACCCGCTGCCGATGAAGCTCCCCGCCGCAAGCAGCGGGGTATCTGTGACGCTCTAAAAGAGTGTGA